>JANQJJ010000102.1 GCA_028281725.1 Pirellulaceae bacterium | reverse complement strand
ATCGAAGCCTTTGCTAAGCGTCTTGCCGCGTGGAACAAAAGTGACGCGAGCATCTGACAGCGGCTTGCCTGAACGCAGCACCCTGAGCTTCAACTCGCGACCGGCGCCGACTTCGACTAAGGACGTTCGCAAGACGAGCTCCAGCCCGTGACCGTGAACCTGGGGCATCGCGGCGAACTTGGATGCAGCATCGCGACTCGGTCGCTCTTGGCTGAGGTGATTTTGAGCCACAACGTATGTCTTTGCGCTCTTGATGGCGCGGGTCGTCTTGTGCAACGTATCGAGAGTATGCACCACCTCGTGGACACCAGGTTCGTCGACTTCATAGCGGGCTGTCCAGTAGCCTTCTTTTTCTGCGCTCCCCATGTCGGTGAGCAGAAGCTTGAGGTCCACTTCTCTGCCGCTTGGAGTGGTGGCGGTCAACGTGCAGGGAGCCAAGCTGATCTTGCTGGCCAACTTAAAATCTCGATGCTCATTTCCATGATTGCCGAGCATCAAATCGACGTAAACATACTCGCCGCACGGGGCGGATAGCGATCCGGTCTCGACCCAGGTATCGTGGGCCGAGACAAAGGGGGTGAAAAGGGTAAACACGAGTAGGCACAACGGAGCAAGTTTGCGGAACATAAGTTTGGACTCCTGAAAGAAAACGCAATGGTGTTTCGAGATAAAATTGGCGCCGGGCTCGAAGGCGGGAGGCTCCGGGAAGCAACCGGCGGCTACTCCAGATCGAACACTTCTCCGCCGTTACGCGTTCCCAAGGCACGCCATGTCTGAAGGTCGATACTGTCACTCAAGAACTGGACGCCGCCGTCGCAGCGAGCGACGTTCACGCCGCCGGTATGGTTGCTGCGTGCGGCGAAAACTCCCCAGCCGCAACCGTTCACGTCAGATATCTTGCTGTTCGGCGTGTGATAGTGCGAATAGCCCGTGTAATACTCTCGGCCGTTGATCCAACCGCCGCCTCGATGTCCGGACCAACCCCGATGCAAGCCACTGCCGCGAGTGACCGAGTCCAAGAGGCTCGGATCTTCAGGCAGTGTGTAGCCGTTGAACCCAGCTGGCGAGGGTGGAATCTTGCGATCGATGAACGCGCATCGCACGTTATACATCGTGCGAACTCGCTCCGCGTCCGTCTGAGGCTCCGTTGCGTTCTGGACTTGCTGCCCGATCAGCGATTCGGCAAAGGCCAGCGTATTGCTGAGACCATCGGTAATCGTCCCGAAGCTGACGCGGGCGTTGATCCATAGAATTCCGTCCGTGGGCCGACGTGTATCGTACAGCGTCCCCACCCCCGTACCGAAGTTCATGTGATAGTTCGTCCCCGCGTAAGTTTGTTGGGGTCCCGAGCCGGACATCGTGACGACTTCGAAACTGGTCGGCAAACTCTCGCTAGGGCAATTTAGCATTGGGATTTGGGTCGCGGCCGCCGTGTCATGCGGCGCGACCATACGCCCTGGGCAGCAACCCACGTTCAACGGCCGGCCAAAATCGATCAAGTCTGCCAGGTTGCCTTGTTCATAGTACGGAGCGAGCTGTGCGAATACCGAGAAGTTTCCGCTGATGCCCGTCGCGTTGGTGTAATTCGCGGGCAATTGACGCAGAGCACCCTCATAGTTGTGGAGCGCGAGTCCGAGTTGTTTCAAGTTGTTGCTGCAAGACATGCGCCGCGCCGCCTCGCGAGCCGCTTGCACCGCCGGCAACAGCAAACCGACTAGGATTCCGATAATGGCAATCACCACGAGCAACTCCACGAGCGTGAAGCCGTGATGGCGTGGTGCCTCGGGCGGATTGGGACGGAACTTTCTGATCTGTTTTGGCTGATTCATTGGAAGCCTTCCTGCATTGGATGGATTGATAGTTTGATGCTGCGCGCAACGGTCCCTTGATGCGGCCCGCGGAAGCACACTTGCGCAAATTCGGTCGGCTAGCTTGTGGAGAGCGAACGCCGAAGAAAAACTTCGCAAGTGTGCGACGGCGAGCCGGATTCGCCCGGCGCACAGTCGGATGAAAGACGCGGTGACTCAGCAACTCCCGATGGACGTCAGAGCGTCAGCGCAGTGGCAGCCATGTCGCTCGTGGTAAACAGGGAGTGACTCTGAGATTCGGCGTCGTGCCGTTGGTGCTGATGGGTATGAAATGAGCCACCTCGACCGCATACCGCTAGCCAACAGCCGGAAAGACCTGGCAAAGCCGAGGGTCCGGCAGCTCTGTTTCAGCAACTCACCAGCACGGAGGCGCGCCTCGGCGGCGGCGTTTCGGGAGCCAGAATGGCCGATGCAACGCAGTGGTCCTCAAGCCCGTAAGGCTGGACGACCGGTTCCGGGAAAGTACAACTGACTTGCAAGGATTCGATGATAGCCCAGGGTAGCACCGTAAAGTCACTCGATGCTCCCTGACACTTCAGCGCCATCATGGAAAGCACAGTCACGGTTTCTGAATCCGCAGTCGAATCGGAGCCGTCTGCTTCCCTGTCTTCTGGCCGATCTTTGTCGCTGCAAGTTTCCGTTTCTGCCAAATGGTTGCCGGAGCAACACCCTGACTTTGCCTGAGTCTGGCAACAACGCCTTGGCAGGGCTTGCGCTGTTGCCTCAGGGGCTGGCGTTGACGTGGAGGATGTCTCAGCCCTTGCCTTAGACGCACAGCAACTCGCAGGCCTCTCGTCACCCACACGGCTGGCGGATAGCACCTCGCTCGCAGCATGCCCTTCGTCTACGACCTCATCCTCATCCAGCACGGCGTATTCGGGCGGCGTCACCCCGTGCTGCTCAGCCCACCGACGCCGTTGCGATGGCGAGTAACAGCAGCAGCGTGTCCAGCACTGCTGCGGCGTCGAGCAGCCGCAACTATTGTTCTGGCAAGGAAAACGTTCGCCGCCCTTTTGCACCGGCTTCCAAGCGACGGGAAGCGGCATAGATGCGAACAGAACAGCCCCGAGCACAAGCAGTCCCAAAAGCCTGCGTGCGAGCAGTTTTAATCTGTTTCGCGAGCTAAAAACCATGCGACGGCTTCAAAGGAAGCGTAATCGTAAGAGAAAATGTTTGCTCGCTCTCCACAGTGATTGATCTTACCGCGCAGCCCGTCGGCTGCAACTATGTGCGATGCTGGTGCGACAACGTGTCATTCGCTGGCAACAGGACCTACATACCCGACAGGTGGCATGGCAGCCCCAGCCCTGCAGATGGGCCGCGCGGACTGGCAAGTGCAACAGTCCCGTGCTGGAGACCCTAATGCCAGCGACTTTCGATGCGAGGGCACCTACGGCCCAAGGAAACACCTCGAAAAGCGAAGATAGACAGCAAATCTCGATCTCGAGTTCCTGAGCCCAGCTTCCCGGTGCCCTGGCGAGCGTCAGTTTTGCAGCCCGCGTTTTTCTTACCTTTGACCCGAGACCGTGCTGAAACGTTAAAAAAGCGAACGGCCGGAGAGGGTCAGACACTTTACTTCTGGAAGGCTGCTAAGTCTTCTTTACCCGACCAAGGCTTCGATGACTCGATCGAAAGGGATAGCACTACAGCAGCCGTACATGGGGTCGCGAGTCAACCTGGCCCGAATTAGCTTGGGAGAAGACAAACCGCATAGAAATCTTGCCTGCTGACGTGCATCGCCAAGCTGCTCAGGATGCTCTTTACTCAGTCTCCGGATCGCGGTCAAAGCAGAATCCCCCATTTGCGGATAACTCGGCTCGGGCAATTCCGTAATCGCAGCGCCGACACACGCGCTGCAACGTCCGCAGGCTGCGTCCAGGGACTGTCCGAAATGCTCGGACAGTGCAGCACTCTGACACTGCTCGGAGCACATCAACTGGAACAATTCATCCAGCCGAGTCAGTTCGCCGATCTCGCGGTCTAGCGCGTACTGGTAGAGTTCCTGAGCCAACAAATCGATATCGGTGATCGGCTTTAGATTCCGGTAGCCATGGACCAACCCGCTGGCCTGCAACTCGACCCAACCTTGCTCCGCGAAGTAGTCCAACATTTTCACGATGCGGGAACGATCACACTTCAAGCGATTGGCGGCCTGCGGCAGGCTGATTTCGAACCATATCTTTTTCTTGACCGTCAACGCGAGTACGGACGATGCGAACGTTCGCCGCTCATCGTCAAAATGTTTCAGGATATCGGACGAGGAGACACGCGGCTTGAACTTGTAGGTCTCATACCGCGGCGCTGTCGCCTCGATGATTTCTTCGAGTTCGAGATAGGTCAGCAGGGTTCGCACCACCGAGTCACGCATGTCGGTCTCATACGCCAAAGTATAGTAGCTGACGAAGAACCGCTCGGGCTGTCCAACAAGCAACTCCACGAACTTGCGCACCGAGGCGATTCCAGGCGTGTCGCCGTAAGGAAAATTTTCCAGGACAACACGATCCTCGGGCACCAACAGCGTCTCGCACAGGGCCGGTTCTCCGTCACGCCCGGCACGACCTATTTCCTGAGCCAAGTTTTCGAGCGACTTCGACGGATTGTAATGATAGATGGCACGGATATTGGATTTATCGATGCCCATACCAAATGCGATGGTGGCTACTACGATCGCCTCGTCGGACTGCATGAACCAATCCTGAACGTCGCGGCGTACGTCATCGTCCAGACCAGCGTGATAGGCCCTGGCCGGCAAACCGGCGTTCTCAAGTAGCTCTGCGACTCGCTCGGCAGTCTTTTGGAGCGACACATAAACTAGCGTGGGCTGCCTCGGCTGGTTTTCCAGTCGCTCGATCAGTTGCTGATCTCGGGTCGCGGCATCACAAAGACTAAACCGGATTGTCAGATTCGATCGATAGAAAGGGGTTTGCACCGCGTCTTCAGGTGCGATTGAAAACTCGCGGCGGATGTCATCTAGAACCGCGGGCGTTGCGGTCGCTGTCAGGGCCAGGACGCGCTCGGCTCCGAGCTGCCTGGCGATCTTGGCCAGCTTCAGGTAGTCCGGACGGAAGTTGTGCCCCCATTGGCTGATACAGTGCGCTTCGTCGATTGCAAAGAGTGCAACAGGCACACCGCCAATAAACTCGCGGAACCTCTCGTTGAAAAAACGCTCGGGAGCCACGTACAAGAGCTTCGTTTTCCCACCTCGCACATCTTGCATTACCTGACGTGCCTCGTCGGCCGGCAGCGTGGAATCCAGTCGCGCAGCGGCGATACCAGCCGCGTTGAGTTCATCGACTTGCTCGCGCATCAGGGCAAGCAGCGGCGAGACGACTAGCGTCAGGCCATCCAACAACACCGCAGGCAGTTGATAGCACAGTGACTTGCCTCCACCTGTGGGAAAAATCGCGGCCGCCGATTTACCATCGAGCAATCGCTCAATGACCGCCCTTTGCCCGGAGCGAAAACTACGCTTCCCAAAGCGAGTTTGCAGAAGCTGGTCGATATCCGTCTCGGTTTCAGTCGGCATAGCTGTTTTCGGTTCTGGAAAAAATTAAGATACCATCACACACACAGAAGACGAATCTCCACGTGATTCCTAACAGATGGTAAGCAAAAAAATGCGACACAGCTCATTTCCGTCAGGTCGCGTGAAGACTCCCGCACCCCTGTCTCTCGCCCCTCTCGCCGCCAAGTGAGTCGTCGAATTCGGACGACATGGTTCTGGCTCTCAAGATAACGATTGAGCCCGCTTTATCCAGACCGACCGCCCACGGATTCCCACAATCCTGTTCATCGGGGACCACACAGCGGCTTGGGCGGAAGGATTTGCGGCGGGTTACACACCGGCATGAAAACACCGGCCAAGCACTCGCACGCTCCGCGCCGTTGAACCTGAATCTGCCTGCCTAACAGATCGTTCCGGGTAGCCTAAGTAACCCACTTGCTCAGCCAGAGACATGGGTTGGCCCCATCCAAGGTGTGAATGGCGGGGGCTTCAAAAACCGAATTTGGAGTGATAAACCATGCTCCAAGTCAGAAAACGCCCCGTTTGAGCAGCTAGAAAAGCCAGGGCCCGGGGGCGCAGGGTATGCACCGGCTGATCACTACAATCGCAACGACCGGAAATCTCACTGGCGGCTCGCCAAACAGATGCTAAGGTTTAACTCAAGGTGAACCAGGGCATGTGTCGAAGGCAGTCAATACTATGGAAGCCAATCTAACTACAAACGCGGCATCTGCAATTCAGCAGGCTCAAGTCAAAAATGAGTCGGCAATGGCGGTCGCACGCAAGTCGCTGGACGCCCAAAAGCAGCAGGGCAAGGCGGCGGTCGATCTGATCAAGCAAGTCGAGCAACTCAGCACCCAACTCTCCAGTGGCCACATCGACGTGCAGCTCTAACATCTCGCTAGATCAGAGCATTTCAACTTCCTGGTGACCTCTCCCTGAATCCCTTCCCAGCCATTCCGCTGCGCGGCATCTGCAATTCAGGCGGACCGAGCAGGTAAAGCTTAGGCAATCTAGCAACTTAAAATCTGCACGCCCTTTCCCTTGTCCAGGCGGAACTAAGGACAGATCCACCCACACACCCTGTGGCGGAAATCTCCCCGCTTCAACGCAAGACGTCTTCGATCTTATCTTTACCGTCGAACGTTATCATCGCGTTGATGGTATCTGCCGCGTTTTCACGCGAAAGGAACATCACGGCTCCGTCCACAAAGCCAGCCCAAAACCCTTTACTCTTGCCAGACACGATCGAGCCAACTGGATCGGCACCATCGACGAGCAAATCTTCGGGCTTGGTCCAAACGACGGCATGCTCCGGTGCCGCCTGCACGAACCAAATGGTGTTGCTCAAACCATCGACAATATTCCGAAACTGAAGAGGAGCGCCGGGGCGACCGAAGACCGAATCTTTGGTCATCGGAGCCAAAATCCGGGTCTTACCGGGCCCCACCTGCTGCGATTCTGCCGAACGATACACAGGGGGCATTGCCTCGGCCAGCTTCAGGTTATGCGGGCTATCCCAGGGTTCGTCCAGGTGAAACTGTTTGTACAACGCTCCATGCCCCAGGTAGGGCAAAATCAGCACCCGCCAACTTAACAGCCGCCGGCCATCGGCATCGACCAGACTCTGAGCCGGCAGATGCTGATGGTGACTGTCGTGGTAGTTGTGCAGGGCCAATCCAATCTGCTGCATAGCGTTCACCGCTCCCGAAGGGCCTTGGTAAGCGCCCAACTCCTGAAACGCCTTTAGCATCTGAGCAGATTGCTGCTCCGATGTCGAAGCCAGGACCACCGAAGCACCATCGACGTCCGCAGCCAGCGCGACCGATTTCTCCTTGAGCCGCTTATTCGTGTAGTTCTTCCAAAAACTCGATAGCTGGTTGGCCGCCTCAGGTGAGTCCGTTTTGATGCTCAGCCGGACCTTGGACGGGGGAAGATCGCCCGACAGCGTCAGCCACTTGATCGTCGACATGGCCTCCGCTGTACTGGCCAACTCACCAACGTTCTCATCATCTATCATCGATTTCAAGAAGCCCATGGCGGTCATCATCACGTAGGCTGGCGTGGCGACGGCAATTCCGTGCGGGCCGTCACAGGACCGGATGCCCGAGAGCAACTGCTCGGTTGGTTCGCCATTGCGGTCTTGCAGAGCGTCGATCAGCCGCTGGCTGCCGCCTAGAGTGACGTCGCCATCTTCAACAAACTGGTAGTTGGCCGGTCCGCCTAGGGCGGTCAGGATCAACGACACGGCTTGCGGGTTATCACTGGGTACCACAATACTCTCCAGTCCACCGGCCAGCGCGGACAAATCTCCGATCCAGTAGATCCGGTTGACGTTTAGCCTGACCAGGGCGTCTTGCAAAGCTCTGATTCGCATTACCTCTTCACTAGACGGGCCCGCCCCATTGAGCGAGGAAAAAAACTCCACCACTTCATCCGCATCCACTTTGGAGATATCAAGCCAGCCGGTGAGTATGGTTTCACTATCCAGATACTTTGCGATCTGCTGATGTTCTCCCAGGTCTTGCCCATACAAGGAACTGAGTGACAGCAGGCAGACGATTACTAAGCTCAAGGTACGCATTGTCTTCTCCTGAAACCTTCACCGTGCTGGGCACCACCGCTTGGGCTCGTCCGGCACAAGTGAACGAAGTTGAATTACAAAAATATTGACAATCTAACTCAGCTGCCATTCGGCAGACGCGACGTCGCGAGGATACCCCGCAGGTCAATCCTCAAAACGCACACGAATTTCCTTAAAATATTGCTTGAGATTGGCAGGCACGTCCGCTGACAGGATCACTAGCTGGGCGTCGCTGTCTGCTTCAACTCGGTAGTCAAACGGCTGTCCACTGTAGGGATTAGGCAGTGCCGGTACGGGATCTAGTTCCTCGAGCCTCTTTGGCAACTGTCCATCATGAGCTGCTGCGTGCATACGCAGCGCTTCGATGGTCATCAGCCGATTGATTAGGTATTCCTGCCGAGTGCCAGCCGACTTGGCCGCATGCACCGCCGGAACGAGCAACCCCACGATGGCCGCCGCACCTGACTTGTACCGATTCTCCGCCACCCAGTCGTCAAATTCGTCTTCTTCAAGCTCAAGAATTTTGTACCCTAGCGCACCGGGCAGGTAATTGGCTTTCGCCAATTCATCGGAGAGGGTTCGAATCTCCCGCGACGCATCCAACAACACGGCCCGAATAGCCGGCATGCGCTGGACCTTCTCGCGGTCCATCCCGCCGGCGATGAGCCTCTCCTTGGCCGTTTTGGCGGACGCGATACCTACGACCGCAAACGCCAGGTTCATACTCTGGTCACCTGCTCCGATTTCCTTGAGCTGCACCAAGGTCTCCGCCCAAGCGGAGTTCCAATACGCTTCGCTATGCCCTTCGTTTTCCGCCTCAGTCAGTATGGGCAACACGCGGTGAATGGAACTCAACTCGAACTGGATCGAGTTATTGATGTCCACCAACGGGCGCGGCAGCGTAGCCAGCGCCCAGTAGAGATTGGGCGAATCTTCCAACTGAATCAACTGCTCCACCTTGTCCAGCATGATGCCTTCAATCGCCAGACCAACCAACTGCTGCACCAGCGTTTCGCCCTGCCCGACAAATCCGGCAAGACGAAACCCGTCTTGCAGGGACGCGACCGCTCCTGGAACGTCACCCGAGGCCAACTGCGAGTCAATTTTCAGTGAAAGCAATCTAGCCAGCGACCGAGATTCCTGAACATCCGGCAGCAGATAACTGTACATATCCAGACCACGGACATCCCGCAGGCGGTGATCCCAGCTCATGTCCTCTGAAGTTGCTAACAGATGGATTTCGTCGAATACATCCTGCAGCCTAGCGAGCGTACTGGTCAACTCACCCGGCTCCGGTGGTTGTCCCTCTTCAACGGCCCACAACTCTATCTTCTGGCGATCCTCAGATGATTCTTGCTGCCAAAGCATGAGTGCTCGGAAAAAACGCATTTGGGCTGAGCCTGGCTTCAACGTGTAGTCAGGTAGCCACATGCGGTAGGCCAGTGCGGGAACGGGCTCCGCCGCTGGACGAACCGTCAGTAGGCGCTGTGTATTCTCTGGCGCCGCGGATCGTGCCCTTTCGACCTGTGCGAGCGTCATGGTGGAACCCAAGCCGCCATCAGCGGCGGGCACGTGTTCTGCTGTTACTTCGGTTTCCGGCGGTTGCTGGTCGGCCGACTGCAAACCAGTGAAAGCCTGACCGTAGCCCTCCGAAGTCCAACCTGAAACTAGAAGCAAAACCGTCATCGTAAGTAACCTGGCTCTCATCGGGGCCTCTCTCAACAGGTGTCAATAAAACCAACACACACAGAACGTTCGGTTGTCGAGGCCGGGAACAGGAGGCCAGGCACCCCGCCAGGCGAAGCACGCGGGCGGCCCGTGGTGTGAAGCGCCTGCAGGGCAATTCCGGCAACTGCACCTGCCCCCGTTTCCGACCTGCTAGAAATATTCGTCTAAGTCGCGGCTGCGAAAAAACATCCCTCTCAAGGATTGCGACCGATTCCCTCTGGACTGAATCCATTGCGAGCGATCATTGCGGGTGCCTTCGGCTCCATCCAATACGCGGCTCCAGCTACGATTGGCGACGGGGCTCAGAGCGGTCGTCTGCATCTGAACACCTGGCGCAGTGGCCGGCAGCTGGAGTCGCTCGGTGCCCAGCCAGGCCCATGGCAAAACATGCGTGAGCAACTGGTCCATATTGATGTTGGCAAACTGCTGTTCATCGAGCGGCAATTCACCCGAGGGGGGTTCCTCCGCGACCGAACCCGTCGATAGTTCTGCGCTCGCAATCATCAACGGCTGTCTACTAGGTTTCGATGAATCCGTGCTGAGGGAAGCCCCTAGAGTCATCCATACCAATGTGGCGGCAATCCCAGAAACGGCACCGCCCAGGAATGGACGCCAGCGACGCGGGTGGCCCGCTCGACGTGGCTGCTGCCGCTGAGATGCCAGGCAGGCCTCCCAGCCACAACGGTACAACAACTCCGCCTGCTCCGCAGCCTCGTCACGCTCACTCGATCTGGCAGGCCGTAGCCTACGCAACTGCGATTCGAGCCTACCAAGCGACGCACTGAGCTGACCGGGTTCTGCTTGATCTGACATATTTGACTCCGCTACTGTTTGGAGTGTCGCTGTACCATAAAATTGCCACCTTGGATGTCGCTACCTTTGACGAAAGCGAATGAGCAGCGCCGCGTCTTACTGGCTAGCCGACTGAATACCAAGCGACTGACGAAGCTGCTGTAGTGCTGACAGGTAACGACGGTGCGCCGAGGATGAGGAAATATCATACACCAGTGAGATCTGCCGAAATGTCATTCCTCCCCAAACGTGCGCCACAATGATTTCGCGATCCCCCGGTTCCAATTGCCCCAGCAGACTGCTGACTTCCTCTGCCGACAATCCGCCAGGTTGCTGATCATCTGAAAGCTCAAACCAGGGCTCTCCGCGTTCTACAAATAGTTGCTCGCGGCGCCGTCGACGTCCTTCGCTACGGCTGGCATCAATGACTATGTTGCGGATAGTCCGGGCCAGCCAAGCTAGCGGATCGTCCGGCATTTCGGCCTGCCGAGCCAGACGAATAAACGCCTCCTGGACAAAATCTTCGGCGGAGCAGCTACCGGAAACACTTGCCCCCCGCGACCGAGCCAGCAACTCCAGACCCCGCGCGTGTTCGCGCCAGAGTCTTGCTATCTCAGCTGGTGGTATCACGGGCGGCGAGCCAATCTGTTCGGTTTGAGTAACTATCTACAAGACGACACCCAAAGAGGATTGTCCCATAATTACTCGCTCGGACCGCAAAATGCCGCCGGTGGCCGATTAGAGTCGCTGGAGCAACTCGACCAGCCGCTGGGCCTCGTGATTCGTCGAAGCACTGTCGAGCACGACTTGCCGCCCCTTGAGTCCCAGGGCTCGCGAGGCGTCCAGGTCCTGCAGCACCTCTTGCAGGCGATCGGCTAGTTCCGCCGGCTGCTCCGGATCGAACAGATGGCCTCCTCCGGTGCGGTGATGCAGTTCCGGAAAAGCACCGTGCGCGGGCTGTACATAGGGCACGCCCGATGCCAGTGCCTCGAGCACGAACAGACCTTTGGGTTCTTGATAGGTCGTCGGTACACACAGAACGTCAATCGACTGCAGGAACTGCAATTTCTCTGCTCTTTCAACACTGCCGTGGTAATGAAAGCTCTCGCGAAGCTGGGCATCGATCAATTTCTGTTGTTGCTCATGCCAGTATGCTTCGTGCTGTTTCCCAAGCCAACCGGCGATCTCCAGTCTGGCACCGGTCAAGCGACCGCTCAAATGCAACTCGATAAAGGCGTCGACCAGCACGTGCAGCCCCTTCTCTGGCGCAAGTCTTGCCAAGTACCCGATCGTGGGAGGCCGATCCTCGCTGCGTGGCGACATTTCCAAGGACACAAAATCACGCGTATCAATGGACAGCGGGTTCACTGCCAGCCGGTCTGGTGCGAACCCAAGCATCGTCTGCATGCGATGTCCGTAGTCCCGACTGTGCACGAGAAACAGATCGACTTGTGCGGCCAGTTTTCTCAGTTCCTGCATGGCGCGACTGCGGTACGGCTCTTGAAGACTTTCGTAAAAGATATCGTCGCCCTGCAAGATCACGACCACCGGACAACCCAGCTGAGCTTTGATGTCTGCGATGCAGCCAGCAATCAACAGATTCGAAAATACAACGACGTCGGGATGTAGTGTCTTCAGCCAATCGCACAGACGCCGAACCTCTTTCTTTTGACGGCCTTCGCTGCCTTGGAGCATTGATACCGTCAGCGCGCCTAACCCGCTTGCGGAAGTCCCCATCGCACGCGAGGCAATCCATCCAACCAACCTGGGAGAACTTAGAAACTGATCCATCCAGTTCGGCAGCCAGCGAAACAGGGGACTGGCCTGCTGGAGGTAAACGTTCAGTCCCCCATAGAAAAGACGGTCACTACTGACGCTCGGTTCGTCGGTCAGGATGGGTGTATAAGTTGGCACCAAAACCGTATCGTGCCCCAACTCGATCAGTGCCTTCGCCAACGCGTTGTCATGCAGACAACTTCCACAATACATTCCGGCAGCACCGGCGGTCAGATAGGCAATTCGCAATGCAATCACTCATTTCGTAAGCCACCAGCTATGCTGGTGCGAACCAACCAGGCTCCGCCGCCCTTTGCTTGGGTAAGCGGTACGGCGCCGGCCACCGGTGCGTCTTTTGGGTTCCCGCTTTTTACATACCGGCCGGTGGCAAGCCGGCTTCGGAATCCTGACCACACCCAGCCCGACTAGCCAGCGTCGGCCAGCGACTCCTCCGACTTCTCTGGAACCTTTTCTAGAATATCGAGCAGAATTTGATCGGTCTCAATCCCCTCGGCTTGAGCTTCAAAGTTAAGCAAAACGCGATGCCGCATACTGGGTAGGAAAACGCGCCGTACATCTTCAAAGCTGACGTTGAATCGACCGTCAAGCAGCGCCCTTACTTTAGACCCCAAGGCCAGCGTCTGAGCACCACGAGGGCTGCTACCCCAGCGAACATACTGGTTCGTGATGGCTTGAGACATCTGCCCCTCGGGATGCGTGGCCAGCACCAGCCGTACAATATAGTCTTGGACATGCCGAGCTAAGATCACTTCGCGAACCAGCTCTTGCCATCGGAGAATCTCTTCGCCGTTCATAATCTTATTCGTCACAATCTGGGCTCGGCGGGTGGTGCGATCTACGATCGTATTGAGTTCATCACGGGTGCTGTACCCGACGACCAACTTAAATAGAAACCGGTCCAGCTGGGCTTCCGGAAGAGGGTACGTTCCCTCCTGCTCGATTGGGTTCTGCGTCGCCAGTACGAAGAACGGTTTATCGAGTTCGTACCGCTGGCCGGCAACGGTGATCGTGCCTTCTTGCATTGTTTCCAGCAGTGCCGATTGCGTCTTGGGTGTGGCACGGTTGATTTCGTCGGCCAAACAAATCTGCGTGAAGATCGGTCCTCTTTGAAACTCGAACGACTTTCGGCCCTGTTCGTCCTCGACAACCATATTCGTGCCGAGAATGTCGGCGGGCATGAGGTCAGGCGTAAACTGAAGCCGGCTAAATTGCAGGCTGAGCGTCTCCGCCAGCGTACGGACAAGCATTGTTTTGCCCAGCCCCGGCACGCCTTCGAGCAGACAGTGACCGCCGACGAACATGCTGGTCAAAACACCGTGCACGATTTCGTCGTGTCCAACGATCATCTTCCCGATCTCGTCACGAACTGCCTTGTACCGCGTGCGAAACTCTTCTGCCTGCTGTTGCATCTGCTCGGCAACGTCTGTCATGGGATGCTCGTCTGGGGTTGTTGGGTTGTGATAAGTGTTTGCGACGGAATTGGTTTGGAGGCCGACAGGTTAAGTATTGCGCTATTGCCGGAACGGTAAATCAAAAAGCGACTGAGGCAAACCAGTCCACGGGCACGGGGGCTGCATGGCTAATCCTCGCTGTCGCTACCTCTATTTTTTTGGGCAGCCTTCTTCGCAGCCAGCAAGCGAGAAGTATAACCGCCTTGCTCCTCTTTTTGTGCCATACTGGGCGCCGAGGTGTCCCGAGTTTCTCCGGCAGTCGACGTCTTTCCGGCGATGGCCTCGTCCAGTGCAACGACGTCACCGGGCTCGGACGATTCGAAGCGTGATGTGGCCTTCGTCTGTTCTATTTCGCCCGCTACCTGGGATTTCTTGCTTCTGAGGCGCTCAAGACTCTGTTTTCTTTCGAGATCTTGGGCTGACTCACCAGGCCTCAGTCGCCGGACCATCCACTTGATGGGGTAGGCGTAGTCGAGCGAAACGCGGCGCACGAAGACGTCGCCGAATAGGCAGACCGCCCCGATCAGCAAGCACCAAGGCCAGATATCCTGCATACTCATCGCCCGAGGCAGACCGCTGCGATACACATTATTTTCGAGTAGTTGCGTGAGACTCTGATTGTCCAGAGGCGCTGTCATGAGTCCGGCCTGTCCACCGTCCGGCTTGAGACCTGCCAGTCGTTCCAGCGCGTTGAAGTTGGTTTGTCGAATGCGATATTCGTCCGAAAACGGCACGCTGGCGCCGGTCGTGACCGGTGCCATCCCCGGACCGGGAATGACATTCACCAGGTAGCTACCAGCTCCATCGGAATCGAAGGCGCCCACATATCGGCCGGGAGCCGCTTGGCGCATGATCAGCGGAATGGGCTTCAGGTCGGGGCCCACGGCCACCGCCTGCATGTCTAGAAAATTCAAGAATTCGTCTTCTTGATTGAGCGCGTTGACGACCACTTCGACTTGTCCGTCCCTAACGTTCGTGGCCACGGTGAACTTGGCGTCTGACTTGGTCGGTCGCATGGCCCACCTCACCAACTGCGAAAAGAACTGATCATAGCCACTCCAATCTGCCCACTGGCCCGCCCAGCGTTTGCCGGTGTCGCTGGTAAACACGGCGGTGCGTCCCAAGCCATAGGTCCAGGTGGCGAGAATCGTTTGATTTTCCGGCTCCGATGGCTTGCTGGAGCGGATGGGTACTTCCACCAGCGCACTGTCCTTAACACTAGTGAGCACGAAGCCTCGCAGGTTAGGCAGCTCTCGAGAGAGTCCCTGAACGATCTCGTGCGGGTAGGTGATTTGCGGCAGCAACCCGCCATCGGGTTCATAGACCAGGGGACGAGAAACTCGCATGGCTTCTCGCTGGAAAATCTTAGGCAGCGCCGCTGGATTGGTCGCCACGTAGTAGTTACCACCGGTGGTCGTGGCGATCTTCTGCAGAGTCTGGTGTCCGGCCGGACCATGGGATCCCACAGCAACCGTGGAAATCTTGATTTGATTGTTGACGAACTGGGTTAGCACACCGTTGGCTGGTGCCGTGGCATCACCATCGCTGATGATGATCGCATGTTTCACCGACGCCGGCGTGGTACTCAGCGACCGGAGTGCCATCTGCATCGATGGCTGGAAATCGGGCATATCGCCGGGAATCATGGCCCGCAGGCGACTGACCATGGCCTTTCTATTCGGGCCCACGCGCAGCATGCCGGGCGGCTTGCCTCCCCACAACCAGGAATCCCCAAGCGTTCCATACTGAGCGACCCCGCAATAGTCCATCGGCCCGAGCACTTCCAAGGCCGCTTGTCCGATCCGTTTTTGCCAATAGTTACCCTGGGCAATCTCCGACGCGTGAAAGATCATGACGAGCGCGCCGACCGCTTCGATCTTCTTGTTCTTTATTTGAAAATCGACGGGCATCGCCTTTTCGATGGCTGTATTCGTCCATCCGCCCGCTCCAAACGAATTGGGGCTGCCCATCATGATCAGGCCGCAGCCAAATTGTTCCGTGTTGCTAACGAGCATGTCGATTTGCTCGTCCGTGAAGTTCGCGATCGCATCGGCCGATTCACCGCTACTGCGTGGCACGCCGGCGAGAATCACGCAGTCATAGGCTTGCAACTCCGCCAGAGAGGTAAACAGTTGATCGCTTGACTGAACATCGACTTCGATATCACTACGACGCAGCGCTTCAATCAGCGACACATATTCCCCCATCGCATTCCAGTCTTCAATCAGCAGCACCCGCCCCTTGCCGCGGACATACGTGAACGCGTCCGCCCGATTGTTCTGCTGCAGCGAGTCGTCCTGGACGTTGGCAGGCACAAACTCAGCGCGATAGGTGTACCCGGCCGGCTGATCGATTACGTCACGAATCGGAAAGACGTTGACGTCTTTGTCCAGCTCAACCGAATCCTCCCAGAGCACTTGCTCGCGGGGCCCGACACTTCGAAGCAACTGCAGTCGGCCCGCTACCGGCTCATCATTATCTCCCTCCTGAAAACGATTGACGACGATTCGCGTTTCAAATGGCTGGCCCTGCCGAATGTTGGTTGGCAAGTCGACTTTCTCGACCAAGATTTCACTCTTGGCAGCCAGATTGATTGGAACGACATCGATACCAATGCCCGCCTCGGCCATCGATTTTGCGACGGTGGTCGCCGAGCCGATCGTTTCAATGCCATCGGTAACGATGACGACGCGCTTGGCAGAATCCTCCGGGAAGGACGCTTGGGCCAGCTTCAGAGCCGATTCCAGATTCGTGGCATCGGTACGTCCCAAGTAGCTTTCCACACCTCGCACGACCGGCAAATTGTCGTCGTAAGGCGGGAACTCGATCGCCGCTTCGCGGCCAAATACGATCAGCCCGGCACGATCTCCGCGGGAGTCCTCTCGATGCTCCTTTACCGACTCGATGGCGTAGCTCAGCATGATATCGCGTTTGGCCCGAGCGATACTGTCACTCTGGTCCAGCAAATAGATAACAGTCAGTTTGTCGCTGATCCAAACCCACTGAACACCGGCGATGGCGAAGATGAGCAGCAACATCACCACGGAGCGAAAACTGAGCGCCGCAATCCGCCGCCCCGGTCCCAACCCCGCTAGCGAGGCGAAACTACCGATCCAGAGCAGCGGCACCACGACTAGCAGGCTCAACAGCCAGGGATACTCGAACGAAAACGATATATTGCCCATGCTACTGCCCAACCTATTGCGTACTGACAATCAGCCTTGTCGAACTCATCCACCTAAGCACAGCACGATTCCCGGCAGCGCGTCTCCGGTCCAGGTGACCTGTCCCACTAATACACCTTATCGTGACGGGTTTTCCCGCAGAAAGCAATCGCGACGTGGGCCGGCGGGCAAGTGATCTTGGAGGTCCTGGTCAAGCGCCTGCCTGATTGAGGCTAAATGTGGTAGAACAGGAGCCCCAGTTCGAGTCCCGCGGATACTTGGCTTGCGCCGTCAAGGTTTTCAACGTCCAACGCACGAAAACAGGCACCGGCCAAAGGAATGGTACCCTAGTAAATCCAGCCAAACACTTTGAAACAAAGGAAAGATCAGCATGACCAACGGCCCTCTAAATCGCAAGTTGAAAATGGGTTTGGTCGGCGGCGGCCAAGGGTCGTTTATTGGCAAAGTTCACTCGATCGCCGCGTGTCTGGATAACCGCGCCGAAGTGGTCGCCGGTGCCTTTTCGAGCAACCCCGAGCGGAGCAAAGCCTCGGCACCCGACTACGATGTGCCGGCCAATCGCGCTTATGCGTCCTACAGCGAGATGTTTGAGCGGGAAAAGGCCCTGCCGGAGGGTGAGCGGATTGACTTCGTCAGCGTCACCACGCCCAACCACACCCACTTCGAAATTGCCAAGGCGGCCGTCGACGCCGGCTTCCATGTCGTTTGCGATAAACCCATGACGTTTGACCTGGCCCAGGCCGAGGAGCTAGCAACCCTCGTGGACCAATCCGATGGGGTTTTTGCTCTCACTCATAACTACACCGGATACCCGCTCGTTCGCCAGGCACGCGAGATGATTCTCGGTGGCGAACTGGGGGAGATCCAAGCCGTTCGAGCCAACTACATCCAGGGATGGCTACGAACCAAACTGGAAGATTCAGATCAAAAACAGGCCGCTTGGCGGACCGATCCAACCAAGAGTGGCGCTGCTGGCTGCTTCGGAGATATTGCAACCCACGCCTACAATCTCGGTCGGTACATGACCGGCTTGCTGCCGGAAGAGATTTCGTGCCACCTGCGAACGTTCGAACCGGGTCGCAAGCTGGACGACTATGGAACCGCGATCATCAAATATGCCGGTGGCGGATTGGGAACGGTGACCGCATCCCAAATCAGTCACGGCCGCGAGAATGACGTCTCTATCGAGATTGATGGCACCAAGGGCGCCCTGCAGTGGCGACAGGAAGAACCCAATGTGATGATCGTGCGCTGCAACGGCCAGCCACACAAAATGTACACACGAGATCCCAACGCGCCGTATATGAACGCGTCCGGACAAGGTGCCTGTCGTCTGCCCAGCGGTCACCCAGAAGCTTTCTTTGAAGCCTTTGCCAACATTTACACGTCCGCTTTTGACGCCATGATTGCCCACGCGGAAGGCACGCCCGTCGAACGAGTCGATACTGTCTACCCGAACGTGCACGACGGCGTCGAAGGGATGATGTTCATTCAGCAGGCGGTCGAAAGCAGCAAGCAAAATGGGACATGGCTGCCCATGAAATGTGATCGCGCCCGGCGCTAAAGCCTGCGTTGCGGAAACTGCCAACTGGCCGTCGCGGAGCCCTCGAGCATCCACCCGTCGGTCGTGGCGTCCCAGTCCTGTTCCGAAGTCTTGTGCGCCGGAAACCGGAAACAAATTGCGGAGAATCATGGCGGAGTTTGAACGTGTTGTGATCGTCGGCGTTGGGCTCCTCGGCGGCTCGATCGGACTGGCGCTGCGCGATCGCAACCTCGCCCGGACTGTCGTTGGCGTTGGACGACGGCCGGAATCGCTAGAGAAAGCTCTGCAGCGCGGCGCTGTGGATCGCGCGGAAACGGCACTCGACACCGCCTGCCAAAATGCCGATTTGGCGATTATTTGCACGCCCGTTCAATCGGTGGCAGACTACGTCGCCGAGTGTCAGCGGCAAATGCCGGCGGGCTGCCTGATTACGGACGTCGGTAGTACGAAGCGCGGTATCTGCAGCGCGCTCGATGGTGCTCAGGCGACCAGCTTCTGTGGATCGCATCCGCTGGCCGGCAGTGACCGAAGCGGAGTCGATCACGCAGCAGCCCAATTGTTTGACGACAAGCTGACGGTGGTCACTCCGACGAGCGACACGCCGCATCGGCTGATCGAACGAACCGAACAGTTCTGGAAAGCGCTTGGCTGCCGAACGGTTCGCATGTCGCCCGAAGAACACGATGAGGCCGTCGCGCGAACCAGTCACCTACCGCATCTGGTGGCTGCGGCCCTAGCAAAGGCGACCCCAGTGGAGTTGCTCCCCCTGGCGGCATCTGGATGGTGCGATACAACACGTGTGGCAGCCGGCAACACGGAGATGTGGCAGCAGATCCTGCTGGAAAACCAGCAGCCCATCTTGGAGTCCTTGCGGGGGTTCTCCGACGCACTGCATGACTGGATGACTGCTCTCGAAAACGGCAACGCCCAACTACTAAAAGAACTACTGGAAGCAGGAAAAGCAGCTCGTGACTCTGTGGGAAATTGATATTCTTCCGGCCGCCGGACAGACAGATGTGGCTGGCAAGTCCCTCGCGGCCGAGGCGCGCGACTTGGGACTCGATGACAACCTGGCCATCGCCGCATCGCACGGATTTCTACTTCAGGGCGATCTGGGCGAAGAACAGGCGCAGCTGGCTGCCGGTCAATTGCTGGCCGACTCGATCGTGGAAACGACCACCATCGCGCAGATTGGCGACGACCGCCTTTCGGCTCCCCGCGCCGGACTGAGCCAACTGGTGCATGTGCTGCCCAAACCGGGAGTCATGGATCCGGTCGCACTCAGTACGCTCCAAGCCCTGCAGGACATGAGCCTGCCGGTCGAGCAAGTGTCGACCTTTCGAAAGTACTGGCTCAGTGACCTCCAGCCGGAACTACTGGATCGACTGTGCCAAAAGCTGCTCTCGAATGATTCGATTGAACGCGTGATTACCGGCCCGCTGGTCCTGGACCAACTAGACGTGGGATCTGAGTATCCGTTCGAACTGCGGCGAGTGAGTATTCGCCAACTGAATGACGAACAACTCGAGAAACTTTCGCGCGAGGGACAGTTGTATCTGACCCTGGCCGAGATGCAGACCATCCAAAAGCATTTCCAGGATCTGGGCCGCGAGCCGACCGATATCGAATTGGAGACCATCGCCCAAACCTGGAGCGAGCACTGCAGTCACAAGACGCTCGCGGGTCGAATCGCATATACGGACGAGAAAGGGTCGCGACAGTTCGAAAACATGCTCGGGGAGACGATCTTTGCCGCGACTTCCACGATCCGGCAGGAACTCGGCGCGGACGACTGGTGTGTGAAGGTCTTCTCGGACAATGCGGGCATCGTCAAGTTCGACGACGACTACCACGTGGTCTTTAAAGTCGAAACACACAACCACCCCAGTGCGATCGAACCCTACGGAGGCGCGAACACCGGTATTGGCGGCGTGATTCGCGACCCCATGGGAACGGGCCTGGGAGCCAAGCCGTTCTGCAATACAGACATTTTCTGCTTTGCCCCGCCAGACACGGATCCCGCCAGCCTACCACCAGGCGTCTTGCATCCGCGCCGCGTTATGAAGGGAGTCGTCTCGGGTGTCCGCGACTACGGTAATCGCATGGGCATTCCAACGGTCAATGGCGCCGTGTACTTCGATCCGCGATACCTGGGTAACCCCCTGGTCTATTGCGGTAACGCCGGTTTGCTACCGGTCGACAAGGTCGACAAGTGTCCGCGCGGCGGCGATTGGATCGTGACGATTGGCGGACGCACCGGACGTGACGGCATTCACGGTGCCACGTTCAGCAGCGCCGAGTTGACTAGCCAAAGCGAGTCAATCTCCGGCGGCGCGGTACAAATTGGCAACGCAGTCACCGAAAAAATGGTTCTCGATGTGCTACTGCAGGCTCGTGACGAAGAACTCTACAACGCCGTCACGGACTGCGGCGCCGGCGGATTCAGTAGCGCCGTCGGCGAGATGGGCGAATCGATCGGCGCCGAAGTTTGGCTCGAGCGCGCACCGCTGAAGTACCAGGGCCTGAGCTATACCGAGATCTGGATTAGTGAAGCCCAAGAGCGCATGGTATTCGCCGTACCACCATCGAAACTCGAGCGCATGAAAGAGGTGTGCGCGGCCGAGGGAGTCGAGGCGTCCGTCATTGGTCAATTCGTTCCCACGGGCCAGTTGCGGCTGATGTACGAAGGCCAAGAAGTCGGTCTGGTGTCGATGGAATTCCTGCACGATGGCCGTCCACCAGTGATTCGCAGTGCAACATACACACCGCCTCCTGTTACCCAGCTGGCTCTGCCTGACCTGGATAGAGCCCAAACAGAGGACGCGCTGAAGAGAATTCTCGGCTGCCTGAATGTGGCGAGCAAGCACTGGATCATTCGCCAATACGATCATGAGGTTCAGGGCGGAAGCGCAATCAAGCCACTCGTCGGGCCCGAGTGTAACGGCCCGGGCGATGCCGCCGTCGTGCGGCCACGGATCGATAGCCGGCGTGGCATCGTGATTAGCTGCGGCATGAATCCCGCCTACGGCGATCTCGATCCGTATCCGATGGCAACGAGCGCCATTGATGAGGCGGTGCGCAATGCGGTCGCCGTCGGTGCCGATCCATCCCGCATCGCAATCCTGGACAATTTTTGTTGGGGCAACACGGATCGCCCCGAAACACTCGGCTCACTGGTGCGCGCCGCGCTCGCTTGTCACGATGTGGCTGTTGCCTGGAAGACCCCCTTCATCAGCGGCAAGGATAGCCTGAACAACGAGTTCACGTGGGTCGATGCGAGTGGAAACAAGCAAACCATCGCTATCCCGCCTTCGTTGCTGATCAGCGCTATCGGGCAGGTCGACGATGTCGCCCAGTGCGTCACCATGGATCTGAAAGAAGCGGGAAACCCGATCTACCTCATCGGAGCGACTCACCGCGAACTCGGCGGCTCACATCTGCTCCAGGTTCTTGGGCTCAGCGGCGGCTCCGTGCCCCAAGTGGAACTAGAGCAGGCGAAGGCAACTTTTGAAGCAGTCCATGCGGCCATCGCTTCCGGCTTGATACGCGCTTGCCATGACCTGAGCGAAGGCGGTTTGTCCGTATCACTGGCTGAAATGTCTTTTGCCGGACAGTTGGGCGTCGACGTCGACATCGCCGAAGCTGCCGAGCAAAACCAGCTTGCTGCCAGTGAGTTGCTGTTTTCTGAAAGCAATAGCCGCTTTCTGATTGAGGTCGACAGCGACCGCGAAGAAGAACTAAAACAGTGTCTGGCCGGCACGCGCTCTGTTCGCTTGGGGACCGTCCATGACGGACCGAACGTGACCATCCGCAGCGGCGATTCCACGCTGGTGGCGACTCCGTGGCGAGAGCTGTTCGCTGCCTGGCACCAGCCTCTGGACTGGGCGTAGCGAGCCTACTCCTGGCCTGAGTCGCAACGGCTCTTGGCGACCGCAGTCGCACGGACAAGTAAAAACCGGCAGCACTCAGATTGCCCAAAGCGAGTACCTTCAGGCAAGTCGGCTGGCTTCCGTTGCAGGAGAATCGAGATGAGACGGAAGGCAAGGAAGTCCTCGCGAGCCAAGCACCAGCAAGTGGCCCACACCCGAGCCGAAGGAGCAGACCGAGACACGCAAGGCACAGGTTCTGGGCGCGGCAATTTTGGGCCGGCTAGTTCCGGGGCCGTGCGTTCTTGGCGGGATGGCGTATTGCTTCCCGCCTTGGCAAGCGCCGCGGTTCTCTGGGCCGCGTTTCCGCCGCTGAATTTGGGGCTGCTGGCCTGGCTGGCACCGGCGGGCTGGCTGCTCATCGCCGAGCGCCAGACACCGCTGGGCCGAAAAGAATATTTTTCACTATGGCTATCGGGTTGCCTGTTTTGGCTACTTATCCTTCACGGTATCCGACTCGCCTTTTGGCCTCTGATTTTCGGCTGGCTGGCACTCTCGTTGTACCTGGCGATCTACGTCCCGCTGTTTGTCGGTGTCACCCGCATCCTCCGCCGGCGGTGGCATGTTCCGCTGGTGCTGGCCGCGCCGGTGGCCTGGGTCGGCTTGGAGCTGATCCGCAGCTACATGCTCTCCGGATACGCCGCCAACACATTGGCTCACTCGCAGGCACATGATCCAATCGTGATTCAGATTGCAGATCAGCTGGGCGGCACCGGTGTGAGCTTCGTGATGATGACCTGCAGCGCGGCTCTCTTCCAGCTAGTTTGCAGTTGGCAGGCAGCGCGGCTTTCATCTGCGGCGGGACCGGCCGCTTGGGCTCTCGTCCTGTTGGTAGCGACGCTAGGGTATGGCGGGTGGCGACTGCGCGAAACAGATCAGCTGGCAGCCCAGCACTCACCGCAAATGCGAGTCCTGCTAATTCAGGAGAATACGCCTACCGTTTTTGAGATCAATCGAGAGCGCAACGCGTTGGCCTGGACACGCTATTTGAATGCAACCCGAGCTGCGGCTCAGGAACATGGTGTGGTCGATCTGGTGTGCTGGCCTGAATCCACTTTCACTGCCAACGCACCTTGGATGGAGACTTGGTTGACCGATGGCGTGCCGGCTGAGCTTGCCAGAGAGAACGTGGATGAAAACTATCTATTGGAAGTCGTCAACGACCTGCAGCAGCAATTCCGATTCAAGTCCGAGAGTGTTTTGCAGGCCGCCCGCGGCCTGAATTTCGGCAGTGGGCCGGATGGTATGGCCTCTGGTCAACAACCGCACTTGCTGCTCGGCTCGGACGCATGGATCTACCGCTCCGAGCAGGTCGAGCGGTACAACGCGGCTCTGCTTGTCGGGCCGGATGGCGACCTGCGCGACCGCTACTACAAGATGCACCTGGTCATGTTCGGAGAATACATACCGCTGGGCCCGCTGTTGAAGTGGCTCGGCGACGCCTTTGGTTTTGTCGGAATTCAAGCGGGCAATGAGGTCAAATCGTTTCGGGTTGGCGACGTCAATGTGGCTCCGAGCATCTGCTTCGAAAGCATGATGCCGCGGCTGATTTCCTGGCAAGTACGTACGTTGACTGCCGCAGGCAAATCACCGGATGTCTTGATCAACATTACCAATGATAGTTGGTTCCGCGGCTCATCCATGCTCGATCATCATTTGGCCTGCTCAATCGTCTGCGCGGCCGAAAACCGCCGACCGTTGCTCGTTGCCGCCAATACGGGCTTATCGGCGCACATTGACGGCGCGGGCCGTGTCCGGCAGCTATCGGAGCGTTTTGCTGTCGGGGCCATCTTGGCCGAACCGGTTGCCGACGGCCGATGGGGACTCGTTCAACGGTTCGGCTATCCACTCGCCTGGCTTTGTGCCGCGCTGTCCACAGTGGCTGCGGCCGGAGAAATAATTATTCGAAGAAATTTGCCAGACAGCACGGCTTAGAAACGTAGGCATGGTTTGTCGCCCAAAAGGCCGTTTAAAACGACACTTCTCGCTCAGCACCAGCCGCTGGTGTGGTGGCGCTTACCAAGAAGTGGCTTTAAAACTGAGCAAAACGCGTTGCCGACTGGGCAAACAAATTCCATCTCGGCTTGATTGCCAACCGTTACTGATAACCCTTTCGTTTCTCGCGGGGTGTCGGTGGAGGCGGTTGGATGCCATGGGCGATCAGCTGCTGGTGGAGGGCCTTCAACGTCGCCGGAGACGGTTTGAAATTGCCGGGCCGATGACCTTCGGCGATCAAGACCGGTGTCCAGCCGTGTTTGTTCTTCCGATACCAAACGTCGACATCCGCTCCGCGACTGGCTAAGCGTTCTACAACTCGGGGAAGGCTCTTGTAGGCGGCGCCGTGCATGGCTGTCTCGCCGTTTCGATCGACCGCATCGATATCCGCCCCCAATGCCAGCAGCAGTTCGACAGCTTCCAGGGCCTCTTCTTCCGTGCCCGCTTCTTCGCCTGGCGCATAGGTGCCCAGTCCGGCCGCCACCATCAAGGGCGTACAGCCATCCTGGTTGGCAATACGCGGATCGGCGCCAAGTTCCAACAGGAGCTTCATCAGGGGCAGGTCGCCCGTCTTGGCAGCCAGCAGAAAGGGCGTTGCTCCTTTGGGATTGAGTCTTCCACGACCCGCACTACCTCGCTTCAGCCGCGCGTTCACTTCAGCACCCCGCTCCACTAGGGCCCGCACAAACTGAAGGCTGGTCAGATTTCCAGAACCCATCGGCGCCGGATCGCCATCGGCCGAATCGCCACGATTGGGCTTGCGAACCCAAGTGATCGTGTGCAGCGGCGTGAACCCACTCCGTTGGTCATTCGGATCGGCACCCGCATCGACGAGCGCAATCGCCAGCTCGAGATGGCCGTTTTCGACTGCCAGCAGCAAGGGACTCATGCCGCGGCGCGGGTTCTTGCCGCCTGTTCGCTTGGGATTCATCACACTATCGACGTCCGCGCCCGCTGAGAGCAGTGCTTGGACCACCTCGGTTTGCCCTTCACGAACGGCAAACAGCAGCGGCGTGAATCCTGACTCAAGGGGCGTTTGGAAATCGGCGCCCGCCTTGATCAACTCCTGCACGACGGCAACGTGCCCATCGGCGGCTGCCCACATCAGGGCCGTTTGCCCCTTACGTTCCTTTCGATTGATTTCTGCCCCGCGTGCGAGCAACAACTGGACTGGCTCCAGCTTGCCCGTGCGGGCCGCGGTCATGAGTGCCGTTTCACCCCCACGGAGCTGGCTGTTTGGATCGGCGCCCGCCTCCAGGAGCAGACGCACGATCTCAGCACGGCCGTTTGTGCAGGCTAGAGAAAGGGGCGTGACGCCATAACGATTGGCTACGGCCACCTCGGCGCCCGCCGAGAGCAGCTGACGCGTCATCTCGAGATCGTCATGGTAGGTCGCCCAGTGCAGGGCGGTCATCCCGTCGACTTGGGCCGCACCCAGTCGAGCGCCTTGCCGAATGAGGGTCTGAACCTGCGCGATGTTCCGCGACTGAGCCGCGTCGGCGAGCCGGGCTTCTTCGTCGGCGGTTGCAGCCGGTCCGATGACCATAGCGATCAGAGTCCCTAGCACACGAACCCATCGGCTATCGATACGCTGACTCTCACGCTGGCGGTAATCTTGGGTCCATAGCATAGGTGCACCAGAGATTCGTTTTGGCTCAAAGGGCGAATTGGCACTAAATCGACAGCGGCTCGAACAACTCATCGACCGTACCGGTGCTATCGGCAAACGAATCGAGCTGCACACCGACCTTATTGAGCAGGCTGAGATGCAAATTGGCCAGCGGTGTTGGCTGATCGAAACGAATATGCCGACCGCCGCGCATGTTCCCGGCAGCACCACCGGCAACCAGAATCGGAAGATTCGTATGGTCATGCACGTTCGGGTTCCCCATGCCGCTACCGTAGAGATACAGGCAGTGGTCCAGCAGAGAACCGTTGCCTTCAGGCGTCGCCTTCAAACGCTCGAGAAAGTAAGCGAACAGTGAGACATGGAATTGATTGATCTTCGCGACCTTGGCTATTTTCTCGGGATCATTGCCATGGTGGGTCAGCGGATGGTGGGCATCCGGCACGCCGATTTCCGGATAGGTACGATTGCTGGTTTCGCGAGCCAGCTGGAAGGTAATCACTCGCGTCACATCGCCTTGGAGGGCCAACACCTGCAGATCGAACATCAACCGAGCGTGGTCCCCGTAGTCGGCCGGCACACCCACCGGACGTTCCAGATCGGGCAGTGGATTCTCTTGCGTCTTGGCCTCTGCCTGCTGGATGCGGCGTTCGACTTCGCGGACGCTCTCGAGGTACCCGTTGACCTTCGATCGATCGCTTGGACCGAGCTGACGATTCAGCCGCGCCAAATCCTCCGTTACCGAATCCAACAAGCTGGCCCGCTGGTCCAGCGCCCTCCGCCGATCCTCGGGCGAACCCCCTTCGCCAAACAGGCTCTCAAACACGATTCGCGGATGGGCTTCGGAGGGCAGGGGAGTCGTTGGCGACGACCAAGATAAATTATTCTGGTAAACGCACGCATAGCCGTTGTCGCACTGGCCGACCGTTGCCAGCAGATCCATCGACATCTCTAGTGACGGTAGCTGCGTTTGGTGGCCTACCTCTCTAGCAGCGATCTGATCGACCGTGGTACCGAGGTAGTAATCCGTGCTCTCGGTCATCTTGGCACGAGCCGCACTCAGGAAGGAACTGTTCGACGTCGCGTGCGTTCCGGGATAGGCGTTTTTCAATTCCATGCCGCTAACGACCGTCACATGCTCCTTCACCGATGCCAGTGGACGAAGCGTCGGCGAGAGTTCGTCCAGAGTATCACCGGGCAATGCCCAACGGGATGCGTCACAACCCATGGGCATATAAACATATCCCAACCTACGCAGCCGAGTCGAATCGGCCGCCGTCGCCGCAGCGGCAGTCATCGCTGGAATCATCGCGTCTAGCAGAGGCAGCGCCAGCGTTGTACCAAGCCCCCGCAAGAACGTGCGTCGCGGCAGAGCTTTCTTGGTAATAAACATCGTTACTCGGCTCTCCTCATCTGAAATGGCGTACTCGATACTATGCCCATGATAACCGATGAAAAGCGATATTGATCGGCTTCAGCTCGGCGCACAATCGCGCGAATCGCCGGACCGTCGTAATGCTCGGTGCCTCGACCGACCGCAAACGTCAGCAACTTCTCCGCCAAAGTGCTGACGAACAACTCAGGGCGTTCCAAGAGCCCCCGTTCCAAACCAGCCACCCCCGTAAAAACGGAGCCGCCGGGCAGACCGCCTGATGCGTCGACCGGTCGGCCGGCTTCCATCTCCCGCCAACGCCCCACCGCATCGTAATTCTCCAGCGCAAATCCAACCGGATCCATCAGATTATGACAACCGGCGCAGGCCGCATTGGCACGATGCTCGGCCAGCCGCTCGCGAATTGGCTGATCAGCCGAAACCGAGTTGTCTTCCAAGGCAGGCACGTCGGGCGGCGGTGGAGGTGGAGGCGACCCCAACATGTTCTTCAGAATCCAGTGCCCCCGAATTACCGGTGAAGTCCGAGTTGCGTAGGACGTAACCGTAAGGATACTGCCGTGGCGCAGCAAACCTCCACGATGACTCTGATCGTCTAGCTGGACGCGACGGAATCGGCTCCCGTAGACATGCGGGATATCATAGTGCTTAGCCAGCCGCTGATTGAGATAGGTGTAGTCTGCTTGCAGCAGATCCAACACACTCCGATCTTCCCGCATCACATCCTGTAAGAACAACTCGGTTTCCGTTCGGAACGCTTGTCGTAGATTGTCGTCAAAGTCGGGAAACAACCGCATGTCCGGCGTGATCGATTCCAGGTTGCGCAGGTACAACCACTGAGCTGCGAAATTCGTGACTAGCGCTGTGGAGCGAACGTCGGACAACATCCGCCGGACTTGCTGCTCAAGTACCTCCGCGTCGCTTAGCGTGCCCGCGATGGCCAAATCGAGTAACTCGTCATCCGGTATGCTGCTCCACAGGAAGAACGCCAGTCGTGAGGCCAGTTCCAGGTCGCTCAGCCGATACACTTGCCCAGGTTCGACGTCTGCCGGATCTTGCTCGACGCGAAACAGGAACTGAGGACTAACCAAGACGGAACTCAATGCGGATTCGATCCCCTGCTCAAAACTACCCCCGGCTTCTCGAGCCCGAGTGTAAAACGCCATCGGCCCAGCCAGATCTTGGTCGTCGACGGGGCGCCGATAAGCCCGTCGCATCACCGTCCTGAGAATCCGCTCGGCGCACTGAGGCTCTTCCGCGACACCTTCCGGACGACAAACGAATATGCGATCACGACTAGGCGTATCGCCCGGTCCCTCGCCGGCATAGGGCCCCGTAATGGAAACCTGATAGATCGCAGGCGATATGCGGGGATGGCGGTGCATGTTGAAATGCGCGTCAAACGGCTGCCGCATCGTTTCGATCAGAGACGATGGATTCTTTGGAAACGTAATTCCCAAATCATGCGGCCCGGCAGTTACCGCGATCCGCGCCTTGAGATAGGCATCGACCACACTATGATCCTGATCTCGGGGCGGACGAATCGTAAACTGAGCAGCGATCCGGTTGTCCACCAAGAGTTCTAACTCATGCTTGCCGCCAAGTCCTTCCACGTGCTCGTTTCGATCGCGGGCCAAACGCAACTGGATGTCGTACTGGCCGTCTTGCGGAAACGTGTACTTGATCAGCGCACCGCCACGCGTTCCCACCGGCAAGCCGTCCACGTGCTCCTCTTGCGTAAAATCCGGTTTCAGGCGGATGGTGTCTCCACCCGGACTTCGCAGTGCACTGCCCACAGCCAGCCGACTGATCTTCTGTGCCGCAGAAACATATCGACTGAGCAACGTCGGCGACAGCTCTCCAACGGTCACGTTGTCAAACCCATGACTGGATTCGTCCGGAGGCAGCAATGACTGCGCATCGACATCGAGGGCTAGCAGATCGCGAATTGCGTTTTGGTACTCGGTCCGATTCAGCCGCCTCAGAGAATCTGGTCGTCCTGGATTCGGATTGGCCTCCGCATATTCCCCCAGCCGAATCGTCAACCCATCGATCGCGTGGTTGTACTCGTCTTCGCTGGGCCGAACCACGTCGACCGGCGGCATTTGCCGAGTCCGCAATTTGCGCAGGACATCTTCGAGCATCTGGCCTTCGCGATCGAGGTCTGCCAAGGTCAGCCTCGTCACATCCAGGCCACCGGCCGCGTCATCGCTGCCGTGACAATCAGCGCAGTGATGGCTTAGAAAATCTGAAATCTGGTTCTTTGTGGCGATGAGCGGTTCGTCCGCGTTGCTGGGCGCACCCAGCATTCCGCACATTAGTAGGAGAAAAATAGGGTAGCGCATGAGAACAGCTTGGGGAACTGTGCGAAGGCGGGTGTAGGACCAGCTAAATTGTACACGGAAATCCCCGCCACCGGTCAAACCCAACAGAGTCGTCGGGCCCCCGTGGCAGTTCCTTAAAAGACGTCCGCCAAAAAACGAACCATGCCGAACGCTTCGTCCGGTTTAGGTTTGGCACGCTGGGCACGCGTAAATGGTGCGATTGCCCAAGTTCCAGGATTGAATATCCGCGCGACAACGTGGACAGACCGGATGTTTGTAGATCATCAGCCTTTCCGCCGCGCTCAACCGACTCGCTGGCTTGCCGGCCGGTCGACGGTCTGTGGTGATAATCCGGTTGGCCTTCACGCCGATCTGCATCAGCCTGACCGAAAGTTCCCATATTTGGTCGAATTCCTCGCGGCTGATCTGGTTGCCGGGTCGCTCGGGATGTACGCCAAGCGAGTACAGGATTTCTGCTCGATAAATGTTGCCAAGGCCGGCGACGACCGACTGATTCAGCAGCAGGCTGCCGATCGCAACCCGGCTACGACTAATTTTTTTCCAAGCTAACTCCGGCTCGGCATCATCGCGCAGGGGATCCGGCCCCAACCGGCTCGTCAACCGCTTGAAGTCTGCATCCGAGAGAAGCTGACAGGTATTCGGGCCTTTCAGGTCATAGGACCTCCGGCTACCGATCATCCTGACTCGAACAGCACCTTGGGGTTCCGGTGGCGGATTCTTGTAGTGGTGGAACTTGCCGTAGAGCCCCAGATGCACGTGCAGGATCTGACCGCCGCGCCAATGATAAATCAGGTGTTTTCCAAACGCCTCCACGCGGGCGAGCTTCTCACCACTGAGCCGCTTCGACTCTTTTTGAAACCGTCCTTGCGGCGACGAAACTTGCATCTTTTGTCCCACGAACCACTTCGTATGATCCCTGGCAATACGGTGCAGCACATGTCCTTCAGGCATGGCAACTCAATCTTTGCAAATCATCTGGTCTTTGAAAATCACACCGGTAAGAACCGGTCACCGAAACCATGAGCCCGCGCGCGTGCTGGTCCCTAGCTTCTTAGGCTGCCCGGGTTCCGCCTTCTGAAGCCCTCGCACCAGCAACCGAACCAATCCGAGGGAGGGGCCCGCGAGGCAGGAACCTCCGATATCACTATCACTGCTGCGGGTAGCTGGCACCAGGAAACGCTGCAGGGGAGAACCAGTTGCGGTGCATGTGTCCGACTCTCCGAGAAATTAATTGTTGTTAATTGGCTACTCCAGCCGGATACCAAGAAAGCCGCCTTAGCGTGGTCTCTCCGCCATTAAGCGAGTCGAATCGCGGCTTCCTTTCCCACTACGAGAGGGCTTAGCCACGCCTAAAAACACCCCTTACAGAGGGAAAGGCACGCCCAAAGAGACAGCTCGTCACGGCGATGGGCACGATGAGTCGATCGGACGTAAACCCATTCTGAACAAAGAGATGCGTTCCTTGACCCATTGATGGGAACCACAAACCGGACGCCGACTGCGGGATTCTCAGTAAAAGCAAGCAATCGGAAGTGGCAAAAAGTGGCCGGTGTCGACCAAACCACCCATGGGATGGTATCAGGGCAATGCAAACAATTTAGGGGATCTGAGGCGTCATTGTTCCTTGTGCACGTGGCCGGACCTTACTACAATTCTAAGACACTTTCAAGCTTGGAAAAGCTCTCGTTCTTTTTATCGCTAAAGACAGGTAGGAGTAATTTAAATGAAAACACGTCTTCGGAGACCGGGTTTTACCCTGGTCGAGCTACTCGTCGTCATCGCCATTATTGGCATCTTAGTGGGGCTTTTGTTGCCCGCCGTTCAAGCGGCTCGCGAAGCAGCTCGCAGAATGCAATGCAGCAACAACATTCGCCAAATTGCCTTGGCGGAACACAACCACCACACTGCTTTCAAGAAATTTTCGCCCGCGTCGCACGACCCGCGCTGGAGGCAGGCACTCAACGGTGGACAGTCGTGGGAGCGGCTGAGCTATCTAACGTCCGTTCTTCCCTACATCGAGCAAAATGCACTTTACAACCAAATCGTTCCGTTTGCCTTAGAAGGCGGTCGTCCGTGGCACTTTGGAAACAGAACCAACTCCAGTACCAACACGGTGGTCATTAGCCCTTACAGGACCAACGTGACTACATTTCGCTGCCCTTCGGACCCAGTGCAGATCAACCCCGGCGACGTTCTTCCGACAAACTATGTTTGTAATCGCGGTGACATCTATTTGAACTCGGGCGACTGGGAATGGCGCGGCGTGTTCAGTAATGGAGAGCGTGGACAAGCTGACTTTGGCAAGATGAAGGACGGATCCTCCAACACCGTCATGCTTTCCGAACTGGTTATTGGACGGCAAAACGGGGTTCGATTGCAGGATACGATTCTCGAAGGAACCGCACGGGATTCGATTGGTCCTGTGGGTGGTGCCTTTACACCATCGCTCTGCTTGAGTCGTAGAGGACCTAATGGATTGTTGGATGCACCCTCGTTGCAGAACACTTGGGGGAACACTGGCTGGGGTAAGGGTAGACGCTGGGGAGATTCATTGAATGCGTTCACCTGTTTCTTCACCATCCTTCCGCCCAATGGGCCGACGTGTTCGAACAACAATGCCGAACGCAATGCCATGCCGCCGGCGAGCAGCTACCACACTGGCGGCGTGAACGTCGCGTTTTGTGATGCGTCTGTCCGCTTCATTACCGAGAATATCGATACCGGAGATTTGACCATCACCTTCCCGCAACCGCCAAATAATACGCGAACCTATTCCGGCCCATCTTTTTGGGGCGTCTGGGGCGCGTTAGGCACCATGGTTGGCAGGGAGTCAGCGGTAGTCCCAGAGTAGCTGAACACTCCGGCAAAAATTTCCAAGAAGGCCGAACCGTGTTCGGCCTTCTTCTCTTTAGTACAGAAGTTGAACCCTCTACGTATTCGGGAAGTTAATCAAAACCATGTATTATCGACTAATCCTTTGCTCTGCCGTGTTGACCCTGCTTGGTTGCGGCGATGGCTTAAGTGTCTATCCAGTTACGGGAAAAGTCACGCTGGACGGCCAAGCAATCTCTGGTGCCTCGATCACGTTTCAGCCGGTAGAGGGTGGCACAGGAATGCCTGCGGTGGGCTCGACAGATTCGAATGGTCAGTACTCGCTGACCGACATGCGAAGCGAAAACATCGGTGGTGGGGCTGAACCAGGGGACTATCGAGTTGGCGTTCTCTGGTACAAACCGAGCGTGGACACCTCGAACGCAACCGGAGAGGGCGGTGGTCCGGCAGAGGACGAAGAAGTTGGTGATGCGAAATCACGCCAGACCGTATCCGGCCCGGACTCATTGCTTCCCGCTGCTTACCAGAATCCGAAGACATCCGGGCTGCAATTCACGGTAACCACGAACAGCGCCGACAACACCTTCGACATCGAGCTAGTCAGCAGCTTCAAAGGCGAAGGGAAATAGTCGCTTTTTCAATCAAGAATCGGGTTTCGTCCGACCATGGCCTTCCACGAGTGTCATGGTCGGATGAGTGCACTTGAAAATCTCTACCTGACCATCCGGCCAGGTCACCTCTAGAGTGACCGCCTTGGATTTTCCCAGGCCGAAAACCAGGCGACGTCCATAGTAACTTTCATATCCTCTCCCGGAGAAGGTTGCTTGAACCTGGGGTGGACCGGAGTCCGCAATAGCCACAACTCGGCTTCCCAGCGCGTCTCGGTTGCTTCGGGTCCCCACTAACGTGACCACGACCGAGCCGTTTTCTTCTCCCTTCAATTCCGTTCGACCGATCGTGGGCGAAGCGTTGGCGTTGAGCACGACCAAGTCCACGTCACCGTCGTTGTCCAAATCATCAAAGCCGGCGGCGCGGCTACTTTCAATTTTGCGGACAGCACTGCCAGCGGAGCTGGAAACATTGGTAAACCGCCCCCGGCCATCATTGGCCAGCAGATAGTTACTGACTTTCACGTCAGTTCGATCGTCAATAAACCGGATGTTGTCCAAAAAATGCCCGCAGGCCAAGAAGAGATCTCGGTCCCCATCGTTGTCAAAATCGACCGCACCAATGCCCCAGTTCACGTGGGCCAGCAACGTGGGATCAATCCTGGCAATATTTGTTGAATCGGAATAGAGACCTGGCTCGATCGCTTGATAATAAACCGGCATCTCTTCCTGGTAGGTCGTTGAGATCAAATCAAGCAGTCCATCGCCATCGAGATCGGCGTACTCAACTCCCATATTGCCGTTGGCATGGCCAAATCGATCAAAGGCCACACCCGAAATCAACCCCATGTCTTCAAATCGCCCCTGCCCATCGTTCATTAGGAGATAGTTCGGTTGCTGATCGTTGGCTACGAACAAATCAACCTGACCATCCTGATCAAAATCGGCTGCCAGGACTCCCATGCCTGGCGACTTGAGCCGGCCGACGCCTGACGAGAGCGAAATGTCCGTGAACGTTCCATCCCCCTCGTTGCGATAGAGCAAATCGGCTGCCGGAGCATAGTCATTGGGACCTGTGTGGAACTGGTACCCCGCAATGGTCCTTACCTTGTGGTCCGCGTAGTCGAATTCAACGTAGCTGGCACAATAAAGATCCAGATCGCCATCCCCTTCGAGATCAAAAAAACTGTTTCCAGCTCCGAATCGCGGCGCGGCGCTGAAGCCGCATCGTTCGGCCGATTCAGTAAACGTGCCATCTCCCTGGTTAATGTAAAACGTGTCTTTACCAAAGTTGCTGAGAAAGACGTCGGGATCACCATCCTGGTCGTAATCTCCCACCACGACGCCCATCCCGTACTGCCCATCGCCAAGCCCTGATTCATCCGTCACATCGGTAAAAGTCCAGTCGCCATGGTTCCGGTACAGCCTGTTGCGTGGCTTGGAAGCCAGATTCGACCCGCGAAGCGCCGCACCGTTGACGAAGTAAAGATCTATGAATCCATCGCCGTCGTAGTCGAACAGCGCCAGTGCGCCCAAAACCGTTTCGACAATGTACCTTTGACCACTGGCTCCATCGGTATGCTTGAAATCAATACCACTCTCTGAAGGCAGCACTTCGACGATTTCAGCTTCGAAGCGAGACTGCCCCCATAGCAGGCCTCCGGAGGCCAGAGCTGAGCCGATGGCGAGTCGACATGCCATTTGCAGGGCTCGGCGGAGCCAGGTCGAGAGGTCCATCAACGATTCTCCTGTTGGAGCAGGTGAACCGCGTTGATCGCGACATCGAAATACTCCGTCTTCGTTCCACCCCAATCGACGATAACTCGTTCCACCTGCGCCCGCCGACCAAGTCCAAAATGCAGCCGTGATCCGTAGTGACTTTGATAACCGCGACCACTTCTCATCTCTGCGACCTGTACCAAGTCACCGCTTTCGACGGTCACTCTCGCCCCCACCCCGTCGCGGTTGAAAGAGGTGCCGGAAAGCCGAATCTGGACCCAGTTGTTGGAAGGCTCCGATCGATTCTCAAGGTAGTTGGCCCGGGCGTCGCTGTTGAGTACCAAGCAGTCGACGTCTCCATCATTGTCCATATCGTCGAAGCCAAGACCACGTGAACTCTCGACGATCTGCATCCCACTGCCGGCATCATCCGTTACGTTTCTGAATATTCCGGCCCCGTTGTTGGCAAGCAGGCAGTTGCGCACTTTAAACTCCGTTAGTTGCTCGATATCGTTAGCCCACTTGAGCAGGTGTCCGTTGCCAATCATCAGATCGCGATCACCATCGTTATCAAAGTCGACTAGACCCGCACCCCAGTTTGCGTGAGGCACGACATCTCTGCCGGCTCTGCTGATGGCCGATATGTCTTCGAATCCATCCCTGCCGAGGCTCCTGAATAGAATGGGCATCTGCGCAGAATAGTCGGTAATAAACAGGTCCTCGGCTCCGTCGTTGTCGATATCGCCAGCTTCTGCTCCCATGCTGCCGACGGGAATGCCGTGGGAACTGTACGCAACCCCGTTCAACTCGGCATCCTGACTGAACACACCTTTTCCATCGTTGATGAACAATAGATTGGGGCGAGCATCGCAACAAACAAAGATGTCGGTATCGCGATCCCCATCAAAATCCCCACAAACGACCCCCATACTTGGTGCCTTATACTCGGAAATACCGGCTATCTGGCTATGCTCGCTGAACGTCCCATCGCCATTGTTTCTCCAGAGATGGTCTGATCGGTGTTGAAAATGGTCTGGTCCCGGGGGATACGGAAAAGAACTGGGGGCAAGCTGAGCGAAGCGTTCAAAACTGAATTCGACATAGTCGGCGACATACAGATCCAAATCGCCGTCATTTTCTATGTCGAGGAAGGCTACGCCGGCTCCAAAGACAACTCCCGCGTTGCCGAGACCGACCTGCGTGGTCCAATCGGAGAAGGTACCATCTCCGTTGTTACGCAGAAAGGTAACAGAACCCAAGTTGGATATGGCTATATCTTTAAATCCATCATTGTCGAAATCCGCAACGGCCGCTCCCAGGCTGTAGGCGGAAACATCACTCCGACTTCCGCGCGAGGCATCGACGAACGAGTTCGCCCCGCAGTTTCGAAACAGCCCGTTTCGCGTCGCGCTCGGGGACGCACCGGGTGGCAAATCTCGGCCATTGAGGAAGTAGGCGTCAATCAGGCCATCGTGGTCATAGTCGAAAAGGGCCAGCCCGCTGCCCATTAGACTTACCAAGTATCCTTGGTCTTCCGCGCCATCTTCGTGTACAAAATCAAGCTTGGACGACTTGGTCGAATCGACAAAAATAATGGACTCTTGGGCCCACAGGCGAGAGGCTTCGGCGCTCAGCAGCAGGATAACAAGAATGATCACTCGCATGGCTGACGTTTCGTATTCCTAGAGCTGCAGATTCATCAAGCGGGGATCGTCCGGAGCAATCTCCCTCGCTTTCAGAAGAGCATCGAATGCCAGCGCCATGTTCCCCTGGGCGCGCAACGTCGAGATCCACACCAGGTAGGCGTCGACCGTCTCGAGGCGCTCGACGGCAATTTGGGCATGCGCGGCAGCGTCGTCGAGATTTCCAACACCGATCAGGAATCTAGCCAATTGTAAGTCGGCGTTGCCAGTTTGGTCAGCCTTCACCGCCTGTCGCAACGAACTCTCAGCCAGCGGAACGTCACCGACCGAAACAGCCAGACTGGCAAGATTCGTGTAGTTCAAGAGATTGGTGGGCTGAATCTCAATCAGCCGCTTGTGAACCTGAATCGAATCCTTAAATCTACCTTCCTTCCGGTACAGATCGGCTAGTGAGATAAGGCTTTTCGCCGAGGCTGGCTCAAGCTCGATCGAGCGCAATAACCACTGCTCAGCCTGCGAAAGAGAATTATGGGCGGAATAGGCGGAGGCCAGCATGGAATACGTGTTGCTCGCAAAACCTCGAAATGACCGCTGATACTTCTCGTCGTCCGGAACCACCTGAGGCTCAATCTTCGGCATCTGGCCGCGAATCTTCAGCGCCTCCTCTCTCCGGCCCAGTCGAATCAGCGCCGTCGACAGGACCAGATAGGCCGCCCTGTCGTCCTGTCCAAGCGCAATCACCGTGCGAGCATTCTTTTCCGCCTTTTCAAACCGTCCAAGCTGTACCTGCGCCTGGGCTAGCCGGAGCCACGCAGCCGGTTGGTCGGGGAATCGCTCTACGGCACGCCCCAGTATTTCGGCGGCCTGTTCAACTTCGCCCAGTTGACTGTACGCGTCTCCCAGGGCCGTCAGTATCGCGACCGTTTCTACTCCGCCGTCGACAGCTTGCTGGAGAACAGAGACCGCCTCCTGCTGCTGCCCAACCTGAAGTAAGACATCCGAGTACTGGGCCAACACCTCTGGGCGGGAGCTGTCGATTTCCAGCGACCGGCCAAACATGGTGATCGCCTTGTCCGTCTGCAGCAACTCCGCATACGTCAGGCCAGCGATGTAAAAAACCGTAGCGTCGTCCGGAAATTTTTCTAGCGCCCGCTCGACGTCCGCCAAAAGCTGCTGCTGCTCAGCCTCGGTCTGGATCTCCCGGGGCTCGGTCGGCAACGCGATACTCGACTCGTGGCCGGCCGTCCTAGACGGTTCGGGCACCGGCGGTGCTACCGGCTGCCGATCCGCTGCCTCGGCTGCCGGCAACTCGTCCGCCGTCGGCTCAAACGCCACGTAAGCCACCAGCAGTACCAGCGTGGAAACGACCGCCCCACCGACGAGCCAGCGGCCGGCGGCTGAGTTCTCGCGGTTCCCCTCGGAAACGGGGCGAGTGCCTGTACTTGTGCTTTTGCCTGCCCGCGGCTTCATCAATCAAACCCCAACGACACCCACCCCCCACAGAGAGTACAAACGGAGGGAACAGTGCTGGCCGCTTCCATTTTCCGGTCTATTACCGATTCGACAGCCAGCACGGTAACATGGTACAAAGACGGCGCGTCGGTTCCCACCTAACTCCGATTCGTTTCGCAAATCACCTTTTCGCAAGCCGCTCTAGCGGCACCTTTTCTCCCGCACAGCCCATTATAGTGGCGGCGTTCAGTGAAAACAAAAGTACTCCTGCTGGCATTGATAGCCATGAACGCGCTGGGCGTGGGCGCGATTGTCTATAGTCGCCTCACTCCCTCCTCCAAGGATAGCTCACCTCCTCAGCCCCCCGCTGATCGGCGGCTGCCCAGTCCGGAAATTCCACCACGACCTACACCTCCGGCTCTAAGCAACCCCTCTGCGGTTCAATCCGAAGTTTCGCGTTTGCGATCACTGGCGTTTGATGCCGCCGAGTTTACGGTACGTCGTCTCGATGCGAGTCCCGGAGCCTTGTGCCTCCTTGGAAAACTCCACTTGCGGACCGGCAATGTAGACGGAGCCCGGCTGCTGTGGGATCAAGCGATTGCCCGAGACGCCGACTTCGCCGAAGCCTATCTGGACTACGGACACTTGGAACTGAAGCGGGGCAATGCCGAGGCGGCTGAAAAATTCTTTCGAAAGGCGCTTGCCAAAGATCGCACCCTGCTTGCCGCGTACAGCCCCCTGGCCGAAGCGTTGCTGGCCCAGGGCAAATTCACCGATACTGTAACGTACCTCTCCGAATTCCTATCTCTGCGTCCCCAATCCGTCAAAGTCTGGTGCCAGCTCGGCCAAGCCCATCAGGAACTTGCTCAGTTCGATCAAGCCGAGCACTGCTATTCCAAGGCGCTGCAGATCGACGCCACATCGCGAGAGGCCGTTAGTGGAATGATGAGCGTGTTTCGGAGCCAAGGCGACCGGCCGAACGCCGATCGCTATGCGGAACAGTTTGCAAAACTCGATGCATCCTTTCAACGCGTCGCGGACGATCGCAAAAGCGTGACTCTTGATCTGATCAAGATGCGAGACTTGGCTACCTACGCCTTCCAAACGGCAGCAGGGCTGCTCGCTGGAGCCGGCGACATCTCATCGGCGATTGCGCAACTGGAGACAGGAAACGAAGCGCTTCCGGAGTCGCGCGAAATCGCATCTCAGTTGGCAAATCAATACGCCGGTTTAGGTCGATACGATCAGGCGATCAAACTACTCCGGCAGCAGTGCGACCAATCTCCGGATGATTCTCGGGCCTGGATGGAACTGGCTACGTTCTGCCTTCAGTGCCGCCGCTTCGATGCTGCTGAGGCTGCGTTGCGTCAGCTTCTTAAACTCACCCCCGAGAATGCTCAGGCGTACGTATTGCTCTCGCAAACGCAAATGCCTGCCAATCGCGATCCCCAGGCTGCCGTAGCGAGCGCGCGCCGGGCCGTCGAGCTGTCTGCCACGGCCGGCAACCACTACGTGTTGGCAACTGCCCTCTATCACGGCGGTGATCTTCAGGCGGCGGAGGCGGAGCTGAACAAGGCGATCGCCCTAGAGCCAGACAATACCGAATTTCGAAGCGCCTTGTCAGCGATACGACAGTAAGTTTCCACTCAAAAGGGCCCTGCCGTTGCAAAATTTTGAATCGTTGACAATCGTAGTGCCAGCATTCTCTCTCATACTATGCAGCGCCTGCGTCCGGTCCGATCGCGACGAAGCCCGCCCACGACCTGATCACGATACGGATGCGGCTGAGCCTTGGGTGGACGAAGCATCTGGTGACAGTGTCTTTTCCGTAGTACTGACTGACTTTTCTGCTGAATCTCAGATCGACTTTGTGCATAGCTACGATGGGCACGGGCAGCGGTATGTCGTGGAGCCCGTCGCCTCCGGCATGGCGACACTCGACTTCGATTCGGACGGGTTGATCGACGTCTATTTTCTCAGTGGCGCACCGGTCCACGCCGAAGACGGCCAGCATCCCCCTAATGCTCTGTACCGGAACCTGGGAGCCATGCGCTTCACGAACGTGACTGAGCAGTGCGCGGCCGATGACCTGGGTTTCAGCACGGGGGTCGCGGTGGCTGATTTCGACAATGACGGATTCCCCGATATCTTCGTCAACAACTACGGACCAAACAAACTCTACAGGAACAATGGAGACGGTACTTTTATGGACGTGACCAACTTGGCCAGCGTCGCGGGCGGGCAAGAACTCGGCGCGGGCGCATGCTTTCTCGACTCCGACGGAAATGGACTGCTCGATCTCTACGTCGGCAACTATGTCCAAAGGCCCGTAGAGGACAATACGGAACATACAACGGACGGGTATCCCAGCTACCCGGGACCACTGGATTTTGATCCCGAAGTCGATTTCTTCTTTCACAACGATGGCGATGGAAGTTTTAGCGATCGCAGCGCCGCTTCAGGTATCTCATCGGTCGCGACAACTTCGATGGGAGTCATTGCGGCTGACTACGATGATGATAAGGATACGGACGTTTTGGTTGTCAATGACGTCGAACGAAACCTGCTGTTCGAGAATGACGGCACGGGAAACTTTGAGGAAGTAGGTATCCAACGCGGAATCGCCTTCTCTCACGATGCGCAGCGCAACGGCAATATGGGCGTCGACTGTGCCGACTACAACAATGACGGGCAATTGGATTTCTTCACCACGACCTTCAGCAACGATCTGCCGGTCTTGTATCGCAATGACGGCTTTGGCAACTTCGTGGATGTCACGCTGGCCAGCGGAGCCGGTAGCGGCATGATGCCTCATGCCAATTGGGGCACTTCGTTCTTTGATGTGGACAACGACGGAGACCGGGACTTGGTGGTTGCCAATGGCCATGTCGATCCCAACGTGAACCGATGGGCATATACCACCGCTTGGAAAGTAGCGAACACGCTGTTATTGAATCTCGGAAACGGCCAGTTCAAGAACATTTCCGAGGAAAGCGGTAGCGGCTTGAAGCCCATCGAAAGTAGCCGTGGTCTAGTAACCGATGATTTTGACAACGATGGTGATGTCGATGTCATGATTCTCAACTCGCTGTCGCGACCAACGGTCTTGCGCAATGAGACCAAGCCTTCAGGAAATTGGCTGCAAATCCGGCTGCACGGGAGAAACGCGTGCCGCGATGGAACGGGCGCCAAAGTCACACTAGAGTTCGACGGAACGTCTTTGGTCGATGAAGTGCACAGCGGTCGCGGGTACCAAAGTAGCTACGGCCAGCGTCTGCATTTTGGGTTAGGGGAGACCAGCGGCACCGGCAAGCTAACAATACGCTGGCCTACCGGCGAAGAGCAAGTCATCGACAACGTGGCTACGAACCAGATTTTGAACATCGTCCAGGATTGAGGGTGGAGATTTGCGTTGGCAGACCATCCACCGGCCGGCTCGCCCTCGTGCCCGCCCGAAGCCTGCGACGGCTTGGGCAGGGACCACTACAGTCCCAGGTCGCCTGTCAGCCGCTGTTCGATCAGACGGTATAGTTCCAGCCGCTCCGTTCCCGACTCAATGGCTTGGGTTGAAGCCAGATGCTTGGCAATTTCGCACGAGCCAACTTCCAGTTGCTTGAGAATCTCGCGGGCATCGTGCCAGTCTGGAAGCCAGCAAACTCGCTCTTTCAACTGCTCGAGTGTCCCGGAACGCCGAAGAAAGTGCTTTAAGTCCAGGATGAAGAACACGCGATCCTGAAAGGGGGATTCGCACTCGATCAACTCACTTTGATCCAGCAGGTAGTGACCGCAGGCCGGCGTCCACGGCAAGCCAAATGCCTTGAATAGCTGAGCCAATTCCAGCTCTTCGTCAGAAAATTTCACGAGGAATGTCTCTACGGATTCGCTTTACGCACAGGTTAACTATTTGCAAGGAGTTACTTTCTGACACTCGACATCCCCCCATCTACCGCGAGAACCTGCCCAGTCATCCAGCTACTTTGCTCCGACAATAAAAATAGCGCTGTCCCGGCAATGTCGTCGATCTCTCCAACGCGGCGCAGCGGATACTTGGAAGCCATGGCCGCGCGTTTCTCTTCTGTTTCAAGAAACCTCTCACTCAAGGGAGTTGCCGTCAGAGCGGGTGCGACACAGTTCACACGGACCTGCGGCGAAAGTTCGGCTGCCCAAGTTCGTGTCAGTCCTTCAATGGCTCCCTTGGCCGCCGCGACGGATGTATGCATGGGCATACCTTGCGCCACAGCAACCGTACTGAAAAAGACAGCACTGGCCCCATCCGACCTGCGCAGGGCGGGCGCTACCGCTTGAAACCACTTCACCGCGCCCACGACGTTCAGCTCGAAATCCTGCCGTATCCTCCCCGCTTCGACCGACCGCAAAGGCCCCAAGTTGATCGATCCCGGACAATAGGCGAATCCGTCGATCGACTCCGGCAGGGCGGACGCGTCGACCTCATCGTCGGTAACGTCTGCAATGATATGTCGAATGCCGGCTGTCGCGGCCAACTGGCCCGAGCTGCGCGAAACAACCGTCACCTCCGCACCACGGGCCATTGCCTGCTGGACGATCCCCAATCCGATCCCATGGCTGCCACCGACGACGACCAAATTCTTGTTCTGCATCTGCTGCTCCCCCTGTCCAGTTTTCGAGATGCTGTGCAATTTTCGAGATGCTCTGCAATCCGGGGCGCCGTACAAGCCGAGGCGTCTGATGCCACGTGCCAGCGTCAGCCGCGCTGGCAGACGGCCTGCGCGTCCACGTTTCCCCAAGGTCCAGCTTTCGGAAATCATTCAAAGCAAAAAAGAAAACCGCTCCAGAAGCAACGGTTTGCTTGCCTGGAACTGTAGGTCGCGGGCAAGTTGGATCCGCCGGCTTGAACAACAACCGCACCACCCTTTGCAGGGAAGTCCTCAGCAACTAAGTTACTGACCTTCCCAATACGATGTTTTCAAAGTGACTTTTCTTGAGCGAAGACCAGAGAAAGAAGGTAGTTAGATGAGTGAGCGAATCGTCATGCGGACTGGTGAGAGTCTGGTTGCCGGCGGACCGCCTTTTACCGCGGCGGAGCCCGAAGTTGTCATCGGCGAACTCGATGGCCCCGTCGGTACGGCGCTGGCCACATTGACAGGCGATCAGGCCGCAGGTCACTCCAAGGTGTTCGCCATACTCGACACCGATATCCAGGTGCGCCCCGTAACGCTGATGGTCAGTAAAGTCACGGTCAAGAGTAGCGCCTACACCAACATTCTGATGGGTACGGTTCAGGCGGCGATCGCCAATGGCGTACTCGACGCGGTTCGCGCCGGTGATATTCCGCGGGACAAGGCCGACGACCTGGGCATCATCTGCTCGGTATGGTTGAACCCCGGCGCTGCGACCGACAAAAAACTCGATCACAAAGCGTTGTTTGAGATCCACCGCAAGGCGATGGCCCTGGCCATTCACAAAGCCATGCATCACGAACCTTCGATCGACTGGTTGCTGGAGAACCAGGACAAAATCACGCACAAGTACTACCAGCGCGGACTCGACGGCAAGCTCTGACCGGGCATCGCGCTAGCGCACTTACGGTCAAACTGGCCGGTCCAACGTAAGAAATCCTGTCAGATAGCTCGTAATCGTCGGCCTTCCGAGCGACAATGGACTGCTGTGACCTGACTCTTCCTCGGTAACGGCTCAGATGACATGACAAACGGTTCACCAATTCTGATTGTGGATGATGAACCGGCGATTTGCTGGGGATTTGAGCGCCTGCTGGGAGAGGAAGGTTTTCATGTATTCACGGCCGGTTCAGCGGAAAAGGGACTCGAGCTCGCCAAAGAGACCAAGCCCGCGTTGGTAGTGCTCGACGTGCGGCTCCCCGGTGAAGATGGCCTGTCCGCGCTGCCCAGGTTTCGCGAAGCGATTGGCGAGGCGCCTGTGATCGTGATCACCGCCTTTGGCGACCTGGAAACCGCGGTCCGAGCGGTGCGTGAAGGAGCTGCGGATTACCTGACCAAGCCCTTTCGCATTGAGGACGCGCTGCGGATCTTACACGCCGCGCTAAAAAAGCAGTCGGCGCCGGTGGAAGAGCTGGCGACTGCCGCGGAATCCAGCGCCCATACCAACAGCAGCTTGGTGGGTAGATCCGCCGCGATGCAGAAGGTCTACCGTCAGATCGCCATGGTTGCTGATAGCGATCTGTCGGTATTGATTACCGGTGAGACCGGCACCGGCAAAGAACTGATCGCCAAAGCCATTCACGAGAACAGCCACCGCAAAGCCGGCCCCTATTTGCCGATCGCACCGGTTGCCTTGAATCCTTCGCTAATCGAAAGCGAGTTGTTCGGCCATGCGCGCGGCGCGTTTACCGGTGCGACTGAAGATCGGGATGGATTGTTTGCTCTAGCCGGCGGCGGGACCATTCTGCTGGACGAAATTGGCGACCTACCGCTGAACACTCAGGTAAAACTCCTGCGGGTGCTGGAGCAACGTGAGTTCACTCCGGTCGGTGGCGGACGCGCCCGAGAGTCCGATGTTCGCATCCTGGCTGCGACCAACGCCGACCTGCGCGCTGCCAGTGATCGTGACGAGTTTCGGCGAGATCTCTACTTTCGATTGGCCGCGGTGGAGATCCATGCACCACCACTTCGCGAGCGACTGGAGGATATCGAGTTGCTGGCTCATCATTTCCTGAGTCTGGCTCGACTGGAAGTCTCCCCCAAACAGCTAACGCCGGAGGTCCTCAGGGAGCTGAGGCAGCGTCCCTGGCACGGCAATGTCCGCGAACTGCGAAACACGATTGAGCATGCGGCGGTCGTCAGTCGCGGCCAGCCGATTCGCGTGGATCACCTGCCCGCTCCCATGCCAGCAGGGAGTCCGATATCTGGAAAAATGAATGTCGAAAACCTACCTGAGATGGTCCGTGCCTGGGCTCGCCACGAGATCGGCCAGGGAGCCGATGGCGAGTCGAACCTGCATGATCGGTTCCTAGCCGTCGTCGAGCCATCGCTGCTCGAGGCCGCCCTGGAAGCCACCTCCGGCAATCGAGCTGCCGCTGCCGAACTGCTCGGAATCCATCGCGGCACGCTCCGTGAACGACTCAAGCGATACGGGCTGGCCTAACAGCCGCACGCCAACTCGGTACGCCTTTTCTTAACGGACGGTCAGATACCCGGCATGCTGCTCCGAGGTCATTCGTGTATCTATGAGAGCCTCATCGGAGCGGATGGCCGGGGCCAACTACCTGGCGAACCCAATTCTGGGCATTGCTGTCAATGTTCCTGTCGGCTGCTCCCGCACGTCCACAAAAAGCGGTATCCTCGTGGCTGTCTCCCGATGGAATGCCCTGGCCTGAGGCGCTTTGGACAAGGGAACTCGCAAACGTCGGGCTAGGGGAACCGGGAAACTTGGTTTCCGCAAACTCGGCCTTGCCACTAGCGATTGACCTGTCAAACCGATGCGACTAACCCTCAGTGTTTACGTTTCCGTTGATCGTGAAGCCGGGCGAAGCGTCTATGTTTGCCAGCCACTACGCGGCCCGCAACTGACCACCCGCGATCCTCTGCTGAGTACCGCCCTGTCAAAACTCGGCAGCAAAATGCGGAAGGCGATCAATGAATGGATCGAGTCGGGACAGGCCGGCAAGGTCAACCCATGGTATTACGATCCTGAAATCACGTCCAAATCGGTCAAGCTCACGCTGGTACTTCGTGATAGAACGCTCCGATGGAAGATTCTACTGGCAACGTTACCCGCGTTTGGCCGTCACATTGCATTCTCGCCATCGATTCCCGACGTGCCGTTTGAAGTCGACTCCTTGGTGGACTTGGAGATGCGAGCCATCGAGGTTTTCTCTGCCTGGGCTCAAGCACGAATCTCCGCCGGTGAAGAGTCGGCGACGGAAGAGATTGGCGATCGAGGTGATATGTGGATTGAGCCCTTGGAAGTTGACGTGGAAACGGCCATCCGGGGTAAGAAAAAGTCGAAGAATATCTTGGCCGATCTGTTTGGTGATGGAAAAACCAGCGGCAGCGACGAGCTCCACAAGGTAGGACAGTGCCAGGACGACCTGGCGGCAGATTTCGAACCGGCGCTCGGTCGAACTGAACTGGTTGACGATATCGATCGCTTACTTCAGCGGCACGATCGGCAGGGAGTCTTGGTTGTCGGCCCGCCTGCGGTTGGCAAAACGGCGATTCTTCAGGAGTGTATTCGCCGCCGGATGGAGAGATTTCGGGATCGCCGCGGTCACAAGCCTCAAGTGTGGTGGCTTTCCCCCCAGAGGTTGATCAGCGGGATGTCGTACCTGGGCCAATGGGAGCAGCGCTGGCTGGCCATTCTGCGCGAAGCGACGAAGCGAGATCATGTTCTATACTTCGATGATCTGGTTGGGCTGTTCACTGCCGGTCGTACTCGCGACAGCAGCTTGAGCGCTGCCGACGTGCTTCGCAGCCATCTGTCGGAGCATCGGGTACGGATTGTAGCTGAGTCCACCGCCGAGCAACTTGCCATCCTGCGCCGCCGCGATCGCGCGCTGGCCGACCGTTTTCATCTCGTTCACGTACCCACACTTTCCGCCGACGATGCGCTCCCCACGGTGTTGGAAGCCACGTACAACATCGAGGCTCGTTCGGCGCGGTTCTTTCATCCCGAGACCATCCCGCTCATGATGCGTCACCAGGAAATCTTCGCGCCCGATCAAGCGTTTCCCGGCAAAGCCATCGAGATGTCCAAGGCACTGGCCAAGCACGCGTCGGAGGTCGTGGAACTTCGCACGGTCTATCGGCTTGCGGGCACTCAGGTCGGCGCCAGCCTCACGTTTCTGCTGAATCGCTTGGGGAATCAGGAGTCGATTCAAAAGCTGCTCGGCCAACAACTGATCGGACAGCCGGTAGCCGTCGCCGCACTCAGTCGTATCGTGGTCCGCTACTCGCAACACCTCCAGCCACCAGACCGGCCTCTGGGAGTCTTGTTGTTGCTGGGCCCGACAGGAGTTGGCAAAACGGAAGCGGCCAAGGCACTCACGCGACTGCTCTTTACCGACGAAGCCCATCTGGTTCGGCTCGACATGAATGAGTTGACCACTCCGCTGGCCGCGGAACAGCTGGTGGGCACGTTTGATCAACCCGAGGGAAGGTTGACTTCGGCTGTACGCAGACAACCCAACTGCGTGATCCTGTTGGACGAAATCGAGAAGGCCCACCCGGACGTGTTTGATTACTTGCTGCAAGTCCTGGGCGAAGGCCGCCTGACGGATGCTCGTGGTCGTGTCGCCGATTTCCGATCCTCCATCATCATCATGACCAGCAATCTGGGAGCATCCCGACAAGACTCTAGTCTCGGATTCGACATCACGGCCGAGAGACGCTCGCAGATCTACACCCGAGCTGCCCAGCAGTTCTTTCGTCCCGAGTTCTTTAACCGGATTGATGAGGTGGTTGCGTTTAGAAACCTGGATCCTTCCGACATGGAAAAAATCGTTCGTATTCAGTTGGACCAGGTGCTGGCGCGGGATGGAATCAAGCGTCGCCATGTGTTCGTTCATGTGGCGCCCGCGGCGATCAAGAAGGTCATACAAACCGGCTTTGACGCTCGGCTGGGAGCGCGGGCGGTAAGGCGAATGCTGGAGCGTGAGGTCATCGGCCCACTGGGTGATTGCCTATCGGATATGCAAGTCGACAAACCGGCCTTGGTACAGATCACCCACCGGGAAGATGCACCTCAGCTCAGCTGCGATGTCAACCAACTCGAAATGGCTCCGCGCCGACGGCAAGTCCGATTGTCAGACTTGGAGCAGCTGGTCGAAGTGGGCAAAGAACTCTATCAACGCCTCGACCTGCGGCTAGGCGAACTGGCTCAGCCGCTGCGACAAATCGATGAAGAACTTGGTGAGAAGAACCACAACCTTTCCTACTACGCGCTGCGGGAGCAGGTGTATCGATGTTCGGAGTTGTTGAAGACTTCGCAGTTCCGTTTGCGACAACGCGACGAACCACGACTGGATCATTCATCCCCGGTTCCGTCCAAGTTGAGACGTGACACCGATGGCGTGGCTTCCAAACGCATGATGCGCGACTGGTTAGCTCAAGAAGACCTACGATCAGCCATTAGCGATCAACGCCTGGGAACGTCGACCGACCAACTTTCCTCCAAAGAGCTAGCCCGCCAGCTGGTGGATCATTTTACCATTGCATCGGCGATGATTGAATCCGCGCTCGCGCCGAGACACTGGTTGATTGGCTTCCAACCGCTTACCGGCAAGGCAGAGTTTACCGATGGGGGTGAAACCGAGCGTGAGTTCAAAAACGCGCTGGCCGGCGACCAGGACATCCTGGCCGGGATCGCGGAGCCACTGGATTTCCAGTCTCACCTGATCAGTTGCCTTCAATCGGGTTGGCAGTACGAGGTATCCGCGTCCCTGCTAGGGGGTCAGTTCCACCGCGTGGCCGGCGTGTCGCTGCTCGGTATCGTAGGCCCCTTGCTCGGTACGTACCAGACAGAGCGCCCTTCTCACGCCAGCCATCTCCTGGTTCTACGGGCCGTTCCCATCCCGGCTGGGGCCACGCACGAGGAAATGAACCAGCGGTTACTCCAAAGCACGCTTGCTGGACCTGACGGTGAATTGCGAACCCCGCGCGAACACCCTTTGCCCACCAAGTGCATTCGCGGCGTGATTGGCAACAAAACCATCGATTTCGTCTCGGGCGCGGTCGCCGAGCTTCCAACCGAGGCTTGGTATCGTTCGGACAGGGCACTCGCCAGAAACATGCGGTGGTGGACGGAGTGCCTGCCGGTGCCTACCGAGCTGTTGGCAAAGTAGCATAGTCACACGAAAAAACGCGGCGCCGCTACGGAGCGACTCCAGCGACCGAGTCTTCATGCACGTTGGAAAGAGGAAATAATTACCCTTGTTTGCTCGCATGCCCATCTTGATTAGCCAGCCGCAACCGGGCGTTGCCGTCGCGCAATTGCTCGACGGTCTATCCCATCAGGCGGTTGGCATATCCACCGAACAGGCCATGCGACTACTCAAGCGGAGTCTTATTCGTGAAGTCAAAAAGTATCGCATTTCGTCACTCGCGACATGGCGTGATGCGACGCTGCATCAGAAGAGTTTTTGGGTTCAGCCGGTTGTCATAGACAATGATCGCAGATATCCGGCTGGCCCCAGAGTGTCATTGCCGGTGCGATATGTTGAGTTGGTCGACGGTCGCGATCAGATCTATTGCATGCTTCCAGACTTCGGCGAGATCCTTTATGTACCAGAACAGGGCCTACTAAAAACCATCCTCTCCGAAACCATTCGCTCGTTGACGGCTACCCTTTCACCGCGCCAAATCCACCGCCTATGGCCAGTGAAAACGAGCGAACTGCGCTGGATGCGATTGACCTTGGCGGAGCCCAGACGATTCCGCTCCGGCAAGTATGTTCGCGTGCTCTCGACAGTGGCTGAGCCGATGACGGATCGCCGCAGCCTAACGATCGCCAGCGGCTCGCGCGACGACATCTTGGAACGACTCCATGAGACGATCTCCAAGGGTAGTTGTTTGGCTGTGGGAGAAACCGGTGTTGGCAAATCGACGCTGATCGCCGCAGTTGCCCGGGACATGCAGACTCAGCGACGGGCAGAGCGGAAGACGTTGAAAGAAACATCCAAGGCACAGGTCCCGACTCTTCCCATGTTCTGGCTCAGTAGCGGAGGTCGATTGATTGCCGGCATGCGCTATCTTGGCCAATGGCAACAGCGACTCGAGTCGGTCATCGCAGAACTCGCCGACATCGACGGCGTACTCGTCATCGAGAACCTGCTCGACTTGGTTTCCGTGGGAGGACGCGAACCTCGCGATTCTCTGGCCGCATTCCTCTTGCCCTACCTGCGCAGCGGAAGTCTTCGTTTGGTAGCCGAAGCAACACCAACCGAGCTGGACGCCTGCCGCAGGCTCTTGCCCGCCCTGGTCGACGCACTACCGTCAATCCATGTCGCGCCCATGCAGGCCGAGCACGAGGTCACTCTACTCAAAACGACCCTTTCGAATCGTCTTCAGTCCACCGAGTTGCAGTTTGCTCCGGAAATCCCCGAGTACCTTTCTCGACTGTGCCGCCAGTTTCAGCGCCATCATGCGCCACCCGGGCCCGCGATGCGTTTCATCCAAGAATTGACCGGTCGGCGACGAAACCAGAATCAACCCAGACTCTGGACGATGCGTTGGGTACTGGAGCAGTTCAGCAGGCGGACCGGTCTCCCGCTCACCCTGATCGACGATGCCAAGACGCTTAGCAAAGACGATGTTGCAGCGGAATTGGCGCTGGACGTGCTTGGCCAAGACAGCGCCTGTGCCGAACTTGCCGGGACCATCACGCGCATCAAATCTGCCGTCCAAGATCCCCAACGACCTTTTGGCTGTATTCTGTTCTGCGGCCCTACCGGAGTCGGAAAGACGCAGCTGGCAAAATCGCTGGCCAAGTACCTGTTTGGCGCTGCGGATGAGAAAACGCCGCTCATTCGACTCGACATGAGCGAGTACTCCGGAGCGTCCGCGGGATTTCGCTTTCTCAATGACTCCGAAGGAAACTCGGCCGGCTGGATCCAGCAGATTCGATCGCGACCGCTGAGCATTGTGTTGTTAGATGAAATTGAAAAAGCTTCATCGGTCGTGTTCGATATCCTGCTGAGCGTTTTGGACGAGGGACGTTTGACAGATCGCCTCGGCCGTGTCACTTCGTTTCGCAACGCCGTGATCTTGATGACCAGCAACATTGGTGCACGAAGCAGCACGGCGCTGGGATTCGGTGACGACGCTGGGATCGACTACGTTGGCGAAGTGCGCAAGGCATTTCGCCCCGAGTTCTTCAATCGGCTCGATAGCGTCATCGCCTTCTCACCCCTTAGCCGGGAGATCATTCGGAAAATCACGGAAAAGGAACTAAGCGATCTGCGTGGGCGAGAAGGCTTGCAGCGGTACGGCCGCCAAATCCGGTGGACGGACGCGCTGGTGGACCAGCTAGCCCAGGTCGGCTTCCAATCGAAGCTCGGTGCTCGGCCCCTACAGCGGGCCATTGAAACACTCATTGTCGCGCCGCTGTCCAAGTGGCTGGTAGAACATGGCCAAGCACACGCTCAACTGCTGCTGCTAGACTGGAGCGCGGAGCACGACGCCATGCGAGTGGAATTGAGCCGAGACGACGGACTGGCCGGTTAGCTGGACAGCTACCCGCTGCAGTAGGAATAGGCTGGAAGTGGCAGGCACCTCAAAACCACCCTAAAGAGCGGGTCATTGAAGTCGGCCCCGGCCACTTGCCGATGGTGCAATAATGGTCGGATGACGGCCACAAACGCGGCCTGGAGTTACAATAGATTCAGAAGCGATATCAGGTGTTTGCAGAGGGTATTGGCGTGATGCGAGACGCATACGATGTGGTGGTTATCGGCGGTGGCCCGGCCGGATGCACTGCAGCCGGGTTGGTAGCTGAGGCGGGGCGTTCGACGTTGTTAGTCGAACGGGAAAGTATCCCCAGATTCCATGTCGGTGAGTCCTTAATGCCCGAATGCTACTGGCCTCTGCAACGGCTCGGTCTGATCGAACGTATGAAGGCCAGCCAGTTTGTACCGAAGAAAAGCGTCCAGTTTGTCACCGCTTCGGGCAAACAATCCGACCCGTTCTATTTCACCGAGCACGATCCTCGGGAAAGCAGTACGACCTGGCAAGTCGAGCGAGCCGACTTCGACAAGATGCTGTTCGATCGCGCCGCCGAGCTAGGTGCCGATTGCTACGACCAGACCCGTGTGCTGGACATTCTGTTCGATGACGACCATGCTGCGCGCGGCGTCAAGCTACGAACGCCCGGCGGCGCGACTCGCACGGTCTCGGCCAAGGTCGTGGTGGACGGATCGGGCCAACAATCCTTGATTGCCAACAAACTCGGGTTGCGTGAGGAAATCTCTCACCTCAAAAAATCCGCCATCTGGGGCTACTACAAGAACGCTGTGCGGGATGAAGGCGACAATGCTGGCGCCACGATCATCATGCATACCGACAAAAAGGAGAGCTGGTTTTGGTTCATTCCGCTCAGCAATGACATCACTAGCATTGGCTGCGTGGGCGACAATGATTACATGCTCAAAACGGGCATGGATACCGAGGCCCGCTATCAACTGGAACTGGAGCGCTGCCCTGGATTGCAAACGCGACTCGTCCACGCCGAACGCGTTGGCAAAGTCCATGTTGCCAAAGAGTACTCGTATTGGACGAAACAGCATGCAGGGGATGGCTGGGTATTGATCGGCGACGCATTTGGGTTTATCGATCCGATCTATTCGTCGGGTGTCTATTTTGCGCTCGTCATGGGCGAGAAGGCCGCCGACGCGATCAATGAAGGTTTCGATACGGGCAATCTCTCGGCGCCCCAGCTGAGCAAGTGGTGTGAAGACTTCAAAGGTGGTTCCCGGTGGATTCGCAAACTGGTCGAAGCCTTCTATACCAACGAGTTCAGCTTTGGCGGCTTTATGCGCGACCATCCCCAGTTCCGCGGAAACCTGACAGACCTCTTAATTGGTCGCATTTTTTATGATGGAGCCGGCGACATATTTGGCGAGATGGATTCGGCCGTCCAGGCAGCCGTTGAGAAGAAAGCCATCGCCTAGTCGGACTCGGCCGGATAACTCCCGGAGGTTCTATCTTGGCGGGCCGGAGTCCACGCAGACAAAGCGAAAGCCATTGCCGTGGCGAGGGGATGAGGGCCTGACGCGGAAACCAGCCAGAATGCCGGCCTCGGACGCGCGTTTTGCAGCCCGCGCCTTGGCAAGTAAACCAAAGGGGCTGACAAAACTGGGAAATGCGGCAGCCACGGTTCGCGGCCTGCACTTTCAGCCGCGGCGACACCAGCGAGGATGCGACCTTGTTTGTCGCCATTTTCTGGTGACAATGGAGGCTTTGTGGAATCATACCGCCGCCCGCTGAACAGACTGGCCCCATGACACGATCCGCACGCGAAGTATTGGACCAGGAATTCTTGCAGGTCCGTGCCAAGATTCTGGAAGTCGCTTCCTTCTTTGATCGCCTCTCAGAGGCGGACGCCAGCAGCGTAGACCAGCGGCAGCTGGGATTGCTGCGAGGCGGTTGCAAAATTCTCGAGGATGAGGACGGAGAAAAGGCTGCGCGAGTTCAGTTGCTCTTCAGCCGAGAGTATGATGAAGGTTGGCGCAACAGGTTCGACATCTAGCTTGGCCCGCCATCGTCCCCTCTGACTCCACCGCCTGTCAGCGGAGATCCTAGCCGCGGCCTTAGCTGCGGCACTCCAACACCGCCTTCTGGAGAATGACCATGTACTACATTGACCCCCACATTCACATGGTTTCGCGGACTACGGACGACTATGAAACGCTGGCCAAGATGGGGTGCGTTGCCCTTAGTGAACCGGCTTTCTGGGCCGGTTTTGACCGGGGCAGCGTCGATAGTTTTCGCGATTACTTTCGGCAGCTGACCGAGACGGAGCCCAAGCGTGCCGCTCAATTCGGGATTCAGCACTTCACTTGGCTGTGCATCAACGCGAAGGAAGCTGAGAACGTTTCGCTCTCGCGCGAAGTGCTGGCGATGATCCCGGAGTTTCTGGACTGCCCCAACGTCCTGGGAATCGGCGAGATCGGACTGAACAAGAATACGAAGAACGAAGCGACCATCTTTCTTGAGCACGTGGAACTGGCCGTCCGGCACAACCAACAGATCTTGATCCACACGCCCCACTTGGAAGACAAGTATCAGGGAACGCGTATGATCCTGGATATGTTGTGTGGCGATTCGCGAATTGACCGTAGCCGCGTCCTGGTCGACCACGTCGAAGAGCATACGATCGGACCGGTACTCGAAGCCGGCTTTTGGGCCGGCATGACTCTCTATCCAATCACCAAATGCACGCCACAGCGTGCCGCCGATATGATTGAGAAGTACGGGCCGGAACGGCTGATGGCCAACTCGGCCGGCGACTGGGGACCGAGTCGGCCGACCGCTATCGCCGATCTGATTCTTGAACTCCGTCGTCGTGGTCACTCCGACGCCGCCATCAGAAGGGTCGTCTACGAAAACCCTGTCGAGTTCTTCTCCCAGAGTGCGCGATTCGATTTCACGCACCCGGACGCGCGGCAGACGAGTGTCTAGCGAATTCGGAAAAAACTCACGGACCTCAATCCCGCCGCACAGCGCGTAGAGCCAGAGGCCATTTCGGCTGCTGACTCTGGCGCCCATCATCGGTCCTGCTGGAAACACAGATTCGCCGCTGGGACGCTCTTACTGTTCCCATTGCTTGAACCGTTCCAGATAGGCAATCACCCGCGGTCGGTTCTTCTCGAAATAGCCCAGTAGCGCGATCAAGCTGATGCCGGTGGCGATGCCGAAAGCCCACCAGGGCCAAACTTGACCGATCGCTTGCTGAGCGTGCCAAACCATTCCCAGCAGAGCCACCATCGTAAACGCCGCACCGCAGATCAGGAACGCGCGGACGCGCATCACAATTCCGGCCGCAACCCCCGCCAGCGCCAGCATGAGCAGCAGGAGTGGTTGCCAAAGTTGCCCCTCGAAGGCTTTGAGAAGGATCTCAGCGGTACTGCTGAAGTAGGCAGTCAGTATCGACAGATAGCGGGTCGCCACGACCACACGACTCTCGAGTCGTTTTCGATTGAACTCGACAAAAACCAACGTGGCGAGCGCTGGTGGCAACAACCAGAACTGCGGATGCTCAAAGAACTGGAGATTTGGCCGGCTATGCAGGAACGCCCAAAACGCCATCAGCATCAGGCCCGCGGAGAATGCCCGCAGCTTGACCGATTCGCGAAGCCAGCCATGCAACCCGTAGAGACTGGCCGCCGTCAACAACAGCACCGAGTACCGCCCCCACTGACTCCATAGCCAATCGGTACCCTCCGGCCTAAACCACCAGACGCCGGCTAGCGGAATCAGAGGTAGCAGCAGACTACTTTGACCTACAGGATCCCCCAGGACGGACTGACCGACCCGCCCCAGCCAGTGGCCGACTCCCGCACTGACCATAGCGATGGCGAAGACGATGATGGGCCACCAGCGCACGAATAGGCCCGAGAACAGATCGGGGTAGTGGAGATAAAAGGCCGCCGATAGCGATGCCAGTCCGATCTCTGCAGCATACACGGCCAATTTTCGGGAAGAGATGCTCGCTGCGCGATCCAGACCCTGCGGCCAAGCAGCAAACTGAAGCAGTCGGGCGACGACGGCGACCCAGGCCACCAGGGTAATAATTTTGTCGCCAGTCGACGCGCTGACGGCAGCGGCGCCCCAAACTTGGTTCAATTCTCCAAGCAACATCGATGCGCCGCACGCCACTCCCAGCCCAAATAGAGCCCAGCCCAGGTGCATCAGTGGCTTGACCCAAAGTTCGTTTCTGCGGAGCACGTGAGCCAACGCGGGATAAGAAACGCCCAAGGTTACCAGGGCCGCAAAAACTCGCTGCAGGTAGATCCAGGCGTCGCTCCCATCGGCTTGTGCCCAGGCACCGGGTAGGTCCGCCCACCACAGCAGCGCGAAAGAAATTGACATCAAGAACAATCCGCTGTAGCGATAAACGGCTTTGCCGCGCTCGGTCGCGATGGGCAGAATGGCGATGGCTCCGACGAACGGCAGCATGGTAGCCGCAATGCGCATCGATCGTTCTTCGAACGCCAGTACCAGCAAGACGCTCGGAACAAGAGCCAGTATCGCAGCCGCGGTGTGAACTGCAGGCATCCAACCCAGAGCGTGCCGAAAGTGGGCAGGATCATCGGCAATCGTTCCCAAGCGGAGGGCGGGTCCCAGTCGCGATGATTCACGCACTAGTTCGCGCAGCAGGCCAGCCATGATCGCCATCGCCCCAAGACCACTCGTGATCCACATCAGCCACGACTGCAAAGGTGGTAGTTCGTACAAGAAACAACCGCCTGCGGCCGCCACGAGCGAGAGGGACAAGAGGCTCATGTAGACGGCCAAGCCACGTTTGCCCCGGCGCTGATCCCAAAGCCGCATCACAGCCAACACCAAGACCGCTGTCGAGAGCCCAAGAATCCAGGCTACCGAGGGGGCTGTGACGACGGCGGTCGCATTGCCACGAACAAGCCACAAAAAACTCAGGATCGCTGAGGCCACCGGAACATGCAGGCTGACGGTCTGGTCCACCGTAGTCATCGCCAGGGCCGAAGGGTTCCGATGCGGCGCTTCCCCGGGTTCTAGACGCGGCGAAGTCGGTTTCGCATCAACCACTCGAGCGTTGGAGCGGGCGTCGCCCGGCGAGCCCCTGTAGCTGAACACGTCGGGCCACCGTGCAGGCCACCAGAGTCTCGCCGCGATGGACACCAGCGATACCCAAGCGGGCCCCCAGAGCGTGATCCAAACTAGCTCGAGCCAATCCGCTCCACCGCGAACCCCAAGCCCACTCCACAGACCAGCGGCGGCGGCAACAGCCGCAACGTGGCCTCGCCAGGCTTGCCCCGAGAACACGCCGCTGAGCACCGTCACTAGCGCGAGCGTGCTCAACTGAGCCAACGGCCAAATCGAATTGGGATCTTGGGTGATGCTGACGAGCGATATCCCTCCCACGCCTACGGCCAGCAAAATCCAGCCGAATTCGCCCCATGCCGAGAGGCTGCGCTCCTTCAGCGTCGCTCGAATTCGAGCCACCAAACCAACCGCCAACGCCGCCAGCCAGAGCACCACCAGAGATCGAAACGGTTCGAAGTTCTTGGCCGAGAGGCTGCCCCGAGATGGATCGGCCAGCAACCAACTCGCGTATGCGGCCGAACCTAAGGGTGCCGCAAGTCCCAGAACGATGGCAAGCAGCCCAAAATGCGTGCTGCCGCGGCGACTGGCAAGCAGCGTAAATAGCGAAGTCGTAACCCCAAAACTCAGAGCAGACAGCGGCCCGCCAAGCCGGTCGATACCGGGCAGCGGACGTAGCGGATAGGCGAGTGCCACCGCGGCTGCGCCAAGACACAACACGACGACCGATGCCAGCGCGAATTGATTCAGTGACCAACTTGCCTTTTCCATGCGCCGCTGCCGCGCGCCCTGCATGGCCTTGGGAAGCAACTGCCTGAGGCTGGCGGTACCGCCAGCGGCCAACCGCAGGGCCGTCAAGTTGCGCAGTGTCGTGATACCCATGGTCAACCAGGCTAAAGCGGCCGCAATGAGCGACGTCACCTGCAGCAGGACGATTCCCGACGATGGCCAGGCCGGAGCGCTGGGAATGGCCAAGCAAGACGTGAAACCTCCCGCGATGGCGACTGCCGAACCGCTGATCGCGATCATGGCCGGATGCGTAGCATCTCTGACACTCAGCGCCCAGCGCACCAGCATCACGACCAACACCGGCCCCAGGAATCGCAACAACACCAGCGCACCAGCCCCCCAGCCACCGGCGCTGGCCGGAGACAATTCCGTTGGCAGCCGATCGGAGCAAGCGACGATCAGTATGGCTACCGTTCCCACGAGCAGCAGACCTAACGCCAACCCTCGACCTAAGGCCAACCACCCGTCTTCTCGCGACGTTTTCTCGTCCTGGGCAAACAACCGGCGCCAGCCGGATTCAGACAGACGTGATCCGCTCGGGCCCCACCATGCAAGTAGCTCACTCCCGACCAACCACAGGGCTAGGACCCACAGTGCAGCCGGGAGCGCCAGCGGAGATGCCACCCAAGCCGCTGTGGCAAACGCCGAAAAGATCGGCAGGTAAGCGACGGAGACCTTGAGCTTCCACTGAGAGCGAATCTGTCCCAGCCAGGAGCAAACGAATGTCAAAAAAACACCGGTGCAGATTAGCAAAGCGAACCCCAGCCGATCCGGCGCGCGCGTGGCGAATAGGCTTGTATCAGCCGCCCAATTTGCTCCCAGGCTAGTCGCCATATGCCGTGCGGCTGGGATGGCGATCGTCAATAACAACACGATCCAGCTGGCGAGCAACACAAGCTGCGATGCCCAGTAG
>JANQJJ010000196.1 GCA_028281725.1 Pirellulaceae bacterium | reverse complement strand
GATCGTTTGTCCGGCGGCTGCAACGATTCGGCGAAGCGCTCAACCAGCCCCTTGCCCGACGTTACATGAACTGGCTGCAGATTTTTCCGGAACGGATGCGTGCCGACCTCTACACCGACGAGTTGCTTGCCCGGCTGCCGGACGAAGACCCGTTCGAGTTCTTTGAGTCGGCTTGGAAAGGCGTGGGCCAGCGCGACTTGATTAGCAAATCGTCCTTGAGCGATTTGGTGACCTACCTGCCGTGCGACCTGATGACCAAGGTAGATATCGCGTCCATGGCACATGGTCTTGAGTGCCGACAACCTTTTCTCGATTTTCGCCTCGTTGAGCTGGCCGCCGCGCTAGGATCGCAACTGAAGTTCCGCCGCGGCATCGGCAAACGCCTGCTCCGCACGGCCTTCGACAAACTCCTGCCGCGACAGATCTGGACTCGGAAGAAGATGGGATTTGGGGTGCCGCTGGGAAGCTGGTTTCAAAAGGAGCTTCGCACGCTGACCGAGCAGCGTCTGCTGGGCGCCGATGCACGCTCGCATCAGTTTTTCCGGCCCGATGCAATCCGCCGGTTAATCGATCAACATATGTCCGGTCGCGTGAATCACTGCTATCGCCTCTGGAATTTATTGGTGCTGGAGTCTTGGTTGCGTCGATGGTCTTAAAACAGGCTCCTTAACGTTCCAAGGTGCAGGCACGCTCCGCCGTGCCGAGGGTGAATCGATCAGGCGACTGAGGGACTCTCCAGGCAGGGATCGAGATTTTCTTTGTTTGCCGAAAGTGGTATCATCCTAACGGGCAAAACACGACTTGATCGTGTAACGCGCGTCTTCACGAAACTTCGTCAAGAGAACCCAAACCATGTTGCGGAATACTACGGCCGTTGTGTTGGCAGGCGGAAAAGGAACGCGACTGGAACCGTTGACGCTTGACCGTGCGAAACCGGCGGTTCCCTTTGGTGGCCACTATCGAATCGTCGATTTTGTCCTTTCTAACGCGATCAATTCCGGGCTCAGGCGACTGCTCGTTTTGACCCAGTACAAGGCTCTGAGTCTGGATCGTCATATCAACCTGGGGTGGCGACAATACTTCTGTTCGGAGCTTGGTGAGTTCCTCGACGTGGTTCCCCCACAGCAGCGTATTGATGAACAGTGGTACCAAGGGACTGCCGATGCGGTTTATCAGAACATTTTCGTCATCGAGAAAGATAGGCCAGAATACGTTTTGATTCTCGCTGGTGACCATATCTACAAAATGAATTACGGCTCCATGCTCGAGTTTCATAAGGAGATGGAAGCGGACTTGACGGTCGGTGCTCTGCGAGTCGATCGGGAATCGGCTAAACAGTTTGGCGTGATTCAGGTGAACGACGAGAACCGGATTGTGGGGTTTCAAGAAAAGCCCGCCGAACCTCAGACTATGCCGGGCGATGACGAGCACTGCTTTGCATCCATGGGAATCTACGTTTTTACGGCCCGCTTCTTGTTTGAGCAGCTTTGCCGAGATGCGACCGAGCCGGGCAGTCAGCATGATTTTGGCAAGAACATCATTCCGTCGATCATCGATAGCCAGCGTGTCTACGCGTTTCCGTTTCGCGATGAGAATCGAAAGCGTCAGGCGTACTGGCGTGATGTCGGCACGATCGACGCCTATTTCGAAGCGAACATGGGCCTGATCGACGTGGACCCCCAGCTCAACTTGTACGACCAAGACTGGCCCATTCGAACCCTACAGCCCAATCTTCCACCACCGAAATTCGTATTCGGCGGTGATGGCGACCAGGAACGTTGTGGTCAGGCGATTGACAGCATTGTTTGTCCAGGAACGATTCTCAGTGGGGGGAAGGCTCTACGCAGTGTGATCAGTCCCAATGTACGCGTTAATAGCTACGCTCTGGTGGAAGACAGCATCGTTTTTCAAGGGGTGGATATCGGACGCCATGCCCGAGTCCGACGGGCGATCATCGACAAAGAAGTTAGCATCCCGCCCGAAATGGAAATTGGTTACGATTTGGAATTGGACCGCCGACGTGGCTTTACCATCAGTCCGGGTGGCGTGGTCGTGATCTCAAAGAATGACTCGCCGAGTACGGCGGATGACGCGCTGCTTGCCGATCCGCCCGCGACCGTTTTCAGGTAACCGAGTTTCAGGAGCACAGCGTGCCCCAAAACACTCCGATCTTTTTTTTGTTTCTGCTCGGCCTGGCTGTCGGTACCGGCCTGCTCGTGGTTGGACTCCTGCTGGGGTACTGGTTTGGGCGGAGGGCATCGCCCGCCGGCGACCTGGTGAACCGCAGCCAGTTCTTGCAAATGCTCAAAGATCTATCTAGCTGGACCAGCGAGTTTTCCGGTGATGTCTCTAAGTATCAGTCCCAGTTGACTTCTTTGAGCCGGGAGGCCGAGAGCAAGAGCGCGCTACCGAAGGAAAGGGTCTTGGCCTGGATATCGGAAGTGATGGAGACGAATAAGCGGCTGCAAGAACGGCTCGACCATGCGGAAGAGAAGTTGCAACAACAGACCGATCAGATTTCGAGCTACCTGACGGAAGCTCGCACCGATGGCTTGACGGGGCTGCTCAACCGACGTGCATTCGACAAAGCCACGCGCGAACTGTTTGCGTCATGGCAGGGCACAGGCCAAGTATTCGCACTCGGGTTGGTCGACATCGACCACTTCAAGCAAATCAACGATACCTATGGTCATCTCGCCGGTGATGCGGTCTTGCAACATATCTCCGATACGCTGCAGACCGAGTTGGATGACACCGTGTGCATCGCTCGCTATGGTGGCGAGGAGTTCGCCGTGCTCAGTACCGCGCGGGTCGGTGACGCCGCAGCCGTACTAGAGCGATTGCGTGACGAAGTGAGCAAGATCGAAATCGTCCACGAAGATCGGGTGATCCGCTTGACGCTCAGCGCCGGCGTTGCTGAGATCCAAGCCGAGGACAGAATTGCGAATCTAGTGAGCCGCGCCGACGAGGCTCTGTACTCGGCCAAACTCGGCGGCCGAAATCGAGTCTATTTGCATGACGGCACGCTCTGTCACTTGGTGACTCGGGTTGAGCCAGGGGATCAAGTCGCAGCCGACGGCGCCGACACGAGTG
>JANQJJ010000025.1 GCA_028281725.1 Pirellulaceae bacterium | reverse complement strand
ACCATTCGACCTCCTTCCCCTCGCAACCGTACTCCCGAAAAGTAGGGTATGGGAACGAGCTGGCCTGCTGCGTAGGTACTTTGGCCCAGCAAATTCGCTCTCATTCTGTCAGTGGTGATTTTGCCGGCGGGTCCGATCATTCGATTGGGCCAGATCGCCTGCAGGGCTTCAGGCTGGAAATGAGCATCCGCGCCCATGGTGTCAAGCGAGCCTAAGCAAAACTCCCGTAGGGGGCGGTTGCAGGCCGGCGGATACCGGACACTTCATCTTCCATCGCCCGATGGGATCATCGTAAAAACCGAACTCGTGCCTACATCGTAACGGCTCATTTCGCCCGCAATCCTGGCTTTTCCTGGGCTTCTTTGCTACGGTAGATTGATGGGTTTCCTGAAAGTTACGGATGTCCTTGGTGATCATGGCTGCCTACGAGCGGCCGTGCTGCGCGCGGCGGCCGGAAAGACGAGCGCGGGCCGGGAACAGGAAGACTCAGGAAAGGACGGCGCTAGATGCTGAAACGGTTAGCTGATAACCAGGAGGCTGAGAACAAGACTCTGACTCTGGGCAGGGAAGAAATGGAGATCCAGCAGCAGGCAGACGTCCTATCGGAAGAGATGCTCCAGCCACCACCATTGTGGCTGAATAATGACTCGCAGGCATTTCTCGTGAGCCTCTTGTTCCACACTGTGCTGATTCTGGCGTTGGCCGTTGTCCCTATTGTTGCCGCCACCAACCAGGAAAGCCTCGCTCTCCGCGCAACCCCTCCGCTGGAGGAAGATGAATTCACGTTGATCGAGAACGTGGCAATCTCGGAAGAGCCGTCGACTAAACCGGGGGCCAATAGCAGTTCCGATTCGTCGATGGCACTCAGCACGGCTCCCATACTGGCCGACCTTTCGGAAATCCCGTCGCCCTCACTGGATCCGCCGGCGATCAACGCTACGCTCAACCTGAACAATCAGATTGCCAGGGCGGTTGGATTGGTTCGGAGCGATGTCATTGTCAAAGGGATGACTGGCGTTGGCACCACGGGGACCGACGGTGCGGTCGACCGGATCACCTATGAAATCCTGCGCTCGATGGAGGAGCGTCCGACGCTGGTTGTGTGGTTCTTCGATCAATCCGGAAGCTTGCTCAGGCGGCGACAGGAGATTCGTGATCGGTTTGATCGCATCTACGAAGAGCTGGGAATCATCGGCCGCTCTCAGCAGGACCCTGAAGAGGCTCGCGATGGCGACGAGCCGCTTTTGACCAGCGTGTTTGCCTTTGGTGAGCAAGTCCACGTTCTGACCCCCAAGCCAACGGCCGACATCGATGCCATTCGGCAAGCCATCGACTCGATCGAAATGGATCAGTCGGGTGTCGAGCGCGTGTTTTCAGCTCTCTACAAGGGCGTCGAAAAATTCAAACGTTATCGGAGCAGCCGCACCGGTCGAGGTGCTGAGCGCAACGTGATGTTTATCGCCGTTACCGATGAGCGAGGGGACGATGCCAACGGGCTCGACGCCACGATCAAGGAATGCTGCAAGTATGCGATTCCAGTTTACGTCATCGGTGTTCCAGCCCCTTTTGGTCGCGATACGACCTATGTGAAGTATGTCGATCCGGACCCGAAGTACGACCAGACGCCTCAGTGGGCTGAAGTCGATCAGGGGCCAGAGTCCATTATGCCGGAACGCGTGAAACTGGGCTTCCGGGACGACTACTACCGCGAGCCAGTGATTGACTCCGGATTTGGCCCGTTTGCCCTGAGCCGACTGACCTACGAAACGGGCGGAATTTACTTCACGGTGCATTCAAATCGCCGGACCGGCAGGCGAGTTCGCCGTAGCGAAGTTGATCCGTTTTCGTCCAACCTGGAATACTTCTTCGACCCGGAAGTCATGGTGAAGTACCGCCCTGACTACGTGGACACCAAGGAATACAAGAAACGCGTCAGCGACAGTCCGCTCAGGCAAGTCCTGATTCAGGCAGCTCAGATGCCACGGGTCGATACGCTGCAAAACCCGGCCTTACGCTTTGTCAAACGCAGTGACGCCGCGTTGGCGACCGCCCTGACGACTGCCCAGCAGAAAGCAGCCCGACTAGAACCTCAATTGGCGCAGTTGGCCGAGGTGCTTCGAACCGGTGCGGACCATCGCGATCAGGAAGCTTCGCCTCGCTGGATCGCGGGATTTGATCTGGCACTGGGAACGGTCCTGGCTCACAAGACCCGTGCGGAAACGTACAACGCCATGTTGGCTAAGGCGAAACGTGGTATGAACTTCGAAAACGAGAAGAACAACACGTGGGTATTGCGACCGGCTGATGAAGTCAGTGTTGGCAGCAAACTGGAGAAAGAGGGCAAGCTAGCCAGAGAACTATTGACATCGGTGGCTGAAAAACATCAAGGGACTCCTTGGGGCTTGCTGGCCCGGCGCGAGCTGCGGGCACCGATAGGCTGGAAGTGGGTGGAGGAATTCACCGATCTCAACCCTCCGGCGCGGAACAATCGGGCCAACAACAACAATACGCCTCGTCCGGGGCGGGACGATCAAGCTCGGATGCTCGCGCCCCCTGCTCCCAAACGTCCCATACCGAAACTATAGCGGCGTTTCTTGTGGTTTTGTTCGGGGGGTAATTGGGACGGCCCCGGGCCTAACCTTCCGCCAGGGGCAATTCGCCCGCGGTAGCCTTGGCCAGGGACATCCCGAGTGCCACCGCAGCCAGGCCGACCACCAGGTGCGAAGTCACAAAGGCGATGGAATGGATCGCACGTTCGGTCTGCCACATGCGAATGACTTCCAGGCCGAAGGAACTGAATGTGGTCAGTCCACCGAGAAAGCCCACACGAATGCCGACGACCCACCACTGACCAACGAATTGCTGCTGGATGGTCCACTGTGCGAGAACGCCGATCGCAAAGCAGCCGACGACGTTGGCCGATAAGGTCGCGATGGGCAACCAAGAGGGGCTGATGAGGGAAAAAACGCCCGATAATGCGTGGCGTGCGAGTGTGCCAAGCATACCGCCCAAGGCAACGGCGAGCCATTCTTTGAGCATAATCGGAGTTCCTTTTGCCATACCCTGCCGGCGAGAACCGAGCAGATTAAGAGTTGAAAAACGCCATTATTGCTTTATTCTTAAAGACAACAGGGAAAATGATCTAGAGGGACTTTCCTCAGACCGACGAACCTCTGATGGACGGCCTGGCGAGCAAATTGGTCTTGATCCGTTCGAGCGAGCCAAAATGACCGCGAGCATTTCCGCGGATTCCGTGTCCAGTTATAGCCGTCGTCGGCGTCTTGGCTGATGCCGGCCGGTAACCTTTATCTTTATTCTGTTCTGATTGAGACTTGGGAGAATGACGAATGGCTTCGGCTGAAACAAAACGTGCGACGGAGGTTATGACCGGTGCTGACATCCTGGTTAAATCCTTGGTGGACCACGGTGTGGAAGTCATTTTTGCCTATCCGGGTGGTTGCAGCATGCCCATGCACCAATCGCTCACCAAATACGGAGAGAACCTAAGAACGATCCTGCCCAGACACGAGCAGGGTGGTGGATTTGCCGCACAAGGCATGGCCCGCAGCACCGGCAAACCGGCCGTGGCGATGGCAACCAGTGGTCCCGGAGCGACCAATCTGGTGACGGCAATCGCTGATGCCAAGCTGGACAGCATCCCGCTGATTGCCATCACGGGCCAAGTTCCCACCAAAGTCATTGGCACCGATGCGTTCCAGGAAACGCCCATCGTGGAGGTCTGCCGCAGCATCACGAAGCAGCACTATTTGGTCACCCGAGTAGAAGATGTCGCACGTGTCATGAAGGAAGCGTTTCATGTTGCCACCACGGGCCGTCCGGGCCCCGTTTTGGTCGACATGCCTAAGGACGTTCAGCTCGACAGCTGCGAAGTTGACTGGGACGTTGCCATGTATCTGCCCGGCTACCGGCTCAAAACACCCCATGCGCAACCGGAGCAGATTCGGCAAATTGCAGCCGCCATCAAGCATTCTCGTCGCCCGATCATCTATTGTGGAGGTGGCGTCATCGGTGCCGATGGCTCGCAGGCGCTGCGGGAGCTGGTCGAGAAAACAGGGATTCCCACCACGATGACGGTCATGGGATTGGGACTCTATCCCAACGACGGCCCTCTGTCGCTGGACATGCTCGGCATGCACGGTTCGGCCTACGCCAACTTCGCCGTGAAAGACTGTGATCTACTCATCGCCCTGGGCGTGCGATTCGACGACCGCGTCACGGGCAAGCTGGAGGCATTTGCCAAGAATGCCAAGATCATTCACGTCGACATCGATGCATCGGAATTGAACAAGAACAAGGTCGCTCACATTCCCGTTTGCAGCGACGTACGCTTCGCGCTGGACGAACTGAACAAGATTGTTGAGCCGCCCGAAGACATATCGGACTGGGTCAAACACTGCCAAGAGCTGAAAAAGAAGCATCCTTTCTCCTATGACGAAACGTTCGACGGCATCTTACAGCAACATGCGATTCGCGAACTATCCAACCTAACGCAGGATCGTGACACGTTCATTACGGTCGGCGTCGGCCAGCATCAGATGTGGGCGGCTCAGTTTTACAACTTCCGGCACCCGCGCCGCTGGCTCAGTTCCTCTGGCCTGGGAACGATGGGCTTTGGTTTGCCCGCAGCGATGGGAGTCCAAGCCGCCCACCCCGACGCACTGGTTGTCGATATCGATGGCGACGGAAGCTTCCAAATGAACATTCAGGAACTCGCCACGCTTCACTGCGAAAAACTGCCGGTGAAAGTCCTGTTACTGAACAACCAGCACCTGGGAATGGTGGTGCAGTGGGAAGATCGATTCATGGAAAGCAACCGGGCTCATACTTACCTGGGTCCCATCGACCATGAGGAAGCCAGTGGTCCCGGTGTGACGGACTCACACGCCTATGTAGTCGAACGCTATCCCGACTTTGTGCAGATTGCCAAAGGATTTGGATGCGGCGCCTCCACGGTCAGCAAAAAATCTGATCTGCGGAGCGCGCTGGAGGAAATGATCCAATACCCAGGACCATTCGTACTCGATGTCTCGGTGCCCTACCAGGAGCATGTATTGCCGATGATTCCGTCCGGATTAACGGTCGATGATATGATTCTTGAGTAAACAAACACCTCCCAAAAACACGTCACCGTCAAGCCCAATCCTGAGCGATTGGGCTTTTTCGTTTTCGCAAGGGAGCAGGCAACGCTCGTGTGCGCCGCTGCGACGCGACCTACCGAAAATCGGCGGACTAAGGAGTTTCCGTATTGGCGACCCATGACGGTTTTGATACGATCCGACTCTGCGGTCGGCTGGCCAACACCGGGCGCTCTTCAGCGGCAGAATTACTCTACCGTTCCTATCAGAACCTTGCGGAGGGACCCCACATGCCAATGGCAGAAAGCAGTCAATCCTGTGTTCACATACGCTGGATGATTCGCAGAGACATGCCTTCGGTGCTGGCAATCGAGGAAACAAGCTTTGAGTTTCCTTGGTCCGAAGAAGAGTTCATTCGCTGTCTGCGCCAACGCAATTGCATTGGGATGGTCGCAGAACGAGATGACCAGGTGGTTGGGTTCATGATTTATGAACTTCACAAAAATCGCTTGCACCTCCTGAACTTCGCCGTCAACCCAAATTGCCGGCGAGCTTCCGTTGGCCGGTCGATGATCGATAAGCTAGCTAGCAAGCTCTCGCTCGATCGCCGCAATCGAATCATGCTCGAGGTACGCGAGACCAATCTGGACGCCCAGCTGTTCTTCAAACAACTTGGCTTCCGGGCCATTTCGGTCCTCCGCGACTTCTACGAAGACACCACCGAAGATGCGTATTTGATGCAGTTCCGCTATCGTCCCAGTACCATCGAACGGTCCGCTACCGAAGAGCCGCGACGCCGGCTGGCAGGCTAGGCTTCCACCGGGCCTCACACAGACGACGGGCGACTGGTGTCTGACAGAAGCAAAGACCTAGAAATCCATACACTACTGGCAGCCTCGCGATTTCGCGTCGAGCGAGTCACGCAGAACTTTGCTGACGGTCAGTCGCTTTCGCGCGAAGTGGTGCGACACCCTGGAGCCGTGGTGATCTTGCCCATCCTTGACGATGGACAAATCTGCCTGATACGCAACTACCGCGTTGCTGTCGATCGCGAACTGCTCGAGTTGCCCGCCGGCACGCTCGAACCCGGCGAGCCGCCGATCGTTACGGCCCATCGCGAGCTTCTGGAGGAGACGGGATATCGTTGCGACCGGATGCAGCCTCTATGCGAGTTTTTTATGTCCCCGGGAATTCTGGACGAGCGAATGCATGCGTTTGTAGCTACCGGGCTCTCCGAAGACCAACCTGCCCGCGAATTTGGCGAACAGATCGTCAATCATTTGGTGACACCGGCAACTCTGGAAAAACTGCTCGCCGGCGGGGAAATCCAAGATTCCAAGTCACTCTCCGCACTCCTGTTCTACCTGCGTTATCAGGCGAGTTGATCTGACCAGTCGCCCGCGCCGTTTTCCGACTTGACGCGCAATCTAAAAAATGGGAAACGGCAATACAGAATCGACTCGCAGGGGTGCGAACGACAACGCGGCAGCGACGCCATGCCATACGGTCTTTATCTTTCAGCAGCCGGTGCGAACGCCCAAAACCATCGGCTGGAAGTCCTCAGTCAAAATCTGGCCAATATCGATACCGCCGGCTTCAAACCACATCTGGCGATGTTGCAAAGTCGCCATACGCAGGCCATCGAGGAGGGCCAAAGCGTTGCCGGCCAGGGTACGGTCGATGATCTGAGCGGTGGTGTCACCATCCAGCCCAGCGTCACCCAGTTCGAGCAAGGTGCCATTCGACAGACCGGCATTCGTACGGATTTTGCTATCCGTGATAACGAGAGTTTCTTCGCGATCGAGAGAGGTGGCAAGCAGCTATTGACGCGCGCCGGCAATTTCCAGTTCGATTCGCGCGGCATTTTGGTAACCCCGGGTGGCGACCCCGTCCTGTCAAACACGGACAACGAAATCACCATTGATCCAACGTTACCCTATGAAGTCATGAACGATGGATCGGTAGTTCAAGGCGGAGATCGTCACCTGCTGAAACTCGTTCGGCCTCGAGAGGCAGGAGATCTTTCGCGAGTTGGAGACAACCTCTTCGAATCCTTGACACCCGTTGACGAAGTCCCCAGACAGAAAAGAGCGGTCGTCAACGGTGCTCTCGAATCTTCGGCTGTTGAACCTACCGGAGCCATGATGCAGTTGATCGAAGCTTCGCGAGTATACGAAGCCAACGTGCGAATGATCCAAACGCAAGATGAAGCCATGGGACAACTGATCGGCCGAGTACTTCGGCAAAGCTAATTTAGGATGCAGACGTAATGAGCGTACAGACACTGTACACCGCGGCAACCGGCATGGATGCCATGCAAACCAAGTTGGACGTGATCGCGAACAACCTGGCCAATATCAACACCACGGCCTTCAAGAAGGACCGCGCCAACTTCGAAGACCTGATGTACCGCAACGAAGTCTACCCGGGCGTGCTCGATGCGGGCCAGCAGCCGACGCCTACGGGCACCCAAGTCGGTCTGGGAACGAAAATACAGAGTACGCAAAAAGACTTTCGCCAAGGTACCGTGCAAAACACGGGTCGCGAGCTCGATATTGCCATTCAAGGCACGGGGTTTTTCGCGGTGACCGATCCACTCACTCAGCAAGCCATGTTCACGCGTGCCGGAAACCTGGATATCAATGCGGAAGGCAACCTGGTCATTGGCTCGGCGCAGACCGGACGTCTGCTGGATCCTCCCATCGCGATCCCGCAGGATGCGATGGCGATTTCCATTAGCGGCACGGGTCAAGTCTCCGTGCAACAGCCCGGTGTGAACGAGCTGCAGCAAGTCGGCCAAATCCAGCTGGCCCAGTTCATCAATCCCGATGGCCTATTGAAGGTTGGTGAAAACCTGTACCAGCAAACCGACGCCAGCAACGCCGCCATTCTCAGTGATCCGGGCTCAGACGGACTCGGCCACATACTCCAAGGAAATTTGGAGGCATCCAACGTCGAGCCGGTGCAGGAGTTGATCGACCTGATCACCACCCAGCGCGGCTTTGAGCTGAACTCGCAAGCTGTCCAGGCGGGCGATCAGCTGATGCAGCTGATTTCGAACTTGCGTCGCTTCTAGGTCGGTTCGTCGTGAGTTGGTACTCCATAGGATTCACTTCAGGTACGGCCAGCGCCAATGAATGATTTTGTAACAGAGTCTGTGAGCGGAATGGAGCCAGCCACCGGTACTTCGTTGGGCTTACCGGCGGCTAACATCCTGCCGCTCACCGCCACCAGAAAGTGCCCTGACCACTGCGTGAACTCCCTTGGCATGAACCTGGGCTCTATGCGACTTGCACTCTTGCTATCTCTGGTTCTGCAGCTGAGCTGCGGATGGTTCCAGCCCGTCCAGGCGGCAGGCCAGGTGGTTATGCGTTTCGTGGACAACCCCCATGCCTCCAGTCAAGTTGTGCGGCTTGGAGATCTGGTCGAGGTGCTCTCGGGCAACAGTCCGTCGTTGGAAAAAATGATGGATCTGCCTTTGGGGCCGGCACCGCGCGAAAATGCGCCTCAGACCTGGCTTAGTCAGGACGTGCTTCAACATCTGGAACTGCGAGGAATCCACCCGGCAAGCATCCGTTGGTCCGGGGCAACTCAGTGCCAACTGCAACGAATCGCATCGGCGGGCGGCAAGGCCCTGGATTCCATGACCCCCGCCTTTCTCAAGGAACGGGCGGTCACGCAGGCTGAAAATCTGGTCAGCCAGGCGATCGGTGAATACCTGACGCTGCACACCGGAGAACGCACCGACTGGCGGATCGAAGTCCATGTACCCAACACGCGCGTACCCGCTCTGCAATCGAGACGTCACATCGTGTCGATCGGCGGCGGCAAGGAGCCGTGGGAAGGTGACCAAGAGTTTGTACTCCAAGTCAAAGACCGTGGAACGATCATCCCCGTTTCCGTAAAAGCTCGGGTGGCGTTGCCGCCGATGATCGTGGCTACCACGCGTCCCATGCGACGTGACGAAATCATTACCGAAAGTGCTATCACGTACCGTCCTCTCCCAAAGCGCTGGGCCGCGGACGAATCGAAGTACTTCACCCAATTCGAACAGGTACTCGGCAAGCAGCTACGCAGAAGTCTCAGCACGGGGTTGCCCATTTCCGAAGGCGTTATCGGCGAGCCAGTCGTCATCTCGCGAGGTGAACTCATTGAGGTGGAATCGGTCGCCGGAGGCGTGTCGGTCCGCACCCAAGGTAAATCACTCGGCAGCGGCTCAGTCGGGGAGCTAATTGAAGTCGAGATCCTTGGCTCACGGCATCGGCAACACGCCACTGTCGTCGGACCGCTGAAAGTCCGTATCGCCGCCGTCGCGGCTCGAGGCGCCGCCATACGTTAACTCGCCCCAACCGTTTGCCCTAGAAGAAAGTCTTCCCATGGACGCTCCACACCGTTCCGTCTGGACTCTGTCGATCCGTTGGCCGCTTGGATTCCTCTTGAGCGTCTGTAGTGCCGGCGGTGCGGTGGCCCAAAACAGCAGCCTGTTTCTTGATCCGGCAGCACCGCCGAACCAGGCAGCACCTGGAAACGTCCTGCCACCGCCATACGCTGGTGCAGGCGCTGCCATGCAAGGAGCCAACCAACAGTTTCCGCAGCTCGGGGCGTCCTACACTTACCAGCCACCACCACAGAGCAGAATTCTGAGAATTCACGATATCGTGCAAATCCGCGTTGACGAGGCCGCGAGGATGGTGGCCGATGGTATCGCGGCGCAGCGAAAAAACGCGATCTATGACACCGTTCTCGAAGAGTGGATCGACCTGGTGGGCCTGGATACGATCAAGCCGTCGCCGCAGAGTGACGGCGATCCCTCAGTCAGTGGTCAGCTAAACCAAATTTACCGTGCCAACTCTTCGGTTATTACCCGCGAGTCTCTGACGTTCAATATCGCGGCGGAAATCGTCGACATCCGCCCCAATGGCCGAATTGTGCTCGAAGCGCACAAGAGTATCACGAACAACGACAATCGATGGGAGATATCGCTCAGCGGCGAATGCCAAGATCAGGCGATCGGTCCGGATAACGTCGTGCTCAGCCGCGACATCATCCACATGAATATCTCCAAGCGCGAGGCTGGCCAGGCGCGAGACGGATATCGACGCGGTTGGTTTACTGAGTGGTTCAGTCGCCTTCAACCCTTCTAGTATGGCCGAAGTGTCCCGTGAGGTAAGCTAATGCCTTGGAAATTAATCTTGCGACCTACATCCGCTACCGCACTGCTGCTACTGAGCTGCCTAGGCGCCACGGGCGCTCGTGCGGACGAACAATTGCGGGTGCGTGACATATGTCGGCTCAAAGGCCAAGAAGAAAATACGCTTCAAGGGTATGGTTTGGTCGTCGGCCTCAAAGGCACTGGGGATGACAAGTCGATCAAGCCAACCGCGCGAACGCTGGCGCGGATGATGCAAGTCATGGGTGGCAATATCGCCACCGACACGCAAGGTCTGCCTCTGCTGGAGGAAATCGAGGGAACCAGCAACGTAGCCTTGGTCATGGTCACTGCTTCCATCCCCCCGGCAGGTGCGCAGCAAGGCGATACGCTCAACTGCAGCGTCAGCGCGATTGGTGCCAAGAGTTTGCAAGGCGGCAGGTTGATGCTCTCGTATCTGCTGGGGCCACGCGCGGACCGACCAACCGTCTACGCACTCGCTCAAGGCCCGATTTCCTTACCCGATCCCGCCCTGCCGACTTCGGGTATGATTTACGACGGCTGCAAGATGGAAGCGACCATCACCAACGAATTCACCTCAGATGGAAAACTGACTCTGATCCTCGATCGCGACTTGGCCAGCTTTTCAACCGCGGTCGACATACAAGACACGATCAACGGCCTGAATCAATCAGGCCTGATCGGCGGAGGCAACAACGCGTCTGATTCGTTGATCACTGCTAGAGCCATCGACCAACTGCACGTCGAAGTTCCGCTTCCGACATTTTACCAGCAGCAGCCCGTCCAGTTTGTATCCCTGATACTTGATCTTCCACTAGCCCACATTAAGAAAAAGAAGCGCGTCGTGATCAATCAGCGGGAAGGAGTGATCACGATCGGCGAGGACGTGATGATTAGCCCTGTGGTCATCACGCATAAAAACCTCTCCATCGAAGCGCGATCGGAACAGGCTGGATTTGTGGGCATCGATACCGCGTCTCCCGGCCAGCTCAGGCCCAAGCTGAAAAACTTGGTCGAAGCCCTGAACGCGCTGAGCGTACCGACGGTTGACGTCATCGCTATTATCCGTACGCTCAAACGCAACGGCGACCTGTACGGCGAACTCGTCATCCAGTAGAGGTGGACTATCAACCATGCAGATCCCTTCGAATCCCCTCAGCAGCCTGACCGCTTCTCAGCTCGACGGTCAGCAAAACTCCGGAGAGCAGCTCCAGGCTGCCCGGGACGGCAAGCAGCCCGATGAGCTCAAGGAGGCCTTCCACGACTTCGTTGGACAGACCTTCTTTGCCGAGATGCTCAAGGCATTCCGCAGCACACAACAACCTGCCGCTTACTTCCATGGTGGTCGTGCCGAAGAAATCTTCCAGGGGCAATTCGATCAATTGCTAACCGAAGAACTGAGCAATTCCAGTGCTGAAAAAATTGCCGATCCCATGTACGAGCTCTTTATGCTGAAACGAAAACCGTAGGTCAGCCTATCCGCGGAGTCAGCCCCAGTGGCGAACATAGTGGCAAACACGGTTTGGCAGTTTGCAACCGCCAGCTCAGTCAAATTTGGGCGTGGCTGTCGCATGCAACTAGCGGAACAACTGGCGATCGGCCGGTGGACGCGTCCGCTCGTTGTCACAGATACGACCGTCGGGGCACTTCCGGCCGTGCAGGAGCTGATCGAGGCACTCCGCAGCAGGGCATCCCACCTCACGTTGTTTGACGCGTGCGTAGCGGAGCCGACCGTGGATGTTGCCGGGCAAGCCTGTGAGGCAGGCCGAGCTGCCCAGGCTGACTGCGTCATCGGAATCGGCGGTGGCAGCAATCTAGACGTCGCCAAAATCGCCGCGACCGTCGTGAAGCACGGTGGCAAGCCAAGCGACTTTTTCGGCTTTGACCAAATACCGGGTCCCGTGCTGCCCATGTTCGCCCTGCCAACGACCGCGGGCACTGGCAGCGAAGTGTCTCACTCCGCCGTGCTAACCGATACGCGGCAGTCCATCAAGGTCAGCTCGCTATCACGGTGGCTCAGGCCCACCGGTGCCTTCGTGGACCCAGCCTTGACGGATTCGTGTCCGCCCACAGTGACGGCCCATAGCGGTGTGGATGCGCTGGTACACGCCATCGAAGCGTATACCAACCGCGACTTCTCTGAAATGGTGGACGTCGATCCGCAGGCTCGGGCTTACGAAGGAAGCTATCCACTAACACGGCTGCTTGCGGCCGAGGCCATTCGTCTGGTGGGCCGCTCGCTGGTAACCGCCTATCAACAGCCCACGTCCCGCACGGCTCGAGATGACATGGCGTTTGCCGCCATGTTGGCCGGCATGGCCTTTTCCAACAGCGGGGTCGGTATGGTCCATGCGCTGGAGTACCCGATCGGCGCTCTCACCCACTGTGGACACGGTGAAGGCAATGGTCTGCTTCTGCCTCACGTGATGCGCTACAATCTGCCGGTCCGCATTCGAGAGTTCTGCGACATCGCGCTTTGGCTAGGTGCTGATGTGGCGGGACTCAGTCAGCGACAGACCGCTGAGAGGGCCATCGAGAAGATCGAGGAACTCCTGCGTCTGGTCGGAATTCGCACCCGGCTGCGGGAATTGGGGATGAGCCGCGAGTCGATTTCTGAACTGGCTGCCAAATCATTTACAATACGTCGACTCATGGACGTCAATCCGCAAACGCCCAGGCTAAGCGACCTTGAAGATATTTTGCATTCCGCGTTCTAGAGAACAGCCGGCCTGTTGTGGGTTCGCTCATAGGCCGGAATGATCCGCCAAGTGTCGCCGAGTTTTTCACCATAGATTCCGCATGCAGTACTCAGCTCAGTGGACTGACATCACTTCCGGCCCACGAAAGTTCGTGCATCGTTGGTCGCCCCGTGCTCAGCCTCGAGCGGTCGTGTGCATCGTGCATGGCCTTGGAGAGCATGGCGGTCGTTATCGACGACTGGCAGCTGAATTCGTGCAAGCTGGATTTGCCGTGCTGGCCTTTGATCAGCAGGGACATGGTCAAAGCCTTGAGAAACGCGGCTGTATCGATTCCTACCAAGGAATGCTGGCAGACATAGATGAATTTTTATCATTGGCCGAAACCGAGTTTCCTGGCCTGCGCCAAGTCTTGTTTGGGCACAGCATGGGGGGGAATCTGGTACTGAACTACGCCATGCGTCATGACAGATTACCTCAGGCGGTCATCTCCTCCAGCCCCATGCTCAGAGCGGTCCGCGCTCCGGGTTGGCTGCTGGAGAAGGCGGCAAGAGTCCTGCTGCTGCTAGCTCCGAACTTCTGCCTACGTTCGAACATCGTCGTGGAGCGGCTGATGAGTGATCCGATCGAGCAAGAGGAATTGAAAAACGATCAACTATTTCATAGCCAGCTGTCGCTTCGCCTGGGCGCTGCCTTACTCGATAGCGGCGTTTGGGCACTCGAAAACGCCACGCGGCTCGGCGTGACTACCTTGCTCACTCACGGCACATCCGACTACATGACTAGCCATCAGGCCTCAAAACAATTTGCCAGCCGTGCAGGAGACAACTGCCGACTGGAGCTACTCGACGGACAATTGCATGATCCATTCCGCGACACTGAGCGAGACGCCGTGATCGGGCTGTACGTCGAATTTATCCAACAAGTTACCGAGAAAAGCACGCCATGATTATTGAAGGTTTGCTGACGACTGTGGACGCCGGCGGCAGCCCCCACGTCGCTCCCATGGGACCGCTAGTGAACCCCGAGTTGACTTCTTGGACTCTGCGGCCATTCCAAAGTTCTACGACCTATCAACTGCTGCGTGAAAACGCAACCTGCGTTTTTCACGTCGTCGATGACGTGGTTCCCATCGTTCAAGCCGCGTTGGGCCAGCCAGTCTCTGTCGAGTACACCAGCCATACACAAGGTGGCTGGATCATATCGTCGTCATGCCATTGGTATCGTCTGCAGGTGACCCGCTGGGACGCGTCCGAGCAGCGGAGCAGGGCGGAAGCCGAAGTGACCGACCAGGGGGTGCTGAGACCGTTTTGGGGATGGAATCGCGCCAAGCATGCGATCCTGGAGGCGACCATCCTGGCCACTCGATTGCACCTTGCAGATCGCGCGGCAATCGACGAAGATCTCTCCAAGCTTGAGGTCGCGATCACCAAGACGGCCGGACCTCGTGAACAGCAGGCTTGGAGGTTGCTTCAAGATTATTTCGCATCCCACTGAGGTAACGGAGCGGGCATTGCTTGAGATTCGGACCGGCTGTCGACTGCACTTCGGCCTGATGGAACTGGCCGAGGGGGAGCCACTGCGGTTCGGCGGCCTCGGGCTGATGGTGTCTTCTCCGCTGCTTGGCCTGCGAATCTCTCGCACCGAGAATCATCAAACCGATGCCCGGCGAGACCGGTGCTACTCCGTGCATACCCCGCCGGGGCCTGATGCGTCAGAAACCGCACGGCGGATCGGCGATGTGGTTCAGCTGCACACCGACCGCCAGGCGTCGACTGGCTCCTGCTGCCTCTCCTCTTATCACATCGAAGTATTCAGCGCGTTGCCGCTGCACAACGGACTCGGTACGGGAACGCAGCTCGCTTCCGCTGTCGCCGCCGGCCTGGAGATTCGTTCTCAGATCGACAGACAAGCCGTATCCACGGCCGACCCAACCTGGCGACCTTGTTCTGAAATCCCGGAGCTCAGCGACGCTCAGCAGTTGGCTCAACGCGCTGGACGAGGCTTGCGATCGGCCGTGGGACTCCATGGCTTTCTGCACGGCGGCCTGATACTGGATCGAGGTCACGGGCCGGGCGATTCACCACCGGACTCGGCTCGCACGGTGGACACGCGGTCCGTGGCGGTTCCCAGCCAATGGCGCGTCGTGCTGGTCCGGCCGTCACCGGCGAAGCTGGTTTGCGGCCAGACGGAATCGGAGAAACTTTCTCAAATCGGCAGGTCTCCCAATCCGAATCGGTCCAACATGCTGGATCTGGCCCAACAGGCCATGCGTTCGCTCGGTCCAGACGCGGACTTGGATCACTTCACGTCGCTACTGACCACCTATATGCGGCAGGCCGCCGAAATTTTTGTCCCTGAGCAGGGTGGACTGTATAACGGACCCCAGATATCCCTGGCAGTCAAGCTGGCAGAGCAGGCGAAATTGAGAGGCGTCGGGCAGAGTAGTTGGGGGCCGACCGTCTTTGGATTTGCGTCTTGTCAGAGGGCTGCTGTTGAGGCCGCGGAGTGGCTGCGCAGGCAGCGTCCTTGCTCAGATTGGGAGATCGCGATAGCCGAGCCCAACTTCACCGGTGCCCAGTGGCGTTGGGTGGGGTAGGTCTCTGCCTGGGCAACCAGCCCGCAGCGGCGACTTGGCGACAAAGCCTGCATGCAACATCCGCTCTGGTACGAGCCGCATGGGCCTGGAGAGTGTCCAATCGGCGAAACCGTTGCTCAAATGGAGCGAGGGCGACACACCACGGAACCAATGGCGCGCTCTGGCCCGTGCCTCGGAGCCGGCCTCGCGCTCGATGGTTGCCGAGGAAGGCATGGATCGCGGAGAATGTCATGTAAGGTACAGCCGGCGACCACGTCCAATATGTGGTACGACTCAACAGGCTCTTTAATAGTTGGCGGAAGACATGGCCGATCCCGAATTCGAGAATTCGTCATCAACCCAGCAGGCCGGCCCATTTCCCTACGCAAAAATCGGCCTGCTGCTTCTGTTGCTCGCCTTGTTTGGGGGCTTCTTGGCGGCTTACGGCGATTCGCTGTCGATCGAGAGCTTGGCCCGGCGCGAGGCCGAGCTACGTGCGTTTCAGTCGGAGCATCCCTACCTGGTGGTTGGAATTGCTCTGGGCATCTATGCGCTGGCTACCGGTTTCTCCGTTCCGGGGGCCGCTGCCCTAACGCTGGTCTACGGCTGGTACTTTAACGTGGGCCCTGGTGTCTTGATTGTCAGCTTTGCGTCGACAGCCGGCGCCACGATCGCGTTTCTACTTAGCCGATACTTTCTCGGCGGGTGGGTCCAGAAAAAATTCGGGGATCGACTGGAAGCCTTCAATCAGAGACTGAGTGAGGAAGGCGCCTTTTACCTTTTCTCGTTGAGGCTAATTCCGGCAGTCCCGTTCTTTGTCATCAACCTGGTGATGGGACTGACGCGATTGCCGGTATCCACTTACTGGTGGGTAAGCCAGCTGGGGATGCTTCCTGCAACCTTCGTGTTCGTCTATGCCGGCTCGCGCGTACCCAACCTGAACGTACTGGCGGAGAAAGGAGCCTCAGCTGTGTTCTCACCACCGCAGCTGTTTCAGCTCACCCTGGCCTTTGGACTGCTGGGCGTCTTTCCGCTGATCGTTAAAAAACTGATGCAGCGTTTTACACTCGGGCAAGCCCAAGGAGCTTAGGGTTCAGACCGAATCACACAGCGGCTTGGAGCCTCGGTGGGGCGCAGCAATGATATCAGCCAGCGTGGTTTCGGAAAAAGATGTCTCCAAAGCTGCAAGGGCCGCGTCTAACTTGCCGTGCAGGGGACACAAACGTTTTCCATGGGAAGGCAAACCGAGTGGGCAAGTCGATATGCGGCGAATCGGTTCGACAGAATTGACAACTTCTAGAATCGAAATATCTTCCGCAGGACGCGCCAGACAAACGCCTCCGCCAATACCGCGCCGCGAGTTCACCAATCCAGCTTTGCGCAGTTCTTGCAGTACTTTCGACAAGTAGGCTCGAGGAACTTGCGTCGTTTGAGCAAGGATGTCGGTCGAGCATGCCTCAGGGGCTACGTAGGTCAACTGGACCATTGCCCGCAGCGCGTACTCCACGGTTTGAGAGAGCATCGATCGTCCATCATTTACTAGGGGTGAGCATCAGGCACCGGACCGCACGGCAGCCTCGTCCACCTTAGCAAAGAGCATTCGCCCGGCTTGGGTCTGAAGCGTGCTGGTCACGACCACGGGCAGCGTTGCGTTGATGCGATGCCGTCCGCCTTCGATGACGACCATCGTACCGTCATCCAGGTATCCGATACCTTGCTCAGGCCCCTCACCGGCTTTGACGATGCGCACCTCGAAGGCTTCTCCAGGCAAGAACTGGGGACGTAGTGAGGCGGCAATCTCATTCAAATTGATGACCGGTACGCTATGCACCTTAGCCACTTTGTTGAGATTAAAATCGCCCGTGATGATTTTTCCCTCCAAGTGCTTGGCCAGAATCACCAACTTCATATCGACTGGCTGGCCAGCAAACTCAGGCAGGTCACGGTCATAGATCTGAAACTCAAGTTCAGTTTGCGAACGCAACTTATTCAAGATGTCCAGCCCCCGACGACCTCGGGCACGCCGCAGTCGGTCGCTGCTATCGGCGATGGCCTGCAACTCTGCCAAAACGAAGCCTGGCATCACGAGCTGGCTATCGATGATGTTGGTTTCCGTCAGTTCAGCCAGCCGACCATCGATGATGGCACTGGTATCCAGGACGATCGGCCTGAGCCCCTTCAGATCCCGCGCGAACTCGACATACGGAATAACGAACCGAAAATCATCCTTGGTCTGCAGCAGCAAACTCGTGCAGCCGTAACAGAGAATGGCCGCCATCAATAGCTGGATGGGTGGTGCGTAGGGACTGCTATCTGAAATCAGGGGTGCCAAAGCGAGGCAAAGGACGTAGGTGAGAAGAACGCCGACCAACAACCCAAAGTAAATCGCGGAGATCACTTCAATTTGCTTGCGAGGCGTAAAAATATCAACGGCAATTACCCCCAAAGAGAGCAGGACCGTCCCAAAAATCACGAGATAAGGGATGTAGGACGGGCCACTGAAGCCAATCCGCAAAAACAGAGTGGCCACCCCAGCAGCAACGCAGATGAAAAAAACTCTGAGAATCAGCAGTGCCATGAATAAGTAGCTCTAATAATTAACTAGGAAGGGTATCTGAGACGGACTCAACCGCTAGACATAGTGAATATGGCGGGCTGGTGGCCACTGATCAGATACCTGATTTTACACATTGAGGGGATTTGCCGCCCAGCGTGTCTCCACTCAATTACATTGAAATATTGGAAAGCTAGGTAAAACTTTCGACTTAACTGTCAAAAGCGGTCCTCCGGGCAGGTTCACTTGTTACTTGACGCGTGGACTGAAGGCCCCGATACTGCTGCGTTTGCCTTTTTCCAGGTGTCCATCAGGCCCTCTTTCCATGTAACTACGGCGGGAACACCCGCTGAGTTCCCAGGTCGGCTCGACTTCATTCCAGCCAAACCACCTGGCTTACCCATACTGCGAAAGCAACTAGGAGAATACGGTGCCGGCAGCTTGTGTGATTGGTCTGCAGTGGGGTGACGAAGCCAAGGGTAAATTGGTGGACTTGTTGGCCCCGGACCATGATTGTGTCGTACGGTACCAGGGAGGGGCTAACGCGGGGCATACCGTTGTCAGCGGCAACGACGTCTACAAGCTCCACCATGTGCCGAGTGGGATTCTCCATCCCCAAGTGATGAACTTCATCACGCCTGGCGTCGTCATTGAGCCGACGACCCTGCTCGGCGAGCTACAAGAGCTTGAAGGGCGAGGCATTGATCCTCGCAAGAACCTAGTGATCAGCGAGCGGGCCCACCTGGTGATGCCTTGGCACTTGCTCGAAGATCAGCTCATGAACCAGTTGGTCGTGCAAGGTGAGAACATCGGAACCACTTTGCGAGGAATCGGCCCCTGTTATCGAGACAAGGTGGGCCGCAACTTTGCCGTACGAGCCAGCGACTTGTTACAAGCGGATCTAGGCGACCGGATCGCGGCCATCGTTCAAGCCAAACAAACCTTACTTCGAGGGATGGGGGGCGCGGATCTGGTGGGTGATTTATGCGCCGATCGGGTCACCGAGACCGCCCGAGCTTGGACCGAACAACTGCGGCCCCTGATTGGCGATACGACGAATCGCTTGCTCGATGCGTTGGATAGTGACAAACGCCTATTGATGGAAGGTGCTCAAGGCTCGTTGTTGGACATCGACCATGGTACCTACCCCTTCGTGACCAGCAGCAATTCCTCGGGCGTTGGAATCTGCAGTGGATCCGGCGTGCCCAGTCGCTGGATTCGCAGAGTTATCGGTGTGGCTAAAGCCTACTCGACGCGGGTCGGTGGTGGTCCGTTCCCGACCGAGCTGCATTGTGACACCGGACAGAAGATACGAGACCTTGGTAACGAATACGGCACCACCACCGGACGTCCTCGTCGCTGTGGCTGGTTTGATGCGGTTGCGGTACGCTATACGGCAAGGCTCAGCGGGGTCGATTCCTTGGCCCTGATGATGATGGATGTGTTGGGCCATTTCGAAGAGATCCAGGTTTGTGTCGCCTATGAGATTGATGGCCAGCGCTGCGAGCGTTTCCCCTGCGAAGCATCCATCTTACGCAAGGCCAAACCGATTTACGAAACGTTACCCGGATGGAACTGCGATGTCACCGGCGCGCGATCCTTGGAAGACCTGCCCCAGCGGGCTCACGAGTACCTGCAGCGCATTGGTGAGTTGATCGGAGTGCCCGTCAAAGTCATATCCGTGGGCCCGGACCGTGAGCAGACCATCTTCACCGACCGGCAGCAATTAATGACGCTCGTCGCGTAAGCGAATTGAGGATCCGTCTTGAGTTCACCTTCTCGTCAAACGAACGAATTGCCCCTGGACGTCCCTCCCGAGCGACGTCCGGCGCATATCGCTATCATTATGGATGGCAACGGCAGGTGGGCTCAACAGCAGGACTTGCCGCGCATTGAAGGTCATCTACGCGGGGTGGAGACGGTACGCCGCACGATGGAAGCTTGCAAGAAGTATGGAATCCAAGTACTGACGCTGTATTGCTTGAGCAGTGAAAACTGGAAGCGACCACCTCAAGAACTTGAGTTTCTGATGACGCTCCTGCAAGAGTACTTGATCGCCGAGCGCGGCAGCTTGGTGGAAAACAATTTACAATTCAAGATCATCGGTCGCCGGGAAGGACTGGCTCCGGAAGTTCAGATGGAGATGGATCGGACGCTGGAGGCATGTCAATCGAACGATGGTATGACGCTGTGTCTGGCTATCAACTATGGCTCGCGGTGCGAACTGGTCGACGCCGTACAAGCCATCTCCAGTCAGGTCTCCAGCGGCGCACTTGAGATCGACGAAATCACCGAAGAATTGGTAGGAAACAACCTGTATACCTCGGGTCTTCCTGATCCGGATCTGTTGATTCGAACGAGCGGCGAAATGCGTATCAGCAACTTTTTGTTGTGGCAAATCAGCTACGCTGAAATCTGGGTAACCGAGACTCCATGGCCGGAGTTCGACGAAGCCCATTTGGTTGAGGCCATCCGTCAATACGCCGGTCGTGATCGTCGATTTGGTGGCCTGAAACACACGGACAAAAAGCAAGGTGTGAACCAGTAAATGGGTGGGGGGAGCTAGTCTTTGCTGCGTTATCGCCTGTTATCTGCGTTGATCATCATCAGCGGCGCGCTGGTGTTTGTGGCATTGGATGCCTGGGGACCCTTTGACCGCTGCCAAGGATTCTGGATGGTACCACTCGGAGCCTACCTGATTTACGGCAGCGCCATCGAGTGTGTGAGCATGGTTCGTGAGAATGTGCATGGACCGATCACCCGGCCAGCGCTGATCGGCTGCGCAGGAATCATGCTGGCTGCGGCCGTGCCCGTGTACTGGCAGCTTTCCGGCCAGCCCTACCCGGCTGACTGTGGGCTGGGACGGCTAGGCTGGCCCTTGGCAGCTTCAGCGATCGCCCTCATCGGTTGCTTTGCGTGGCAGATACCAAACTACCGGCCAAATTCGAATTTTTTTTCGCGAGCAATCTTGGCAGGTTGGGTGTCGGTTTACTTTGGCGGCTGTTTCGCGTTTGCCGTGGCTTTGCGGCTGACGGGCGATTCCGACTGGGGTCTATATCTCTTGGTCGGTATGATTTTGGTCACCAAGTTCTCCGATGCCGGAGCCTATTTTGCTGGGCGAGCATTCGGAAAAACGAAGTTATGCCCCAATGTTAGTCCCGGTAAGACGGTAGAAGGTCTCGTGGGCGGTGCGTTCGTCGCTGTAGTCGCGTGCTGGATCTACTTTGGGTATTGTGCCCCTTGGGCCTTCGGCAGCGAGCAGGTGCAAGTCAGCATCCTGGGCGTTGTCGTTCTAGGCGTTCTGCTCACCTGCGCAGGCGTCATGGGTGATTTGCTAGAGTCCATTTTCAAGCGTGAAATGGGGTGCAAAGACAGCGGCAGACTGCTACCGGGGTTGGGCGGCCTTTGGGATGTTACCGACTCCTTGCTACCGGCGGCCGTGGCCGGCTATTTAGTGGTGGTGGCAGACCTGATCCACGGACCTGGACAGTAGGAACCAAGCCATGTCGGAAGCCAATATCAACGTCACAGACCCAGCGGCCATTCTCAGCCTGTTTGGGCCGCAGGATCAGTACTTGAAGATGATCCGCAATCACTTCGGAGTGGCCATCACGCATCGCGACGGCAAACTGAAAATCATCGGCGAACAGACGGCGGTCCGCCATGCCACCAGCTTAATGGAAAGCTTGCACCAACGAGCCCAACGGTCGGGCGGCCTGACGCTACAGGAGGTCGAAGGAGCGCTCGGCGGCAAAACACTGGCGGCTGCCGCCACGCTTGGACAAGCCGGAAATGCGGAGCCATCGGCCGAGCTGGAAGTCAACCTGGCGCACCAACATAGAAAGATCAAGCCGCGCAGCTCTGGCCAGGCCGCCTACGTGGCCGCGATTCGAGGCAACGACCTGACCCTCTGCAGGGGGCCCGCTGGTTGTGGTAAGACCTACCTGGCCGTCGCCCTGGCAGTTGAA
>JANQJJ010000019.1 GCA_028281725.1 Pirellulaceae bacterium | reverse complement strand
AAGGGGTCAGGAGTCAATTGCCGCCAGCGGCCCTTCGGGTGCTGTGCACAATTGACTCCTGACCCCTTTACCCAAATCTTTAGTGTTGACAAAGCACTAGCTTGACAGGTTTTGAGGTGGCAAACAACAGACCAGTGCAATCTGCCGGGGCTTCGCCCTGAAATCCCTTGGGGCCCCTGATTTACCGTAGAGCCTGATGCTTGGAGATAGTTCCTGATTCTGCGGTTTTCGGGCCGAAGGTCCAGTCGTTTGCCTGCACCTGCTACGTTTCGCGTAGACCGGCGACGAGCGGGACTATAGTGCATCAACCACCTTTCCACCGTCCGCTGGGCAACTGGGCCGATCCAACGTACGATTGCTGCCTGGCAACGGTGTTGCTGATCGTCGCGAACTCTCTCTGATGTCAACACCGAACGCGCCAGCGACGGAGAACTTGGCGGAGCAACCATGAGTGATCAAAATGTCTTGGACAAAGTAAGCGAGCACGTTCGCGAAACGGCACTGCTGGAATCCACCCAGGCTTTGCTCGAGTGGGATGAACGAACGGGACTCCCCAAGCAGGCTGGCGGTTTTCGAGCCGAACAAGTGACTTTGCTCAGCGGTATCATTCACCGCCGCAAAACAGATCCGCGCCTTGGCGATCAGCTGAGGCAACTCAGCCAAGGTCCCCTCGCTCGAGAGCGGAACAGCCAACAGGGAGCCACCATTGATCGTCTGCTCAAGGACTTCGAACGCAACGCGCGTTTGCCTACCTCGTTGGTGGAAGCCCTATCCAAGGCGACGGTACTGGGGCAACAGGCTTGGGAAAAAGCTCGCCATGAAGATAGCTGGGATCAGTTCCAGCCCCACATGGAAGAGATCTACTCGCTACGAAAGCAGGAGGCCGAATTACTCGCCAGCGGTGACACACTCTATGATGCCTTGCTGGACCAGTACGAAGAAGGGGCCAAGAGCGAGGAGCTGACGAAGACGTTTGCGGATCTGCGAGACGCACTGATCCATCTGGTGCAAGAACTTTCCGAGGCTCCCCGGAAGCCCAACGGCCAGTCGTGGCGGCGACCGGTTCCGATCGAGAATCAGAGGAAAGTCAGTCGATGGATCGCCGAGAAGATCGGTTACTGTTTCGATCGAGGGCGCTTGGATGAGACCAGCCATCCTTTTTGTACCACACTCGGCCCGGACGATTGCCGTATCCTGACGCGGTACCAGACCAATTTTTTCCCGAGTGGATTTTACGGGACTTTACATGAGGCAGGCCATGGATTGTACGAGCAGGGCTTGCCAACAGACTGGTATGGACTGCCGCCGGGTACCTTCGCCAGCTTGGGTGTGCACGAATCGCAGTCGCGGTTGTGGGAGAACTTCGTTGGACGCAGCTCCGAGTTCTGGCAGTGGTGTTTTCCAGAAGTTGCCCGGCAGGTCGGTGGCGCCTGGGATGGACTCGACGCGCAAGCCGTCTATCGAGATGCCAATCTGGTGGCTCCTTCGCTGATTCGCGTCGAGGCGGATGAGGTGACTTACAATTTGCACATCTTGATTCGTTTTGAGATCGAACAAGAATTGATGGCTGGTGAACTTCGGGTCGCCGACGCACCGCAGGCCTGGAACGCGCGGTATGAGCACTATCTGGGAATCAAACCACCGTCAAACCAAGATGGCATTCTGCAAGACGTCCATTGGAGTGCCGGGCTGATCGGTTACTTCCCGACTTATACACTCGGAAACCTTTACGCAGCACAACTCGTAGAGGCTGCCGAGCGAGATTTGGGAGGGCTCCAGCCGATGTTTGCGCGGGGCGATTTCCGGCCGTTGCTCGAATGGCTGCGGCAGAAGATTCATGCCTTCGGGTTCTGCTATCATCCTGGCGAATTAGTTCAGCGCGCATGTGGGACAGCGCTCGACGCACAACCGCTGGTAGATTATCTGAGAAGTAAACTGTCTGCGGTCTACGGCCAGAGTTAAGCACGGCTTAGAAACTAATGCATAACTTGTCGCTCAAAAGAGTGATTAAAATTTGGCTCGGCGCGTTGCCAACTGGGCTGGCAGACTCCATCTCCGCTTGATGCGGACCCATGGGGCATGACGAATTTCATCGTTTATCGTTTGCCAGTGATGCTGGCATCGCGGGACACAACCAAAGGATCAGAAGTGAGTCGCTTGATAGTCTTGATCGCAGGCGTACTGGGAGTTGTCGGCGTCGCCATCGGTGCCTACGCAGCCCACAGTCTGGAGAAATACCTGGCCGAAGGGGGCATCGATCAGGTCGATATCTCCAAACGTCTGGAGCGGTGTGAGGTCGCCGTCAAGTATCACATGACCCACGTGCTGGCGCTACTGGTCCTGGGCCTACGGGATTCAGCTGCCAACTCTCTGCCGAGAAGAGCCGCGGCTCTTTTCTTCCTGCTAGGTATCGCATTGTTCAGCGGCGGACTCTATAGCATGGTGTTCCTGGGACAAATGGGGCACTGGGCGATTGTTCCCAGCGGAGGTTTGTGCTTCATTCTTGGTTGGTGTTGCGTTGCCGCGATGGCCTTCACCAGAGAGTCCAGCCCAGCAAGCCATGGCGATTCGTCGTGAGGACGCGCCAGTTGAAAGTCGGCTGACTAGCGCAAAAATTTGCCGTTGCGATTGAAAGTCGATGGGCGCTCCAGCGGCAAAATGGTCCGGAAACAACGGAGCTGATTTGATGATGATTCCACCGGATTGTCCGGCATACATTTTGGCTGGAGGGAGTAGTTCACGATTCGGCAGCGATAAAGCGCTCGCGATCGTCCATGGTCAGCCGCAATTACTCGCACTCTCAGCCACTCTGGAGAACTATGGTCACAGCGTGCACGTTGTGGCCGATCGCGAGGATCGCTATCAGCCAATGGGAATTCGCTGTCTAGTCGATCATGTTCCGGGAGCCGGGCCCATGGCCGCCCTCGCCACAGCGCTAACCCACCGGCGGGACAATCTTGGAGCAGGCTGGATTTTACTGATCGGTTGCGATCAACTCCTGTGGAAACAAGCCTGGTTCGATCCATTGGCGCGGATAGCCGCCACCGATAGCGACGATGAAGATGAACTGGAAGCGGTCATCTATCACGAGCCTGAGCTCAACCGTGCGCGTTTCCTCCAACCGATTCCGGGGCTCTATCACAGTCGATTCCTGCCCGCTGTGCTGGCAAGCCTGGCCGCCGACAAGCTTTCCATCAGGCAGCTTCTAGGCCAAACCCGATCGAAGGCTCTTTTGGCGGAGTCCAATCCTCGGGCAGCAGCCTTCAATACGCGCCAGGAATTCGAGCGGTTGCTCGACGACACACGCTGAGGATAAAAACGACCGGGCTTTCGGCCCGAAAGCCGCAGAATCAGGATCTATCTCCAATCAAGCTCTACGGCAAATCAGGCTCTCAAGGGATTTCAGGGCGAAGCCCCGGTAGTTTGTTTAGCCTGGCTGCAGGGCAAGGCCCGATAAAAACAAACACCCGGGGAGGTAACGCCCTGGCAGATTTGTCTAGGCCTAAGTTCCACCTTAGGCGTATTCGCGATTGGTCACCAAGCCGGGCATCGGCACGGAGTACTTGCCGTCTTTGTCCGCCTTGATCGGAGCATCGCTCCGGAGCGTCAGCTGATCCACCCCGGGGGCAAATTCGTGATCGCATTCCATCAGATCATCCAGTGTGATGACTTGGCCCGTATGGGCAGCCATACGGCCCATGGAGGTCACCGCACTGGCCATCACGCCACGTTCCACCTCGTTGTACGCCTTGTCTTCACGAATGGCGGCAATGAGGTGATTCCACTCCAACTGGTACGGATTCTTCTCGTCGGGCCCGAACGCCCAAGCAACCTGTTTCTTAGTGAACTTTTGGCCTTTATAAATCTTGCAGCGAGCCGGAGTATGAGCGGCTGCCGAGATGGTGGCGCAGCTTTTCGAACCGTGCGCGTAGCTCGCAAATTCTTGATGGCATCCTGGTTGAGTACGCCCGTCGAGCAATAGCTTGGTGCCATCTTCAAACGTGTACTCGACGGAGTAAACATCAAAATTTTGATCTACCATATCGCCGCGATAGTGCCGCCCGCCCGATGCTTTGGCTTCGATTGGCCAAGCGTCCTTCATCCAGCAGCATTCGTCGATATTGTGAATCAAAAAATCACTGAACGCTCCACCACTGGCCCACAGGAACGCGTGAAAGCGGCTGATCTGATACATCAACTCGGACATGTCGCCAGGCTTGGGTCCGGTTGCGGCCGAGCCCGTCGGTCCCGCCATTCGGTAGGCCCGCAGCATGAGGATATCTCCTATCTCACCATCCCGAATGCGATGGAACAGCTCATCTCTAGCTTCGCAGTGACGGCACATCAGACCTACCGCAACCTTCAGGTTCTTCTCCTCTGCCTTCTTATTGATTGCCAGCATCTTCCTGCTGGTCGGACCGTCAACCGTTACTGGCTTTTCCATGAACACATTCAGACCACGCTCAATCGCGTACGTAAACTGCACCCAACGAAATGCCGGTGGTGTGGCCATAATGACAACATCCCCCGGATTCAAACAATCCATGGCTTTCTTGTATCCATCGAAGCCAATGAACTGGCGCTCTTGGGGAACGTCGACTTTATCGGCAAATCCCTGCGATAGCCCCTTGTAGCTCGCATTGAGTTTCGACTCAAAAACGTCCGCCATGGCTACCAGTCGAATCTTCTCGTTGGGAACCGAGAGTGCGTTGGAGGCGGCGCCCGTGCCCCGTCCACCGCAACCCACCAAAGCGACTTGGATTGTGTTGTTCTCTGCGGCATGAACCGAACGCATCGCCCCGGTTACCAGAGAAGTGGTAGCCGCGGCGGCGCCGGCTTGCTGAATGAATCCACGTCGTGATGGATGACTTGCTTGAGGCATGGGCTCTCTCCGATGAAAAAATAGAACTTAAGGTGGGAACTAAGGCGGGCAGATTGACTTTAATCGACAATTCTACCCCATCGCGGGTCCACGTTGCCGTGCCAACCCAATGCTTTTTTAAAACGGGCTTTTTGAGACAGTTTCGTTGGCAATCATGGGAAACTGGATGGGCTGCCAATCGCAGCGGCTGGTCGGTCGCTGAACTGCTCCGGACGCCAGAGCCTGTGCTCTTGGCCAGGGCTTCCCTCTCCGGCGCGTCACCCCGCAGGTAGGAGGCCGCAGGGGCGCCGCCGAGCAATGCAAGACAGGTCTTTAGGTGCGAATGTCTGCTTTGGGCCCCACACGCTCGACTTGCACCGGCTCTGATTTCTCCCACTTGCCGGCCTTTTCATCCTCGTCCGGTTCGTCTAGCGGACGCACCACCCGCAGCCCGACATGCAATGCGTCGGTGAGATACCAAATGCTTTTGGGAATCTGGGGATCTTGCTTAATCCAATCTTCCGTGGAGTTCCCCCGCGCAGCGCTGCGGCAATTCTCCGGGAACTGATCCCAGCCCCCTCCACGCACCACGCGTGGGTACAGTGTCTTTGGAATCGCCAGCGGATCGACGGTTTGCGTCAAGACCGCTTCGTATCCTGCCTCGTCGTACTGGTCGAGTACCCATTCGGCGACATTGCCATGCATGTCATGCAGCCCCCATGGGTTGGGCTTCTTCTTGCCCACTTTTTCATAACCATCATCGGTATTGTCAAAGAACCAAGCGTAGTCTTCGAGTTCATCGACGTCGTCGCCGAAAGAATAGGCCGTCTTGGTGCCCGCGCGACACGCATACTCCCATTCAGCCTCGGTTGGTAACCGATAGTAACGGCCCGTCTTGGCGCTGAGCCATTTGCAGAAGGTCCGCGCCGCGTGTTGTGTCATGCAAACGGCGGGGTAGCCACGCTTGCCCATCCCGAACGTCATGTCCGTATAGGGCTTCGTCGGCTGACTGATCTGAAGTTTGTCCGCAAACACGTCGCGAGGCGACGACTCGATCTTCAATATTTTTCGGCGAAAGACATCGAGATCTGACATCCAGACATCATAGACGTCCCAGGTGATTTCCGTCTTGGCCATCCAAAATGGCGAGATTTCTACTTCGCGTTGCGGCCCCTCATCCTCGTTGCGGTCTTCTTCGTCTTCCGGGCTGCCCATCAGGAACTTACCACCTGGGATAGGCAACATATCGAACGTGACATCGGCTTGTTCCACAACCTCTGTGTACGGTTGCATCTCTGCTTCACTCGACGCGACCGAATTGGCGACCTCCAGCAGAGGAATCTCTTGAGCCCCGGCGCTTGCCGCCAACGATAAAACCACTTTTCCCAGGCTCCAGAGAGCCAGAAACCGCGTCCCGTAAACCGTAAGAATTCCCTGCATGAGTATCCTAGCTACAATAAGGTTTGTTACACGCCATGGCTGCGTCACCGACCGTTCTTTCACTCCTGTCTCCACATTTCTCGCGACTACGATCGCAAGGGCCGTCGGTAACGCCACAAAACCAACTCGGTAAATCGTGGAGAAGAGTTTGCCTGAACAGCTAAGTCCGCTATTTTACTCAAAAAAGGTGCTGATCGTTGTCGCCTTGAGCCTGATCTCCAGGTTCGTCGCTGCGCAGGAAGAATCGCCTGCGACCGCAACTCCCCCCCAGGGCTACGAATTTTCATTTCCGGCCCTGGGTACGCTCGTGAGTTTCACGGCCTATGCGGCTGATGAATCCCAGGTCCAAGCGGCGTTTGAATTGGCTGAAAAACGCGTTCATGAACTGGAAGCCGTCCTGACCGACTACGATCCGGCCAGCGAAACACGAAAACTTTCCGAACAAGCGGTGCGGAGACCGACTCGGGTGTCGGCCGATCTGTGGCGTATGCTCGTTAGCTGCGATGCCTGGTACGTAAAGACCGATGGTGCGTTTGACGCCAGTCTCGGTAAGCTCACGCGGCTGTGGCGAAAACACCGCCGGGTCAAAAGAGTCCCTAGTCGCGCTGAAATCGAATCGGCACTCGCACAGACCGGCTGGCAGCACGTCGTCCTGGATACCGAACGCCAAAGCATCGAGCTGCTTCAGGAAGGCGTTCAGCTGGACTTTGGGGCCATCGGCAAGGGGTACATCGCCGATAGGGCCTTTGAAGTACTCGTCGACAGCGGACTGAGCTGTTGCCTGGTGAACCTCAGCGGTAACCTGCGTTGCGGCGCAGCGCCGCCCGGCCGAGACGGATGGCGCATCGACATCTCACCGCTTAAAAAGGGGGGCCGGCCGCTGAGGCGCATCGTGATCGCCAACCAGGCGGTAGCCACGTCGGGTGACCTTTGGCAATTCACCCTCGTCGACGGTCAGCGCCGAAGCCATATTCTCGACCCCAGCACGGGCCTGGGCGTGGTCGGTCCTATTGCCGCCACCGCGCTGGCACCTTCGGCGACCGAAGCCGACGCCTGCGCCACGGCTGCTTGCGTCATGGGAGCAGAACAGGCAATTCAGTTCGTCGACTCGATTCCCAACCTGGAACTACTAGTTGCCACCCAAGTTGATCCCGAGAGTCAACCGCTAGTCACTTCGACGGCGGGCTTCGCTAAGTAGCATTCGGCGCCGCTACAAGCCGCCTGGACGCGATCTCGCGGAGATACCGCCCTTACCCACAGGCCACTTGGCCCCCCGGTCTCGGCTTGCCACACCGTACTTTCTTCATGGTGTGCCGAGTCCCCGTGCGTTACAATCTACAGGTCAGCCGCATTTGGCCTGGCAGTCACTATCTCCAGGCCCACCCCACCCGGCCGCTGCCTGAATCTCTCCTACCTGCCATCCTGCTCGCGAAAGCCCGAACCATGTTATCGACGAATCGACAACGAAGATCTTTTCTCAAGGCCGCTGGCGTCTGCATCGCATTGCCGACGCTCGAATCATTACCGCGAGCCGCCAGGGCAAAGGAAAGACACCAGGCTCCTCGCCGGATGGTGTGTGTCGGCAATGAGTTCGGAATGTATCCCGGTGCGTTCTGGCCGGACGAATTCGGTACCGACTACAAGATGACGCCTCTGCTGAAGCCGCTCGAAAAGCATCGTCAAGATTTCACGCTATTCTCCCATCTGGATCATGGGCTCAAGGGAGGACACTTTGCGGTGCATACCTTCCTGACCGGGGTCAAATCCGCGGAGGCGAAAGGGATGCCCGACGGTGGCATCAGTTTGGATCAACGAGCTGCCGAATTTGTTGGCTCGCGAACTCGTTTCCCCTCGTTGACGATTGGCTCGGAGAACGGCCTGCATGGTGGCTGTCAGATGAGCTGGACTCGAACTGGCACGCGTGTTCCTCCCATCCCCGGCCCCCGTGAGTTGTTTCGGCAATTGTTTGCCGAGGATGATAGCCTCGCGAAACAGAAGACCACCGATCGCCTGATGCTCCAGGGCTCAATCCTGGACGCTGTGTTGGGAGATGCCCGTTCGTTGAAGAGACGACTCAACCCCAGCGATGGTCAGAAGCTCGAAGAGTACTTTGCGTCGGTACGAGCCGTCGAGACGAAGCTGGACCTCGATCGCCATTGGCAAGATGTTCCCAAACCTACGGCGCCCATCGATGAACCGGAGAATCGAGGCTTGACCCGCGACCTGCCCAAGATCTACGACTTAATTGCGCTCGCGTTACAAACCGACTCGACACGCGTAGCAACGTTAGAAATTGGAGGAAGCTTCGCCGCATCGGACTTGGGAATCCGCAAGGGCTACCACGGGCTGTCTCACCATGGCCAAGTTCAGGAGAACATCGATCTGCTGGTTCAGATCGAGCAGTATCAGGTTGAACAGTTCGCCCGCTTCTTGGAAAAGCTATCCGCAGTCAGCGAGCCTGAAAGTGAGGGCAGTCTACTCGATCACACGATGGTATTGATGGGCAGCGGCATGGGAAATGCCAACTCGCATACCAACCAGGACCTGCCTATCATTCTCGCTGGCGGAGGCTTCCGACATGGAGAACACTTGCAGTCTCCGCAGGAGAGCAACCGGCGTGTTCCACTGTGCAATCTGTACCTGTCCATGCTGCAGCGTTTCGGCGTCGAAACCGATCGTTTCAGCACGAGCACCAGCACGCTGACCGGTCTGGAGCTGGTGTGAAATGGGACCCGCTACGTTTCGCTACACACTTTGTCTGTGGTTGGCCTTCGCGCTCTCGAGCGTTGGTTCCCGAGTAGCCCTCGGGGACGACCCGGTAGCCCAGGCAGACGCTCCAGCGGACGAATCGAACCAGGAAAAGTCAACCAACTTCGCTGCTGCGATCAGACCATTCCTGAATAGTTACTGCTTCGATTGTCATGGCGCCCACCAGCAGAAGGGAGATCGCCGTTTTGACCAGCTGACCGGGGAAATTCAGGACGACAGCACGCTGGTCGATTTTCAGGACATCCTCGATCAGCTCAACCTGGCGGAGATGCCGCCACCGGAAGCACGGCAACCGTCTGATGATGAGCGGCAATCAGCCATTCGCTGGCTGACGACCCACGTGGACGCGTACCATCAATCCCGCGCGCAAACCGGTGGGCAAACGGTCCTGCGGCGTCTGAACTCTCGCGAGTACTTGGGCACGATCCGCGACCTGCTGCATCTGAACATGAGCATGTTCGATCCGACCGCTTCCTTCCCGCGCGATCAAACGACGGAACATCTCGATAACGTGGGACTCTCGCTGGTAACTTCGGGCTATCTGCTCCAGCGCTATCTTGAGGCTGCCGATCAAGCGATCGAAAAGGCAATGCAGCCAATGCAAAAACCGGACGTGCAAACCTGGGCGTTCCGTAGCGGATTTAATCAGCAACCTGAGATTGATCAGGTGCACCGCCGAACCAATGGTTTTGAGCATATGACGCTCTACGACGTGATTGGTGCGGACAAACATGAGGGGGCCTACGGGCCGATTCACGCCTTCGCCGAAGGCGTACCCCAGGATGGCATTTACGAAATTCGTGTCCACGCCGAAGCAGTCAACCGTCTTCATCCCTACGACGATGCGTTCTTGGGAACAGATCGCGATGAGCCGTTACGCCTAGGCATCGTAGCCGGCAATCATCTGGCCGGCCCATTGCACAAACCTCAGCCCATCGAACCGCTGCTTGCAGAACTCGACTTGGCCGACGAGCCGCAGTGGTATACCGTCCGCGTGTGGCTCGCCGCCGGCTTCACACCGCGGTTCACCTTCCGTAACGGGTTGATGGATGTGCGTAATCTATGGAGCCGTTTACTCAATCGATACAAAGAGCAATTCCCCGAACGCAAAAATCGTGGCATCGTCGAAGCCCGGTTCAACGCCATCAAGTACGGCAAACTTCCGCAAATCCACATCCACGAAGTCGAGATCCAAGGCCCGTTCTATGATGCCTGGCCGACGGCCAGCCAACGAGCTTTGTTGGGCGACCAATGGGAACGCGTCGAGCAGACCGGCTCGTTGCCGGAACCCCTGATGCGGGACCAGTTGTCCTCGTTCATGACGCGCGCCTACCGCCGTCCCGCCAGGACGGATGAAATCGACCGGATCATGCAGATTATCGCCAAACGGCGCAACGCCGGACGCCCGGCGCTCGAAGCTTACAGCGATGGCCTCAAGGCAGTTCTTTGCTCGCCAAGCTTTCTTTATCTTGAAGAATCCGATCCGTCTCGTTTGTCGTCTTATGCGCTCGCCTCTAGGCTGTCGTACTTCCTCTGGTCTTCCATGCCGGATGACGAGCTGTTCGATCTGGCCTCCAAGGACCAGCTTCAGCAGCCTTCGGTTCTGACGGCGCAAGTCGAACGCATGCTTAAAGATCCCAAATCGAACGCATTCGTCGATGGATTTCTCGAAAGCTGGCTTACGCTGCGAGACCTGGGGGCAGCGCCGCCGGATCGCAGCCAGTTTCGAGACTACTATCACTACGATCTGCGCTCCGCGATGAGTCGCGAGACTCAACTTTTTACGCGCCATCTACTCAACCACAATCTAAGTATCGTCAACTTTCTCGATGCCGACTTCACGTTCGTCAACAAGCGACTGGCTGCCCTGTATGACTTGGAGCCACCCGTGGACAACGAATTCAGGTTGGTCCAGTTGAACGATCGCCGCCGCGGAGGTTTACTCGCCCAGGCAAGTGTCTTGACAGTGACCTCCAACGGTATTGACACTTCCCCCGTGACGCGGGGGGTTTGGTTGCTGGATAACATCTTAGGCACTCCCTCCTCCCCTCCTCCGCCGGACGTCGAGCCGCTCGATCCTGATATTCGCGGCGCCAAAACGATTCGGGAGCAACTGCAAAAACATCGCGATTTACCTAGCTGTTACGAATGCCACAGAAAAATCGATCCGCTCGGATTCGCACTTGAGAATTTTGATCCTATCGGCAGGTGGCGCGAGTCGTATGGTCGTAACACGCGGATTGACGCGTCCGGTAAATTGCCCAGTGGAAAGAGCTTTCGCAATATCGAAGGCTTGAAAGCGATCCTCGTTGATCAGCAGGACCTATTTGCCAGAGCACTCACCGAAAAACTGCTCGCCTATAGCATGGGCCGCCATGTAGAACCCTTAGATCGGCCGCACGTTGATCAAATCACAAACGATTTAAGCGAGCGGGGCTATGGTCTGCGCGATCTCATTCGACTCGTCGTTCTCAGCGAGCCGTTTCGCTCCAAGTAGACGGACTGAGCGAAACCCAAGGCACCGTATCCTTCCGGGCCATTAAAGAGCGGTGACGGCCGGAAAAGGGCATTACCGGCCGTCACCTAATGCCAATCACTTTTTGCGTGAGACAGCAATTCGGCATAGTAAGTTTATCGGCAGACCATGGTAGTTGCCGCATAGGGAAATTCCTTATGATCCAGCTGCGGAAAGCCGTCGCAAACTCGCGTGGCGACTTGGTCACCATGTGCTGATGCGCGCCGCTGCGATTGTTAAAATAAATGCTACGATTGTTAAGATAAATCAAGTGAGCGAGTGCTGGGCTATCAAAAAACTCACACGTCTCGTTGAATTCCACCAGCACCAGTGACTCGTGCCAAGGCTCCCGTCTTGGCACGCCTTGTCTTCGAGGCTCTGCGTCGTCCTCGCTCCACGCTTTGGGCTCTCACGGGCTCGCAGCGATGGCAGGCAGAGCCGGTAAACACTCGGCTGCGAGGCGGAGCCGGGTAACCAGCTGGTGGCGCTGACCGAGAAGTGTCCGAAAATGAGGTTCACGGCGGGGCGCGATGGCAGCTTTAAAAATGCGACCGCTACTTCTTGTCATGATGCTTGGCTGATCAGGCCAGCTTCTGAGCCAACCGACCGGTGAGCCGTAAAATGTTTGTAAAAAACCGCGGATTTGGAAACTAGCAGGCGGAAACGAACGTCTTACCGAACGGGTGATGTGCTTATATTCACTGTAGGCGGTCCCTCCTCGCTACGGCTCTCGCGAGACTAGATTCTCTTGTCTGAGGTGCAAACATGAAGCCCCATCGTACCACCAAGGTTTGGTATCTTTCGTTGCTGCTGGCGCTCCTGTCGGTATGCCAGCCGGCCATCGCTCAAGAGTCGGAAACCAATGGGGAAGACTCCGCTGCCGCGATAGAGCGAGTGCCCGATCGCACACAAACGATCTATGTGCCGTTTTCGAAACTGCAAGCTGTCTTCGAACGCGAGGGACGCGGCGTCTTCTTGCCGTACGACCAGTTCGAGAAATTGTGGAATGCAGCCCGTCGGCAGGAATACACCCCGACTGAATCGGCTCCGCCGGTCGATTCCATTATCACGTCAGCCACCAATGAAGCGACGATTCAGAAAGACGTAGTCCAGGTGGAAGCCACGCTCACCATCGAGTTGCTCAAGCAAGGCTGGAATCGTGTTCCGCTACGCCTTGCCGATGCAGCGATTCAGTCGGCAACGATCGACGGCGAAGTAGCCCGCGTCACTCCTGCCGCTGACGGCGGATATCAGTTGCTGGTCGAAAATCCGAACCAAGAGTCGACGCGCATCGAAATGAAGTTGGTTTACGCGCGGGCTTACACCAAATCGCCCGGCCAAAACAGCGTTGGATTTTCCG
>JANQJJ010000018.1 GCA_028281725.1 Pirellulaceae bacterium | reverse complement strand
TCCTGAGAGGACTCACGATCTGGTCAGCGATGCCGACGTTGAGGCGGAAAAAGCGATTGCCCAGGTCATTCAATCGCGTTTCCCGGCTCATGCCATTCTGGGTGAAGAAGAATTCAGTGGCAGCGTCGATGCGGAGCATCTGTGGATCGTCGACCCGCTCGACGGCACGAACAATTTCGCGCACCGCATCCCTCATTTTGCCGTTTCGATCGCCTATTACCGCAGTGGTCAGGCCCAGTTCGGCGTCGTGGTCAATCCCGTGCGCGGAGACTGGTATTGGGCCACCGCAGGCCAAGGGGCATTCCACAACGGCCGCAGACTATCCGTGAGTCAGGCCCAGCGACTCGATCAAACCATGATTGGCGTCGGCTTCTACTACGATCGCGGTTCGATGATGGAGGCGACCCTGGCCTCGATTCACGATTTTTTCAAACAGAAGATTCACGGCATCCGTCGCTTCGGCACCGCCGCGCTCGATTTATGTCAGGTCGCCGACGGTCTGCTCGGCGCTTACTTCGAGTACCAACTGGCGCCTTGGGATTTCGCCGCCGGCAGATTGATCTTGGAAGAGGCTGGGGGCCAGATCACCGATGGACGTGGGCACCCGTTGCCTTTGGAGAAAACGAGTATCCTGGCCAGTAACGGCCGCCTGCATGAGGCGTCGCTTCAGATTGTCCGCACCCATCATCCGGACTGACGACGGATTGGCCGATTCGTTAGCGGGTAAAGCCCATGAAGAAGCTCAGGAGCTGCCGGTCATCCGAGTCGGCATGGTTGATCGGATAGGCGAAGTCGAACGCCAGCGGGGCTGCTCCGAGCGCCGGGACGGCAATGCGAAGCCCGAGTCCTGGGGCGACTCGAAAGTTCTCGCTATTGAACTCGATATCCCGTTCGATCGTGCCGTAGTCCACAAACGCAACGCCTCGCAGCATCTCATCGGCGGTCAGTGGGAAAACGTACTCGAGACTGCCCAAAAACATCAACTCGCCACCAACTTGCACGTCGCCTACCTTCGGGCTCGCACCGCGGAAACTAAAACCACGAAGCGTGCTGTATCCACCAGCAAAAAAGTTGTCGAAAACGGGAGTCTGTGAGCCGGAGAGCCCTAATCTCCATGTGCTGGCGATCGTGTGCCGCCCCGTCTGGTCAGCTCGTTCACGCACCATGAAGTAGCGGCTGTAGTTGATCCGGCCGCGCGGATAGTCGTATTCGCCGAAGACCTGGTCGTATACCAGTTCCAGCAGAGAGCCCTGCGTCGCCATGAATGGGCTGTCGCGAGTGTCGCGAGCCAAGCGGAGCCTGGCGGTATAGATATCGTTACTGCCCAGGGCATCATCCAGCTCGGCCACACCAGACAGACGCGGGTCAAACAGCTTCACATCTTCCAGACGGATTTCCGTACTGACCGACAAATCTTTGGTGACTTCGTATCCCAGGGCCACACGCCCACCTAAACGTTGCTCTGTCCAGTCGCGAAATTGACGCGTGAACAGGAAACCGCCTACCGACAAACTATAAGGCAGGTAGCCGAGCAGATTGCGCTCCGACCAACTCACCGTGTAGCGTTCTACCCGGTTACCGGGCATGATTTCGGCTCGAAAACTCTGGCCACCACCTCGGAAGGCGCGTCCCCAACCGCCCGTCCATCTCCGAATGTTGAAGTTCCGCTCGTCGATGATCAACTGACCTGCAACCCCCAGGTCGCTGTTGACCGAACCACCGACAATCACTCGTCCCGTTCGCCCCTCTTGGAGAAAGACGTCGATGGGAGCAATTCGCTCTCGCGGCACATCAGGACCGACGCCGGGGGCGGTAAACCCTGCGGTCGGATCCATGGGAGGAAACACACCCGGCGCGATGGCCGACGGGTTGTCCGAGGGCAAGCCGGTCGCACCCGGCGCGATTGTCGAACCGTAGCTATTCGGAGCCGCAACCGCGCCTGGAACTCCACCGCCGGGCGTTCCATAACCTGGGCCCGTAAGGGGTGAGGTCTGCGGTTGGTAGACCGTAGTCGGAGGTGGTAACTGGCCGATACCGTAACCGGGTTGCTGCGTCACGCCAGGAACACCGGCAGTCGCGGGAGCGTAGCCCGGTGGCGTACCGGTCGCTTGTGTATTGCTAGGAGTCGCCGGCAAGGATGTGGGTTGTCCGACCGGATAACTGTAGCGATTGATCGGCTGTGCGGCAGTCGCGTCCGTAGCGGATAGTGGCAAGCGATTCGGATCGGATATCGGGGACGCTGCCGGATTCCAGCCGCTGGGTGACTGTCCGCGGATTCGAGCAGAGGCAGGCATGCTGCCGCTGCGCGCCGAGGTGGTCGTGGCTCCCGCAGGCGGTTTGCGAGTCGCATTGCGAGCCGGCTGGAGGGCGGCGGGCATCGTGAGCTGACAGCCAGTTGCCGCCGAGCTAACGCACGCAATCGCCAACAGCATGCCGATAGCATTTGAATTCAATGGTTTCACGCCATCCTGTCTCATTACGTTTCCTAGCTTGGTCGCCAGCACCCCAAAATAGTTTAACATCGCGCGCCGCAAACTTCAGCCCACCGACTTCTAGTAGCCCAGGTCGCCACTGGCGTCCGGCAGTCGAACTTCCACCGTGGGTACCTCTCCCATGGCGGGATTGGTTTCGAAGATCTGCGAGAGTCTCAGACGACGTTCCGAGTTCTCCAGTTCCTGCAGGTCGATGATCTGCCCCGGCCGTATGCCCATTAAATTCAGAATGACGTTGTGCTGCGTATGACTGCTATCACCGGCGATGTGGACGTTGATTTCTCCAGCTCGCCAACGATCACCTTCCGTAATTTTGTAAACTAGATCCATCTGGCTCGGCGGATCCTCCAAGAATCTGGGTTCGGGCACGATATCGACAAAAACAAATCCCTCTCGGCCATAGTAGTCGTTGCGAATACGGCGCTGTCCGCGAGACATCTTGCCAAGATTGAATGCATCACCTGCCTTGATTTCAAGCGCTTCCATCAGGATGTCGGTTGAAAAATACTTGTTTCCAACGATGGAGACGTTGCGGACGGTGAATTGGGGGCCTTCGTCGATCACGAAGGTAAGATCCAGGAAGTCACCACCGCCGTAGTAGTCAACGCGGTAGGCGACACGCGCCTGGAAGTATCCGAGCGAACGGTAGTAGGCGACCAGCAGGTTGACATCGTCCTCCACCTGCAACATGTTGGCTTTGTTGAACGTGTAGGCGGTCAACCCGTTCCTAGCGTCGCGAGACTTGATTTTGGTCTTGAGAACGGCCGAACTGAAGATGGTATTGCCGATGAAGTTGATCGACCAGATGCGTTCCAGGGGGCCCTCGGATATCTCAAAATAAATACGGCGTTGGCCGACTCGGTTGCCTTCCAAGACTTCCACCGATGCCTGGTTGAATCCGTTCTCCCGATACAGGTCAATCAACCTCTGACGCGCCATATCAACCGAAAAGGGATTGGCCGGATCGCCTTTTTCGATGCCGCAGTGTTTGTGCAACATGCGATTGTCGATTCGCGTGTTGCCGTGAAAGATCACATCGGTAACCGTGGGTTGCTCGGTGACCGTCAACTTGACAACCACCCCCTCGGCGTACTCGTCAAAGTCCGGAGAGATCTTCCGGAACAACTCAGTGCGATAGAGTGCATGAATATCGGCTTGCAGTTGCTTGGGATCGTAGTTGCGATCTTTACGCGTCTGCATGTGCGACAAAATCTTGTGATGGCTGATCGTTTCGTTACCAAAGATCTGAACTCCCAGGACCAACTTGCCACTGGGGATTTCACTTAGCCTGGGCCCTCCGGCCTCCCAAACACGCTCGCTAAACTTAGGCTCCTCGAAAGCCGGGGCACCGCCACCGGGTCCTGCTCCAGCACCGCCCGGCCCCTGCGCCCGAGCGCTGGGACTGAAAACAGCCAGAGCCCCGGCGGTGAGCAATATCCAGCCGAGCGTACGCATCTGATTTGGACTCGTTTTATCTCTCAACTGTACGTCTCTATGAACAAGAGTTATTGAGGCTGTCCCTGATCTGGCCACCTAAGTGCCGGTTTTCCATGTTTTGCAATACAGCGATCCCCCGGCTGCGGCGCGAATTCTGCGCAGTAGACCGCGAGGCTAGGAGTTAATTACCGAATGAGGCAAGTCGGAACAAGGCGTATTCGAGGCCTGAACTAGCAACTGACAGCCTTTGCTAGCCATAGAGATTCCAGTTATGCTCGGAGGGCCTCCCCTGGCGGCGCGGCTCAGTCCGCGGACTCTTCTTCATGGAAAACGTGGACTCTTCTTCATGGAAAGCAAGGCGTGACAGCGGTAAACGAACTTTCTAAACGCATCATTGCGAATGTCGAAAAAGCGATCGTCGGAAAACGCAAGCAACTCATTCTGTCCTTGGTTTCCTGGCTTTCCGGAGGACATATCCTGCTCGAGGACGTGCCTGGCGTCGCCAAGACGATGCTAGCGCGGGCCATGGCCAAGAGCCTAGGTTGCTCGTTCAAGCGAATTCAATGTACGCCCGATCTGCTACCAACGGATATTACCGGAGCGTCTGTATTTAATCCCAAAAACGTGCAGTTCGAGTTTCGACCTGGCCCCGTTTTTACTCAGATTCTTCTGGCAGACGAAATCAATCGCGCCACCCCGCGCAGTCAGGCCGCGCTACTGGAGGCCATGGCCGAGGCCCGCGTGAGCGTAGACGGAGTCACTCATCAACTGGAACAGCCATTCTTGGTCATCGCGACGCAGAATCCGGTCGACCACGAAGGCACCTTTCCGTTGCCCGAAGCACAGCTTGATCGCTTCCTGATGAAGTTTTCACTCGGCTATCCGTCGGTGGAAGAAGAACTCAAGATGCTCGAGCTGCTGCAGCGCACCCATCCTATTGACGCTCTGGAGGCCGTGGCGACGGCAGCCGAGTTGGTCGACGCTCAGAAGCAAGTCCGCGAGGTATACGTCGATTCCAAGGTTCAGCAATACTTGCTGCAAATCGTTCACGATTCGCGCAGGCACGAAGCCCTGACACTCGGCGGAAGTCCCCGGGCGTCGATTGCCCTGTATCGCAGTTCCCAAGCCATGGCTGCGGTCCTTGGCCGGAGCTATGTCTTGCCGGACGACATCAAGAAAGTGGTCGGTTCGGTCATGGGCCACCGACTCATTCTGAAGCCCGAGAGTAGGCTGCGCAAGGTCACCACGACGGGCGTGCTGGACGAAATCGTGGCCGAGATTGCCGTGCCGACCGTGCATCCACCCAGCGGAACACCGGGCCATTGAGGCGGTACCAGTGTTTGCTTCTTGGAAGTCTTCGCATGGGAGACCAAACCAGCCCGAGGCGCCTTGATGATACGATCACGAGTAGGAGCCGAGAAGCATCGCCCCAATCCTAATTGGCCCCAGTCCCCATTGGACAGCGCCCCATTGACTGCGCCCCCCTCGAATCGGCTCCCATTCCGAGGCGCGACATCTTACAATCGTATCGATCGGCATTCGCTGTGATGCCGCTCATCCCCAACCGTCTTATCTTGTAAAGGAACCAACATGGAACTTGGCGCGTTTTCCATCAGCCTGTCTGTCAAAGATATTGAAGCTTCGAGGGCTTTCTACGAAAAGTTCGGCTTCCAAGAGTTTGGCGGAGACGCGTCGCAGAACTGGTTGATTCTAAAGAACGGCGATCACGTCATCGGTCTTTTTCAAGGCATGTTCGAGAAAAACACGTTGACCTTCAATCCCGGCTGGGACCAGGGCGCTAGCAAGCTCGACACGTTTACCGACGTTCGCGAGCTACAGCGCCGTTTGAAATCGCAAGGTGTACCGCTGGTGGCCGAGGCAGACGAGACCACCACAGGGCCGGCGAGTTTCATTGCGGTCGACCCAGACGGAAATCCGATCCTTGTCGATCAACACGTTTAAACTCGCGGGCCAGCGTGGCGGAGAACGTGTATTAAAAATTGAAGGAGCCCTCTCCCAGTCGTAATGCGAGCCGGTGGGGGGTGGCAAGCGGGCACACGCGCAGCGGGTCGGCGAGCCGATGGGGGGGCTCCTTCGGTTTTTGAAACACTTATCTGAGGGGCTGACGTCCAAGGCTAACTTGCTGAATTTCTCGGCCCCGTCGGGTACATTAGCTCTTGGTGGCGCTCCTTGCAGGTCAGCATGTGAATCTCTCGTTTGGTGCAAGGTAAACCAACGTGTGTTTCCTGTCGTCAACGGTCTAACTGAGAAGTGGAGATTGACTATGCCTCGATTTGAACAGTCGGCTGCCCAGGGGCAAGATAACGAGCAAGAGAGTGATTACCTGCCTCGATTGCGCAAACGCTTTCTAGTCTGGAGTTTGGCCATGGCCAGCTCGTTGACTTCGTCCGGTCTGGTGTCGTTACATCCGTCGGCAGCCTGGGCGCAGGAGGATTCTGCTCCTGCTGACCAAGAGGAAGCGGGCGATTCACCTCAGGAAGACAAGACGATTGATCGCAAGACATTGAACGAACTGCTGTCGAGCGGCAAGTTCGAAGAAGCGGCGGAGCGACTCGATGCGGCTCTGGCCAACAATCCTGACGGCGCGACCCTGCTGGCCATGAACAACTCCCTCGCGGGCCGTTTGTTGCGTAAGCAACCAGAATGGGCGCGGCAGAGATTGACCAGCCAGTTTGAATCGTTGGTAGCACGAAAGAAATTGGATCAGGCCAAGACGCAAGCCTTGCTCGTCACGTGCAGCTATCTCGCGCAGCCTAAATTGGATTTGGCCGTGGAGGATAAGCTCGCTCTGATCGACCGAGCACACGAACGGCTCGTGTCGTCGGAAGGAAACGATTTCTCGGCGGCCCGCCGTACGCTCTTGATTCTCAAGGGACGCGTGCTCGTCTCGGAGGATCGTGCGCGGGAGGCGAAAGAGCTGCTCGACGATTTGATAGCCAGATCACGAGCTGCCGCCCTTCTCGACGACGCGTCCACGATCAACAGGTTTGTCTTAGATGTGACCATCTACGCGTCCATGCTCAGCGCCGAGTTCCCAGATGCCGTAGATTCGCTCGCGACCGAAGCCGAGACTCTGGCCAGTGGGCTACTGCAGAAAAGGGATGTTTCCGCCAGCGATTTTTCAGCGCTCTACACCCTACGTTCCTCTCGGATCTCCAGCCTGATGCATTCCGATCCCAAGCAAGCCGAAGCGATGCTTGCTCGGCTCGAAGATCAGCGCGACGCATTGATGGAAAGACTAGTCGAAGGCATAGAAAAAGAGTTTTCAACCTACTCGCGTAATATGGATCGGCTGCGCTCGCGACTGGAGTTCGCTTTAAAACGCGAAGAGTTGATAGGCACCAAGGCGCCGGAAATCGACGCCGAGCACTTCGTGACCACCGAACCGGTCTCGATGGATGATCTGAAGGGCAAAGTCGTCTTGGTGGACTTCTGGGCCGTATGGTGTGGGCCCTGCATCGCCACGTTTCCTCACTTGATCGAGTGGCATCAGCAGTATGCGGACGAAGGCCTGGTGATTCTCGGTGCCACTAAGTTCTATGAATACGAGTGGGACGAGGAATCCGGCCAGGCGATCAGAGGAACCGAGGTGCAGCCCGAGGCGGAACTGGCCATGCTGGAAAAGTTCCGCGAGTCGCACGGGTTACATCACGGATTCCTGGTGACTCCTAGAGAGAGCAACTATTCGAGTAGCTTCCAGGTGACGGGCATTCCGCAAGCTGTGTTGATCGATAGGGAAGGTAAGATCCGGATGATTCGCGTCGGCTCGAGCCCTGCCAACGCAAAAGCGATTCACGAAAAGATCGAGGAACTGCTTGCCGAGTAGCGTTGCGGGACTGTCAAGGAGGCCACCGCAGCCAAAGGACAGGACATCCAGCCGCGCAGGACGGCTGGATAGGCGGGGTTGGTCGATGGGAAGACGGCCTTCAGCCGGCGCGGGCCGACCATCGCCCAAGATCGAATTGGCTACACCCCAAGTAAAAATTCGCTAGGAAGTCAGACCTCCCAGCTCGGTAGCTCGCATGACGCGGGTAATGGCCAAGATAAATGCCGCGGAGCGCAAGTTGACCTGGCGGGAGACTGACTCCTGCCACACCTGCTCGAACGCGTCACTCAAGGTGCGATCCAGCTCCTGGCGGACTCGATCCAAGCTCCAACGATAGTGTTGGCGATTTTGCACCCATTCGAAATAGCTGACCGTCACGCCACCGGCATTCGCAAGGATGTCTGGCAGAACGATCACGCCGTTGCTGGCGAGTATATCGTCCGCCGCTGGTAGGGTGGGGCCATTAGCGGCTTCGATAATGAGTTTGGCTTTCAGTTTGTCTGCGTTTCCCTCGTGAATGACTCCGCCGAGTGCCGCCGGAATGATCAGGTCCACATCCAGTGTCAGTAGGTCATCTCCGGGCAGGAACTCCGCCTGATCGTAGCCGGCGAGGGAACCGTTGGCCAAGGTGTGCCGGAGCACGGCAGGAATATCCAGGCCGTTGGGGTTGTAGTAGCAACCCGTGATATCGCTTACCGCGACGATTGGGAATTCGGCCTCCCAGAGGAATTTGGCCGCGTGAGATCCCACGTTTCCGAATCCTTGGATCGCGGTTCGGCAATCCTTCGTCTTGATCCCCATCCGTTTGAGTGACTTGACGGCCAGGATGCCAACCCCTCGTCCGGTCGCTTCCTCGCGCCCCTTGGCGCCATACTCCTCCACGGGCTTGCCGGTAATCACCGCCGGGTTGAACCCATGATACTTCTCCCACTGATTACGGATCCAAGCCATCACCTCGTGGCTCGTGCCCATATCGGGAGCGGGGATATCGGTGTCAGGACCGATGATGTCATGGATCCCATCGACGAATGAACGCGTCAGCCGTTCGAGTTCCTTGCGCGAGAGGGCTGTGGGGTCCACGCAGACGCCACCTTTGGCTCCCCCGTAGGGAATGTTCACGACCGCCGTCTTCCAGGTCATCAAGCTGGCCAGCGATCGCACCGCATCCACGTCGACGTCGGGGTGATAACGCAATCCGCCCTTCATCGGCCCTCGCGAGTTGTCATGCTGGACGCGATACCCCAAAAAGGTCTCGACGTGCCCGTCATCCATTTCACAGACGATTTGCAAAGTGACTTCGCGTTTGGATGTCATTAGCAACTTCCGTAGCCAATCCGGCAACGAGAGTTCGTCTGCGGCTTTATCGAAGTAGAATTCGGTGGCTTTGCTTGCCTTCACGCTTGCTCCCTACGGACCGGAGGAACGAATCAGTGGCACACTCATCTACCGCCAGACATTCCGCCAAGGCCAGAGCGCGCGTAGCGTCCGACCGAACCGAATCAGCTCGATGCTGACGGTCGGCCCACGTTGTCTGACGCCCAGGCACGCCGTGGTCCGACATTATTGGCGCTCTGTCGACCCGCGGTAAGTCCCAATCAGCTAGTGCTTTGTCAACACTAAAGATTTGGGTAAAGGGGTCAGGAGTCAATTGCCGGAACGGCCCTTCGGGTGCTGTGCACAATTGACTCCTGACCCCTT
>JANQJJ010000016.1 GCA_028281725.1 Pirellulaceae bacterium | reverse complement strand
AGGGGTCAGGAGTCAATTGTGCACAGCACCCGAAGGGCCGCTGGCGGCAATTGACTCCTGCCCCCTTTACCCAAATCTTTAGTGTTGACAAAGCACTAGTGGCTCGGATGCAAGCTATCCGGCCACCATGAACTGACTTCAACATTCGCCGAGGGGCATAGAAGACCCATCGTTCATCAGAGGCGAGCCGTAGAGGGGCTGGTCGAAGTTTCGAGAGATACGGGGTTACACAACATCGCAGGTCGAACCCAAGCTCTACCTGCGTATGTCGTGCATAACTGATCGGTTGTGATAGGAGGGCTACCAGCGATCGCGACGTCCGCCTCCGCCACCTCGTCCGCCACCATAGCCACCACCTGAACGTGGTTCCCGTGGTCTTGCCTCATTGACCTGCAAGTTTCGACCCTCGTTTTCCTGGCCGTTTAGGCCGTCGATTGCAGCATTGGCCTCCTCTTCAGTCGACATCTCGACAAAACCAAAGCCTTTACTGCGCCCGGTTTCGCGATCTTCGATCACTTGAGCGCTAACAACATTTCCATACTCGGAAAACAGCTGCTCGAGCTGCGCTGACCGAACGCTGTAGCTGAGGTTGCCACAGTACAGTTTCTTACCCATTAACCAAACTCCAGAACCGCCCCGTCATTACTGATCTCAATCAACAGAACACCGGGACCGAATCGTCCTGTTGATGTCTTCTGAGCATTTCTTCCTTAGGTCGAAACTCTCAAAATATCAAAAATTGAATCTGTATTAAGCTGAACGTCGCTCACACATTCCTACCGATGCGCTATCTCGCCGCCGGGGCGCCAAGCTATTGGCGACGGAGTATACGGGGTATCAAGCCAACTCATTCATGGCCTCAAAGCCGGAGCGAGTCAGCGAGTATCCCCCTTTCATTTCTTCAGGCACTAACAAACCGGCCGTAGTCAGCTTCTCCAGCGCGTTTTTCATCGAGTCGATGTCGGCATTGTTCAAACACAGCATCTGTCCGGGCGTCATCAGGTACTTTCGAAACACCGACAACACATGAATTTCGCCATCGGACAGCTGCGACGAATCCCCATCCGTGGCTCTTTCGGGAGTACTTGCTTCCGTCTTACGACGAGTCCGTTTTTCGCGTTTCTCCTCAGCTTTTCGCCTCTTATCAGTTTCGCGTTGGCGTTTCGCCATCGTATTTCGGTCTTTGGCCATGCTGTTCGCTCCAGCCCCCCCATATATCAGATGCACTGGGAAAATCGCATTAGGAGCGTGTGCCGACTCGCGCGAGAGGAAGAGCCCGAAAGCGATCCTACGGGTAGCGCATGCATTCACTAACGAAACAACCCAATAATCGCGAAACTATTCGCCGCCAGCCGCCTCAACGAGACTTACTGACTCGGCGCGTGGGCCTTTGGGACCCTGTCCCTCGCTGAACTCCACTTCCTGACCTTCTCGCAACGATTCGAATTGGGTTCCCTGGACGGCGGTATGATGGAAAAACAGATCGCCGCTCTCAGTAGTAATAAAGCCAAACCCCTTATCAGCTACCAATTTTTTGATCGTACCTTGCGCCATAGAATATTCTCCTAAGTAGATAGGCAACTTGAGTTGCCGAGCCGTGAAATCAACCCCAAGTGAGAGCTGCCGTGGCTATTCGCAAAGCGAAAAGGAGTGGCGCGTCAAAATTTGAATTGATTGGTGAAAACCACCTAGAACAGCATATCAGGGACCTCGCCTCAAAGCTAGTCCCTCACCGGCGTCCGGGGCTACTAGCGTGATCCCACCGGAGGAAATTGCTTGCATTCTTGACAACCTGCCGGCACTACGCTTTCTTCCGATCAAGCACTCGCTGCAAAATCGTCATCCACGTTTGGTTGAGCTTCAATGTGACTTCTCGCACATTGCGTTCGTCATCGGGTTCGAACTCAATCTCAAACCCCGCTGTTGCCAAGACATCATTCGGACTCTTGCCGGTCTGGCAAGCTCGCCAAAAACGCACACTCCGCAGGGTACTCTCGGCTTTGCTTGTGGACGTCTCAGCAGTAATCGACTCCACGGACTTGGTGACCTCTGAGGTTAAGCTGGTCATCATCTCCTGACGCAATCCATCTGCCCAATTCTTCCAACGTGTTTTTTCTTGAACTGTCATCTTCGAACCTTCGAAACAGCGCGGCACCTAAGAGCCTCATGTCGCGCTTTCATGAAACTAAATACGTCAAAGTACCCCCAAGCTCTTGAGATTCCCCAAGCGACCTGGACAACACTTGCAGCGAGGTAAGGCGGCAGCTGAGCATAGTTTCGGGAAACAACTGTCCTGTTCTCTGGCAATCATCTTTCCTGGCAATCATCACGGCGAAGCGTGATGGCACCTTGCGAGAGACGACCGCCGTTTCCCGCCGTGACGCGAACCCGCCATCGCTGCAGTTCCCTTACTCACCTTCGGTTGCAATGTTTACTAAGTTGTCTTGGACCGAGAACCATGCATGATCGACCAAGCCGATGACCATCTGAGGACTCAGTTGCAAATGCTCGGCCAGCTGCTCCACCGATTGGGGCCCACTCTTGTAGATATGGTCCCAAATGTTTGCTCGCAGTTGCTCGTGTTCGTCGACTGACATAACTTTGTGATTAGACAGATGCGAAAGTAGGCTGCCGTCGATCACGTTTTATCCGCGACACACAGAAACTCTACCTAATAATTCGAAACAAAAACCGAGTTCGTGCGGCGACCGCCCCCCCAACGGGGAGGAGAAAAGCAAGGTGGCACATCGGTCGTAGCAACCAAACCACTCAAAGCGGTTCAATCACGACCTCGCACCAGTCTCAATGTCGTATCAGCCAGACAGCTTGGCCCTAAGCCTACTTCTCAGACAATCTAAAACTTGAGGACTCGACCCTTGGTCAGAGCCTACCCCGCCGGCCCCACTTGGGTCAACTGGTAATCCACCCCGAGATGTGGCTTTGACACTGACAGTTGCAGACCCCATGTGCCGAAAACCTAACTTTCACCTGAGCAAATCCGAGTTTCCAGGAGACTTGGCGTGTCGCTGAGGAACTTGCCGATTTGCCTAATTTCAGCCGTTTCCACCCTTCCGGCGGAGTGCGACCAGATGCGGGGCTCACTCCACCGCTGCCAGCCTACCGCTGCTCCCTGGGCGGATCGGTGGACGCGAATGGCCTCCAAGCACTAGCAGCCGTATCAAGGTGCCCTGAGGAATCGGAGTCGCCTGCCGACCTGGTCCACCAATCCAGGAACAAAATGGAATAAAAATTCAGCTTCTCTGGAAATGCTCTGCTTCGCGTGTAAGTTCCTCAATGGGCCAGCTACCGGGGAGTTCTTTACCACGAAGCTACGTTAACGGAAGGACAAAGCCCCTGTGGAATCTTGAATCATTCTTTTGCTCGACCGATTCTCTGATCAGCCGACGTCCCGCGCGTCGCAACCGACGTTGACCTGCCCTGAGTACGAACTATAGTCCATCCACTTCTGCACTTGAACGTCTTCAGTGCAAGGGACCTCCCGTTATGAGGCCTCTCTTGGTGCGAGCTTTTTTGCACCAAGTCCCCCGTGATGGTCTTCAGACCTGTTGGTAGGGAACTGGTTTTGCGTGGTGGGCGGCCTACTTGCCTTCCCCCGCTCGGGTAAGACGTCCCCACTAGGAAATTCTTGAAACCGATATGCTGAATTTTTTTCGTCATCAATCCGGATCAATTAAAAACGACCTGCTTTCCGGGCTGACCGTCGCTCTGGCGCTGGTCCCGGAGGCCATTGCGTTTGCCTTTGTTGCCGGCGTCTCACCGCTGATCGGACTTTATTCGGCATTCTTCCTTGGTTTGTTCACTGCCGTGCTGGGTGGTCGACCGGGCATGATCTCCGGAGCGACTGGAGCGATGGCGGTCGTGGTCGTAGCGCTCGTGGCCGAACACGGCATCGAGTACCTTTTCCCCACTGTGATTCTCTGTGGCCTGCTTCAGATGGCGGTTGGTTTCGGGCGGCTGGGAAAGCTGATACGCATGGTCCCGCATCCGGTGATGCTTGGTTTCGTCAACGGACTGGCGATCGTGATCGGAATGGCCCAACTTGGCAGTTTTAAAACGCTCTCTGCCGGGGGGGAATTGGTGTTTCTTTCTGGTGCTCCCCTGTGGCTGATGCTCGCCTTAGTGGCTCTGACCATGGGCATCATTTGGCAATTGCCGCGATTGACTCAAGCCGTTCCTGCGTCCCTGGTCGCTATCCTGACCGTGACGCTCCTGTCGGTCGCGATCAATCGCACAGCCACCACAGACGGAAACGCTCATCTGCTAGCAACCGTTGGCGACATGCTGCGCACCAACACGAGGGCCGCTGAAATCGCTCATACCCGGACCGACGCTGCGGTGCACCACCATGCGTCGCCGCTGACTCGAGTCCACCACAGAGCGGTTAGCCCTTTAGAGCAGGTATCGGATTCTCCGGCGTTGGCTTTCATGCAGAAATCGGCCGGCGACCGCGCGGCAAGCTCGACGCCTGGAGAACGACCGCTCCCGGATGCGGCTTCCGTGGACGCGGGGATCAGCGGGGGGTTACCTCAACCCTTTTTCTTGCAGTACGCGATGGTGCCACTGAACTGGGAAACTCTACTGATCATCTTCCCGTTTGCCGTTGTCTTGTGCGGTGTCGGACTCATCGAATCGCTCATGACCTTAACCTTGATCGACGAGATTACCGAAACCCGTGGCCAGGGCAATCGCGAATGCATTGGGCAGGGGACTGCCAACTTAGTTTGTGGGCTATTCGGTGGCATGGGAGGCTGTGCGATGATCGGCCAGTCTCTGATCAACGTGAATTCGGGTGGTCGTGGACGGCTATCCGGTATCACGGCTGCGATCTGCCTGCTACTGTTCGTGTTATTCCTGGCACCACTGATCGAGCAGATTCCCATGGCTGCTCTGGTCGGTGTGATGTTCATGGTGGTTGTCGGTACATTTGAGTGGGCCTCTATAAAAATGGTCCGACGCATGCCGCTCAGCGATGTGTTGGTCATGGTGCTGGTCGCCGGTTACACCGTGATCATGCATGATTTGGCGTCGGCCGTCATTCTGGGTGTGATCGTGTCCGCGCTGGTCTTTGCTTGGAAGCATGCCACGCACGTCGGCGCCGACATCAAGTACAACGAATTCGGCAGCAAGATCTACCAGCTTCACGGCCCTCTATTTTTTGCATCGGTTTCGTCGTTCAAGGACATGTTCGACGTCGCCAGTGATCCTGATGACGTCGTCATCGATTTCTACTACACCCGTGTCTACGACCAATCGGGGCTCGAAGCGATCAACACTCTGGCAGAGAAATATGAGAGCTGTGGCAAGCGATTGCACCTGACGCATCTGAGTTCTGAGTGCCGTAGCTTGCTCGACAAAGCGGGAGATCTCGTTGAGATCAATCTCTCCGAGGATCCTCAATACCATATCGCCACCGACCGCCTGGCCTAGGCACTATCGCACACACGATCGTTCAGACGCACCAAGTCGCCCGCCTACGGATTCCTGGAAAAGCCGCGCGACAACTCCGCGATCCGAGCGCGACCACCCTGGGATCAGTCCGACGCGTCTCCGAGTTGTTCCCGCAACCGTTTGAGCACTCGTGATTTGGCCACACGCACCGTTCCTGGGCGCATGCCCAGTTCCTGGGCGACCTCGGCAGCGGACCGCCCATCCACGACGACTCGCCAGAACGCTTGCCAAGTCTGCTCTTCGAATCCACCGCGGATCATTTCTATGGCTCTCAGCAACAACCGGCGTTCGGCCGAGGCATCGTCGCGCAGTTCATCCATTGTCGCGCAATCGCCCTCCGGCTCGTCACTGGGCGCCGCGAGTTGATCCAAACGCATTTGAGCCTCCGTGCCGCCCGGCGCCGTCGGTTCAGATGCCGTGCGACGGTAGTGATCCACGATTCTGCTACGCGTGATGGTGCGCAGCCAGCCGCGGAAGGTGTCGGAGGGTCGTTCCTTGCGGAAACGCCCAACGCTGGTGAGCACCGTGCGAAAAACATCCTGAAGCAGATCTTCGCATTGCTCTCGCGGAACCCCCTGTTTTTGACACCAGTAGATAATCAGCGGCGAATAGAGATGGACCAGATCTTGCCAGGCGCCGGATTCCTCCCGTTTGATACGGTCGATCAGACTCAGCGACGTCGCGCTGGCCGACATACCTGAGCGATTGGATTCAGAACGCGAGTTTTGAGGTGGCACGTTGACGACTTGGACACGTGAAATAGGGATGTCTGGCTTCGTTTTCACTGGCCCGACGCGGCGGTTTTAAAGTCCTCGCGCCGACCGTTTGTCAATTGCGTTACGACAAGGGAAACGTTGCCCCAACTAACTCTCCCTGTTGGGAGGAGTCGCTTGGTGTGCGAGCGGAGGGGGCCCGCCCCGCCTGCCCGGCCGCATGATGACCGACCGTCCCGCCCGCGCGGGAGGGTAACCACAAAAAGTGAACCATGCAACGATTATCCTCGTGTCGCGGATCGCGTCTTGTACGCGAATCCGAAACCGCACGCAGCCAGGATGGTTGCAACGGACAGCATCAGTAGCGACGCACCGCGCAAGCCGACTCGAGTTCGTTCGACGTCCCGATCCAAAGGCCGGGACAGAGTCAGTACGCCGGCAAGGTCGCCTTCCTGCCAATCGGTCTTGGGACTTTCCGGGTTGGTATTGTGACAATTAATGCAACTGGCCTTCATCACTTGTCCGCGAGCGTACTTCAGGTAGGGCCGGTTTCCGGTGGAAACAAACTCATAGTACTCTAGTGGCCGTTCTCCATGAGACGGCCCATCGCGCAGCGTCGTGGCCAATGCCTCGAGAGCCTGACGTTCAAACTGGTCGTGCGGCCGGAGCTCCCTTCGAAACGAGAATGGACTAAATATGCGGACCTGCATTCCCGCTTCGTGTCGACTAATTCGCTCGGCGATTTCGATTTGTAGCGTTGCCGGAAGAGGCGGAGGGACGCGACCGGTGTCTTCAGCATGTCCGAAAAACTGCCCTCGCACATCGCTGTACGTCTGGTTGAACTCTTCGAGCATATCGGAAACTTGACGCGCATGTTCCAGCGCCATCTCGTGGACGAACCAGGTGTGCAAGTTCTGAAGATAATAGAATCCTACGAGCGCCCCCAGCGTCACGCCGACAAACAACGCGGCTGCAAACGGGTATCTCCGGCACCAGCGAGCGAGCCGTTCAACGTAGCCGATTGGCCGGGCCCGGATGACGTCGCCGACAAGAAAGCGTCGCAAGTCATCGCCCAGCTCTTTGGCGGTCTGATAGCGTCTTTGCGGCGACTTGCACATCGCCTTCAGGCAAATCGTTTCCAGGTCGCGCGGAATGGATTCGTCCAGCTGCCGTGGAGTTCGCGGTTCGTCCTCGAGTACTTGCAGCAGCAGCAGTCGCTTGGCCCCCTGAAACGGTCGCTCGCCGGTAACCATCTCATAAAGAATCACGCCTAAGCTGTAGACGTCCGTACGTGCGTCAGCCTGGTGCGAAGCGCCTCGCGCGTGCTCTGGAGACATATACGCCGGAGTCCCCATGATGCGGCCATCAGAAGTCATGGTCGCGTCGGCCGCATCGAGCTTCGCCAGCCCGAAGTCCGTGACATGCGGCTTGCCGCCGGAGTCAATTAAAATATTCGATGGTTTGACGTCTCGATGTACCACGCCGTGTTGATGGGCGTAGTGCAATGCATCGGCGATCTGAGCCACCAACGTAGCTGACTCGCGATGATCGAGCCGCCCGCGCTGCAGACGTTCGTCGAGAGTTTCCCCGTCAACCAATTCCGTTACCAGAAAACAGACTCCATCGGCCGTTCGCCCCGTATCGTAGAGCGACACGATCGACGGATGAACTAGCGGGGCAGCACTGCGGGCCTCTCGTAAAAAACGTCGCGCGTCTTCTTCCACGGCAAATCCACCCGCACGCTGAATCTTCAACGCAACGATCCGATCTAGCTCGGTGTCGCGAGCGCGGAAAACGTGGCCGAATGAGCCCACCCCGATCTCCTCCAGCAGCTCAAATCGCCCGACGCGGCACGAGCCCTCCTCAAGCAACCGCGAGTAGTACCGTCCGGCGTCGAAGGAAATGCCAGCCCCTTTCTCACGCTCAAGTGACAACACAACCGACTCGGTGCAGCGGGCGACAAAGTCCGCCCCTTGGGTGGACTCTTCGCTCACATTCATGGCGATCCCTTTCAGGCGCCCGGCCAGATCATCCGGCTCGAAATCCAGTTCCCTCAATCGAAGTTCGCAAGCGTCGCAGCGTTCCACGTGAGCTGCCGTCGTTTCGAATGCCGTATCCGGAAGCCTTCCCAGGGCAAAGGCAGCGAGTTGTTCGTGATCCGGGCATTGCCGCATGTTGGTCACGCTGGGTTAAGTTGGTCGTTTTGCCTCATCCTACTGTAACGCCCGTGCGTTACTTCAGGATTGTAGCTCCGTTTCACAGGCAGTTGCACGTCCAACCAGGACGAAAACGTTACGTCCCATTCCGGGAGATCTGTCCAAGACGTAGCGGCGGCGAAGTCGCAAAAGTACAGAACGCTGGACGTGGGCCCGACGAATCCTAGGCCCCGTAGGCCCGCGGCCCGCATTCAGGCGATGCTCCCCAATCCCCCGATTTCGCCGCTCGCGTAAACAGCTGAGCCCCGGTTGTTCGCTCTGACAGTCTACTGGGCGGTTTGGCCACCCAGTCATACGCGCCGGCAGTTGGTATACTTGGCCGTTTGCGCAGGCAAGTTGTCAACGTGGGCTTAGTACAAGGAGCCAGAGAGCTAAACTTGCCAAGCTGAATTCTGAAGCCACCGGTAAGAAATGTTTCGCCATGCTACGCTCGACCCCAACACTCTTCGACTGTGTCTTCGCACGTCGCGGGCTAGCTGGTGAGATTGAGGCTAAACAGTCCCCATTTGAAATGGGCGTCCTGTAATGGCTGAATGGGGCTGGTATCTGTTGCTTGTTCTAGCGGGCTTTATCGCTGGCGTCGTGAATACGATAGCCGGCGGTGGTTCGTTTTTGACCTTGCCCGCGCTGATGTTCGTATGCGGCATGGATCCGAAGATGGCAAACGGCACCAATCGGGTGGCGATTCTGTTCTCCAGTGCCGCCGCCAGCGCTACCTTTGACAGGCATGGGCATTTGGACAGGCGGTTGGCCGTTCGCCTGGCGACGCCTACGTTGCTGGGCGTGCCTGCGGGTGCCTTGTTGGCGGTCTATTTACCAGCCGAAGCCTTCAAACCTCTGTTCGGTATCATCTTTTTGCTGATGGCCGGACTATTGCTACTGGACCCCAGACGGCTGACCGATACCAAGCGCCCCGCCGAAGAGTCCTCTCGAACCATCTTTGTGGTCTTCTTCAGTATTGGAGTCTACGTCGGCTTTATTCAAGCCGGCATGGGAATGCTGCTGCTGCTGGGGATGAGCCTGCTCAACACGGGCGATCTGGTAGCGTCGAACGCGATCAAGAACTTGATTGGTTTTGTCGTAACGCTCGCCGCCACAGTCGTCTTCGTCGCTTATGGCTTGGTCGACTGGGTCCCGGGACTGATCACAGCCTTTGGAAACATGCTGGGAGGTTTTGTTGGGGCCAAACTGACGATCAAGAAGGGTAACAAACTGATCTTTGGATTTCTGGTTGCGGTGATGATTGCCACAGGGATTCAGTTGATCTGGTCGAGTATTTACAGTTGGGTCAGCGGCTCCTAGAGTATCTCTCGTTGGGCTAGTGCTTTGTCAACGCTAAAGATTTGGGTAAAGGGGTCAGGAGTCAATTGCCGCCAGCGGCCCTTCGGGTGCTGTGCACAATTGACTCCTGACCCCATTACCCGAACCAAAGATTAAGCTTTGACAGACCACTAGCAGCCTGCCAGAAAAAGGTGGCTGCCCCTCTCCCACGGGGCGTGCGGCCCGGCGTGAGCTG
>JANQJJ010000194.1 GCA_028281725.1 Pirellulaceae bacterium | reverse complement strand
CAATAGGAAAGAAGAAACCTCGGCTTCGATAGCCGATTGAAGCATCTGCTGCGCACCCCGCCGAACGATTTCGTCCAAGGGACTCTTCAAATCAAACTCTGAACGAAGAGCCAAAATCTCAGGAACCTGAACCGCTGCTGGACTGGTCAACTCTTCTGGCGTAACCTGACGCATGGCGTATTCCTCATGCCCGCGTTGGGCTGCTAGTGAAAACAAAAACGCGTTCAACTAGCAGGATACGCCGCCTTTTCATCTAATCAAACAACACAACTTTCGGTTATAGCTCCCGGCCAGCAAAGTAAAGTCTAACGCTGATGGCGTGCTGCGATGGCTAGGGCGATTCCGCCCAGCACGGTGGCCCCGGAGGCGACCAGCTGCCAACTGGCGGTCTCTCCCAGAACCGCAATTCCCATCATGGCCGCCAAGATCGGGACCGACAGCTGGACTACGGCGGCTCGCGTGCGGGAAAGCGCCGGAAGCGCTGCGTACCAGAGCGAGTAACCGAGCGCGGTCGTCAACGCGCCTGAGGCGATGGCCAATCCAATTCCTCGGCCACTCCACGAGGATTCCGCCGGAATGAACCAAACCAACATCAGCAAGATCGGCACGCTACCTAAAAACGCGGCGCAGTTGGATGCCATCGGTTGCGTCGAGCTGCGGCCTAAAAGTGAGTAGGCTCCCCAGCCCACCCCGGCAAACGTCATCAGCACCAGCCCCAACACGTCCGGCGCATCGGCACCGGGCAACGTCAGCAGCCCCAGGCCGACCAGCGCCAGTATCAGCCCAACCCACTCCCGCCTCCGCGGTCGTTCCCCTTGTCGGAGCCCGGCCCCAATCATGGTCAGTTGGGTCACGCCAAACAACACGAGCGCTCCCACACCGGTCTGCAAACGGAGATAGCTGAAACTAAAAGCGATCAAGTAGGTCAGCCAGGCAAGCAGCCGCCACCATCGACCGGAGTCCTCCCGCAAATGCTGGTTCCAACGACCGCGAGTCAGCAGTGCTAAGGCCACGAAACCACTGGTAGCGCGACAGAGTGCGAATCCCATGGCATCCATGGCCCCCTCTCCAATGGCCCAGCGGCAGAGCAACGAATTGGCGGCGAATGCCACCAGAGCCAGCCCCGTATACGCGACAACCCGTATCGTCAATTCTTCAGTCCTGACTCTCTAACTGGGGTTAAGTAACCATCAACCTGCCTGGTCGATCTACCTTCGATCCGTTCGGACCGCGCCACGTTCCTTGCGAATGAGCATTTTAGTAGCAGGCGCGCTCCGCCGTGCCTGCACGTCCTGAAAGTCGCGCTGTCCAAATTGGGGCTGGGCGTAGCATGCCAACCATTCACCCAACTCATTCCTCATCCCCAGGACACCCTCACTCCTTTCTCTGAACCTTACGCCTTACTCTTGCTGGCTCGACGATACGCGCCGGGGGTTACGCCGTGGAGTTGTTTGAACAGCTGGATCAGGTACTGAGGCGCCTTGAACCCGGTACGTATTGCAATCTGTTCGAGTGACAGATCCGTATCGCGTAGCAGCTCACACACTTTATCCGTACGCACGCGATTGATCTCCTCGTTGGGGGAACGCCCCAGTACGGCTCGGCAACTGCGTTCGAGCTTGCTGCGTGAAATCGGCACCTTGGCGAGCACCGACGCGACGGTTAACCCCTGGCAGGCTTGCTCGCGAATCAATCGGATCGCCCACGCCAGTAGTGGGTCATCGATAGCGATCGCCTCAGAGGACTGTCGTGTTTCGACGCACACGGGCGGAACGAGCCGGTCGGGCTGCTCCTGGTTTCCACGACGCATCATCCGGTCGAGCACACCAGCGGCCTCATACCCAATCTGCTCACCGGCCAGCCGGACACTGCTCAGCGGTGGAGTACTCATGGTTGTCAGCGTTTCGTCGTTCTCCACGCCCACCACCGCCAGTTCTTCCGGGACACCAATTCCGGCTCGATTGCACGCGTCGAGCAACCAACAACCGAGCTGATCGGTGCATGCCATGATTCCGGTCGGCTTGGGCAACTGGCGAATCCAATTCACCAATCGCTGTTGCTGGCGTTCCCACTGGCTTGGCCTTTCGGTACCTCCTTCCTGCCGAAGTTCGTCACAGGATAGTCCTTTCCGCCGCAGGTGGTTCGTAAAGCTTTCGCGACGCTCGACAAAGAACTGC
>JANQJJ010000567.1 GCA_028281725.1 Pirellulaceae bacterium | reverse complement strand
AGTCCCCTAAGTGCTGAATGCTGCACCGATAGCCGGCTTGCTCTTGCCGGACGATCTACGTGCCGAGGTGGAACGCCAGGCTACGAGTTGTTCCTCGCGATCGGCGACTGGATAGTCCAAAGCGGCAGGTTGATTGCTCGCTTGCTCTACTGCGATGTGAAAGTCCCAATCTTGCAGCGACATGGCAACCGCATGGGGCGCGGCAAGCTGTATGGTTTTTCAAGCCGCATTGCGCACCTTGATTCAACCTACCGGCGTGCCTTGGGGCGGGCACTCCGCCGGAAGATGGCAGAGCGACTGCCAGCCGATCCGTGCAAGCCGCAGAACATTCCGCGAACGGCAGGAACTGAGTTTTGGACAGATCGTTTCCAAGAGTAGCTCCAGTGGACCGGTGCAACGGCCCGCCTGTGGTGCGTCGAAGGGACTGCGCCGGAAGATGGGACTCAGCGACATCGCAGTTTGGGAAGCTGCGGAGTATCCGCTCATAGATGGTCGATGGTCGGCCGTCTCGGTGGCGATTCCTCAAGTAAGACGTGGACTCAGGCTGCCATCCTCGTTGGTCCGCTCGATTGTCAGGCGGTCCTGTTTCGGGCCGTCCTGGCCGGCAGTCACTCCCAGGTGGAAGCGGATGATCTGCTCACCGACTTTCTGGATGATCAGTCTGGGCGAGTGCGATTCGAGATAAAGAGGTTGACAATTAAGACGTTTTGCCTTATCGTTTAGGCACAGTGCCTTAAAGGAATCGATCGAACACTTTTGCGAACGCGGCCAATGGAAGAGATCTCAAAAACCGAAATGGAAATCATGCTCGTGTTGTGGCGGGATGGTCCTTTACCGGTTCGACGTATTGTAGAGGCGGTGTACGATCAGCACTCGCAGTCACTCCATACGACGGTGAAGAGTTTGCTAGAGCGGCTCATCCGCAAAGGGTTTGTTTCGTGCGATCGCACCGATCATGTCCACACGTTCAAGGCCGAAGTCGTTCGAGAGCATTTTGTCCAGTCTCAGATTGACAAATTGGCTGACAACGTCTTCGAAGGCAATGTCGCGTCGGTGATGCTCTCAATGGTCGATAAGATTCGGCTCAGTCCCAAGGATCGCGTCACGATCGAGAAGATTTTGGACAAGCTCCGTTAGTCGCTGAATCGAGGTGGGTAGCATGTGGGATTTCATCGTTTGGAACACTTCGGTCGCCGCGGTTCTGGCTCTCGTAGTCAAGGGACTTTCCTTTACCGGCTGGATGAGGCGGCGCCCCGCCGTGCTGCATCTCTGCTGGCTACTGGTGCTGCTCAAACTCATCACGCCTTCCTTTGTCGCGTTGCCGATTCAAACCGAAACGAAGACGGCCAATCTGTTTCGAAGCCTTGACGAGCAGACCGTCGCCAGCCGCACGGCTCAGATCACAGCCCTGGAAGAAGTCGCAGTTTATGTTCGGCCAACTGCCCATGCGGAATCGGAAGCAGCGGTTCTCTCCAAGTCACTTGAACCCTCGGCAGATGCCCCCTCAGCAGAGACACCCCTTGCCGCCATGGCGCCGGCCGGCGAGGTGACTTCTTTTTCTTCCCTGATGGGTTCAGGCGTTTCCCGGAGTGAAGGAGCGGGCTACGGCGTGGTACTCTGGCCGCTCGTTAGCTGCGGACTGCTCGCGATCTTTTGGCGGCAGCATCGTCGCATGGAGGTCCTGGTCCAAAGCGTGCGGCGGGATGACTCGCTATCCACTCTGGTCGAGCGAGTCGCACGTCAGCTTGGTTGTCGAGGAATACCCAGGGCAGGTCTGGTCGATGCCAACACTTCGCCGGCTTTGATTGGCTGGTTCCAGCCGATGATCGTGGTACCCAGCTGGGCCATGGAACAGATTCCACGCAACCAACTGCAGGCCATTGTGGCGCATGAACTCGCCCACTATCAACGATATGATCATCTGGTGGCATTCGCGACGTCCGTGTTTCAAGCCTGCATGTGGTGGAACCCTGTCGCATGGTGGTCAGTGCGTGAGCTTCGACACGCACAAGAACTGTGCTGCGACGCGGTGGTGGTGTCGCAAGCTTCTATCGCTCCAGCAACCTACGCGGAGTCTCTTTGGAAAGTAGCCTTGGCACTGCAGGTACGACGTCCGGCGACGCAGCCGACGCTGGCGATCGTGCCATCGCGATCGGGAGCCTGTTTCCGAGAGCGGATGAGCCAGCTGTTGGTGTCCGGGCGGCTTGCACACGCTACCAGGTCAGGTTGGGTTGGCCTCTTACTGTTAGCCGTGTTGGCCGCCTGTTACCCGACGATTGGCGCAACCCTGCGAGATCCAGACGCCTTTACCTATCAAGTTAGCAGCGACCTGCGTCCCAGCTTCTGCGAAACGCTACCGAATTGGCCGGGCGGTTCCGTGGATGACGCACGACACGATATGCCCGCCGGCTCAATCCAAAGCCGAGGTCATTTTTGGTTCGGTACGACGGACAATCCGGTTCTGTTGGCGGTGACTGGAGGCAGCCAGGATGCGCCTAAAAGCCTCTACATCGATTCCAATCGCGACGAGCATCTCAGTCACGACGAGGTTGCCCAGCGAATCGATTCGCAGACTTGGCGAGCGCGCATCCAGTTGCAACCAACCGAGGAAGCGGCAACCGGCGGTCCTGTCTCCGATGACTCGGTTCTGCTGGTCCGTTATCGCGACCAACGTTTGGAAGTCGCGCAAGCCGGACAACTTCAGGGGGTCGTTTCTCTGGGTGATGAGTTGGTAGCCGTCAACGTTGAGGATCGCAACTGCAATGGCGTGTGGACCGATCGCGAGGATCGACTCCATATCGACTGGAACGGCGACGGTCGGTTTAGCCCGCTCCGTGAGCGGTTTTCCTGCCAAGCATCGCCGACGATCGACGGCACACGGTATGCCCTGGCATTCCGTGACGATTTGCTCAGGTTAAAGAGGTTGGAGGGCACGGGGCGAATCACTGCCCAGATTTCTCTGGCTGATGAAAAGGCAGTGGTGGAAGAGTGCCGCGCGGTGCTCGCTTCGACCGACGGCGTCCATGTGACGCTGAGCTCGCTCGACCAGCCCATTGAAGTTCCCGTTGGTCGCTATGCAGTCAAGCAGCTTCGATTGCGACTGAGGGGTGAGAGAGTCTGGGGGGCATCGTTCGAGCAGAGCGGCGGAGCGAATCGGACGATGGCAGTCGTCGAGAAGGACGGTGAGGTGTTGTTCGATCTACTCGGACACCTGAAGCTGTCCGCACAGATCGCAGCCGGCGGTATCGAGTCACCCGTCGATGGGCAACTGGTTGTCCAGCCGACGCTAAACACCGAGAGCGGGCTTTATCTCTCAAGCAGTACGGTCGGCACGTTGGAACCCCAAGATGACAATCCACTGACCGCCTCGCTTATGCGACTGGGAATGGCCGAAAAAAGGATGTCCGCGGTTGAGACCACCGGTTTTGGCTGCGGAGCATTCTGTCCGATCACTTTTTCGGGTGAGCAAGTGGCAGCCGGCAGCGCATTGGTCGTGTTGCGATTCGATTCCGGGCCGTTGGCTGGTGTGCTAACTCGGACGATAGGTAGCGCTGGAGCCAAGTCGGATTGAGCGCCAACTAAAGGTTCTCTCGGCAGCCACTAAGTTGAAGCATAGCTCCTCAAACAGGTTATCATCCATGAATCGACTCTCCAGCTTAACGGTCGCACTCTGTCTTGTCGGTACCATTGTTTCGGCCGGCGATTCGCTCATTGCCCAATCCGTTTCGGCACCGAAGGAGATCGGGCTCTCGGGAAGCGTGTTGGGGCCCGACAACGCGCCAGTCGAAGGCGCTGAGGTTCGGTTTCTAGTTAAAGATCTGCGTTTCGGGACAGCTTCGTCCGAATCGAACGGTTCGATTGTTGGTAAGACAGACGGCGCAGGACGTTTCTCTCTTCGGTTTTCAGCAGTAGACCCCAGAGTTGCTCGCGGCAGTCACACGACCGCTCTGCTACTGATTTCGGCCCCCGATTTGCCATTGCATACCGAGCGCTTCGCGTTGACGCGGTGCCTATCCGACGCGCCGCTGCAGATCCGTCTCAAGCCAGCTTCTCCCGTTTCGGTACGAGTTCAGGACGCCGCGGGAAATCCGAAAGCGGGAGTCCGGGTAAGACCGGCCGTGATTGGTGAGACTACTTTACCATTTGATGATGGGGAGCATCTTGCGCAGCAAGCGGATTCCAGTGGCATCGCTCGGTTTTCGTGTGCTACTCGCGGTCAGCTAAAAAAGGTCTATGTCGACGCTCCAGAACTGGGTAAGCAATGCCTGCCCGTCACGGCTGTGGGTGGAGAACTTGTCGCTACCACTCTAGAAACAACAGTCCTGCGCGGCCAGGTCGTGGCCCAAAGCAGCGGGCTGAACGGACCTCCCGCCCTAGATGAAATCGAGCTTCAATTCTCCTCCAGCGTGGGTGACTTGCAGGCTTATAGCTGGAGTCGCGCGCGAGTCGGGGAGGATGGCACGTTTCGTAGTGGACCTATGGCTGCTGGTCGAGTGACGTTTGGCAGTTCCCTTCCCGAGGATTTTCCCTACACGTTCGACTACTCCATCGGCTATCGAGGTTTGACGATGACAGGCGAACCAATGGAACTGGAGTTGCATCCGGCTACATTGGTTCGAGGACGAGTGATCGATGGCGAGACCGGAGAAGGGATTCCCGACATCTTCATCGACCACTTTGATCGTGATGGACGATTGACAATGACGGGCGCCGATGGAAGGTTTTCCTTTTGGGCAGGTCCGAATCGTATTTCTTACTACCCGTCCCATTCTTTGGGGAAGTATACGTTCAGTGGCGGATTCTACCTGGTGCCACAGCAATTGCCGGTCGATGGCCAGTTGCAACTCGAACCCGTTCAGATGCGCCGCATGTCGACGGCCGTCGGTCGCGTGGTTGATGCGGCAGGCAATCCCCAATCGGGAATCACTGTTGAATGTATGACCAAAATTGAGCGGTTTACGCAAACGGTCAAACTGAGTTCGGATCGATCGGGCGAGTTTCGTTTCTACGGCGTGTCGGACGGGACCGCCATTTCACTGTCGGCCAAGACCGAAAACTTGGGCACCAAACGTCCGCTCAGCCTGCTACTTGCCAGTGACGCACGACCCGTCTTGAGTCTCGAAGAATTGCCGGTTGCCTACTTTACCGGGCAAGTCGTTGACGAGCGAGGGGCTCCCGTCGTGGGGGCCGCGGTGACTGTCCGGCGAGCAAGTGTTTCTCAGGAAGAGTCGTATGGCGGCGAAGATCGTAGTCCAGAACCACTGTTTCCAAGCGAATCGGTGGTGACCGACTCCAATGGTCGATTCAAAACTCCCGTCACGACGGAGTTCCATCAGGACACATCGCTCAGCATCTCCGCTGCCGGGTTTCAGTTATTCAATACCGGCTGGAAAAAGCGCAGCCCGGCTCGCCAGGAGGAACGACAAATCGACTTGGGAGCATTGCCGTTAATCGACAAGCCGGAAGTCGTTGCTTTGCAAGTCAAGATCGTGAGTGCAGATTCAGGTCAACCGGTCGATGGCGCGCGCGTTGCATTTCTGGGTGCCAAGAGCGGGCTCGTCAAGAAACATCTCGGCGATCAAAATCACGCGACCTTCCGGATCTTAGACACTCCGCAACTAGTCGCTGCCGCGGCCGACGGATACGTGCCGAGTATTCGCGGTATGGATTCGTTTCCGGACAAGATGATGGAAATCCGTTTGAGTAGGGAACTGACGGCCAGGCGTGTGCCGGTGCGGTTGACCAAAGACGCTCTGGTAGGGTCCGCCGAACGGTTGCTGGCGTTGGTTCCAGAACCGTTACCAACGGCGACTTACTACAAAATGATGATGTACTACCCTTGTCTGGGGCTGACGGATCCAGCGGCTGTAGTCGACCGGCTGAAAGTGATGAAGCTGGCCGGTGCTGATTTGAGCGTGCTGCAAGCGGTCGTCAGCGATCTGGTGCGTATGCCCGAGCAAGAGATCCGCCGGACGATTCCCATTGCAGGAGATCAGGTGAAGGTCTATCTGTACTCGAGTCTGGCCGAAAAGGCCAAGTCCGAAGCGGAAAGGGAAGAGCTGCTTTCCGAGGCGCTGATCTCCGCCAGGCAGTTGACCGGTGACCCACAGCTGTACGCCTATTCGCATCTGGCATGCGCGATGCTCAAGTTGGGCATGAACGGGCTGGCAATCGAAATCTTGCGGGAGGCTTGGGACGCGCATGCCGAAATTCAGCAGATTGTCGATGATGGTAAGCGACTCGAGCGCGGTGATCGCAAGCAGGGGATTGCCCGATTTTTTGCCCCTCCCCTGGCTTTAGTAGATCGCCGCGTTGCGATGAAGCTAATTGACCTGACTGCCTACGCTGACGAGGTCCAGGTGCTTCGCTCGCAAGCGTTGGCATTCTTGGCCGGTGAAGATGCCGCCGGTTGGGAAGCTGCGGTGGACGCGTTCGCGGGAGATCAGCTGAAAGCCAGGGGCATCGAGTGGTATTGTGACAAGGTAGGATTCACCAACCTGAAAAGTGGAACGATTCTGGCTCAGCGGCTGACTCCTTCGATTGGTAAAGCCAAGTTCTTATTTCATCTGGCGGAACAGGCAACCGACGACCGCGGCCAGCGGATTGAACTCGCACGGCGCGCTTTGAGTACGTTGCGTTTACCATTTAGTGAGCCATCGGCTGACCATCCCAGTCAGGTCGCCGCATCGGGTTGCCTGTTGGTCAAGGACTGGGATGAGCGACTCGCCGCGCAACTAGCATTTGAAAGTATCTGGCTGTGCGAACATGAAAACCGAATCCTGCCGTTCAATCTCACCTGCGAGCTTGCCCGGCGGCTGGCATCCTACGATCAGGAAATGGCGCGTACGCTGGTCGGGCCTTGCTTCGAAGACTGGTCATGGCTTTTTGGTGCCAGGGATGATGCGGTCATTTACCAACGGAACCAACCGCTGATCGCCGCCGCCAGCATCGATCCCGACTGGGCGGTCAGCAAGACCCGTGAACTCTTTGAGACGGAACTCGCTTCGCAGCCGTCTCGGAGACTGGCAACCCTACACGGCATCATCTCCCGCTGGACTGAAATAGCCGATGAAATGGCACCCGAGTAGATTCGCGGACAGCATTCGGTTGCCCTTGAACATCGGCTGGTGCCTCAGGAAGCCAAAGGCTCAACCTTTATTCGCTGGTAGGTGCGGCATCCTGCACGCGTACAAATCTGACGATCGTGTTCTTATTCGAGCAGCCCCGTGAGAAGTCGACCGGACGCGGTTTCCCTGGATCTGCCTGGCACAGTTCTAGCTGACCATCGATCAACCTTGCAATACAACGCGTCGTTTCACCGTCAGTTCCAATCTGGTCTATCTCAGTTGGAAAGACTGACGTATTTACCTTGAGTTGGTCGGTTTCGTTAGACCCAAGCATAGTCAGACGATTGGCCGATACTCGCATTCGCATGTTAGCCAAAGCCAGTTCTTCAACGGGAGCGAATCGACCTCGCTTCCCCATTTCAAGCACACGCCACTCGCCCTGAAGCGTTTCTAGCGGAACCGCATCGCCACCAATTTCCAGAGCGGAATCTGAAGAATCTGCCTTAGCAGTTCCAGAGTTTACGACAATGAACGGTTTTCCCGTCAGTGCGGTGTAGATAAAACCCCATGCGATAAACGCAAGAATCAGAAGGACGCAGACTATCGCGAGGACAAGTTCTAGGTTCATGTCAGAGGAAGATGATTCTGATTGTGCGGATAAACGTCTGGAATCACTCAGTCGCCTGAGTGATATGATTGTGCCAACTCGATTGGCCAACGGAACTTCGGTGGATTTCGTGCGTACGCCCTGCATGGGCGTGATTGCTATGAGGTGTAAGTCCCCTGTACGAGACTGGAGACCAGTATACCAAATGGCCTACTTCGAAAGACAAGTACTAGACGAGGGCAACTGCAGTCGGGCGACCCATTGTGGGGAGATACCATGGGTATTGGATAACATAAAAGGCCCAATTGCCGGCCGCCTGAGGGAGCAGGCGTGCAACCGGTCATTGGATTATCCACCGCGGGCGTCGCCGATCAATTGTAGCCGGTGGTTAGCCCGCTTTCACCAAACGATCCATGCCCCAAGCGCAATCAGTGTGATCAGGACTCCGACCGCCATCTGAAGCAGCGCGATGAATCGCATCCCCTGTCTGAACGACTTGTCGCGAGGAATGGATCGAGACGCCTCACGAAATTCCTCGACGGGAACGAACGTCCGAATAAAGGTTTTGCGACGAGACGAGAAGAACCAAGTGAGGCAGCCGATGCTAAAGAAGCCGACCGCTGAAAACAAGCCAGTTTGAATATTTTCGGTCATCGGCGGCATGGCGGATAACGCGCCGCGAATCATCCGCTTGGGACGGTTGACTTCGGCACTCGGTAATATGGTAACGAAGTGCGACTACGAATAATGATAACGTCACATTGATTCGAACGTCCGTTCCCAACGGCGCGCGAATACGAAAAAGACGAAGTTCAAGAGCGTCAGCGCGCCAGCAATCGAGATGTACGAGATGACATGACCGATCGGGCGCCGATCGGAGAGGCACAACGCAAACAATGCCAACGCACATCCAATCGCAAATAGGAACGAGAAAAGGCCTAACACCGCTGTGCGATTCTCAGGCGATGTAATCAGTCGAATGAGCAGTACACCAGCGATATCGAGTATCGGCAATGCGATCGAAGCTAGCAGAACACCGCTTGACCGATTACTAGTTCGCTCAACGAATTCGTTGCGTATCGTCATTGATCGTGCTGGCCTGGCTAATCTTTGGCGGAACGAGCGGCGACAACCGAGTCGCCGTGGTTGACAATGATGCAAGACTGGCCTGGGCTCGGCGACTTCGTGTTGATCGCTCTGTTCGTCAGCTTCCAGCGTCTGCGTCTGTCCGCTTTGCCCGTATTTTGTCGCGAAGAAATCGCACGCTCTTTATCTTATCACCCCGGACCTCGTATATGGCGATCCCTTCTTCCGTTTTCTTGCCGACGGTATTCACCGATTCGACGACAACAAACCCATCGTTAGCCATGGTCTTCTTCACCACCGTCTTCACACTCTTTGTCTCGATTAACAGGGCGAAAATCTTGCGGATATGCTTCTTCCCGTCACCGAGTTTCTTTGCCGGGTAAACGTACACAGATACATCGTCAGCGTAGGTCGCCATGAACGCTTCCAATTCATGGGCGTTTAGTGCCCGGTTCCTCTCGTTCACAACATCGACGGGAGAGAGCTGCCGTTCGGCGGGCACATCCTGCGCTGTCAATTGGAAGGCGAGCAAAACTATTGCAAGATGGTTCATTTGAGATCTCCAGCATCATTTTTGCTGACGAACGGCGGCGATAACCTCGTCGCCGCGTGTGACTATTTGGAAAAATCGGACCGGCTCGGTGACTGTGGCTCATCGCTTGGTTCCCCAATTTCATTTGCGTGGAGCCAGTCTTCTAGGGCATCCACGGCGTCAGTGCGGGCATCGGCCCCGTCTTCGTATTTTGGGCTGCCTAGCAACCAGCGTATTCGACGAACGGCCTCCTCAATATCCATCCGCTGAGCTTTATATTGCACAATCTCTACAACGCGATTCTGAGGGTAGTCTTCTATACGAACCGCAATTGAGTCGTTGCCATCGCGTTCGTTGTGCTCAAGCATAAACTTGAGGCCACCACGCGGAACACGAGTCAGCCCATAAGATTTCGAATGGGTCGTTGTCATGCCGTGAAACTTGAAGCCAATCGCACCGAGTTCTGGGTTGGGAGGACCATAGTTGCGATCGAAGGCGAAAATCATCTGATTGTTGTGAAAGACAAGCATATTGCCCTTCGCCTGCTCTACTTCTTCGCCGTCAGATGAAGCGTAGGTTACAAGCCAAGCGCCGTTTAGTTTTTTGTGTGGCCACTCCTCAGCGCAGAGCGAACCTGTGACAGCAGAGATCACAATCAAGTTCGCAAGCAAATAGGCAGGCATCAATCACGTCCAATTGGGCAACGGTACCCATCAGCGGGCCAGGATAGTTGAGTGTTCATCTGTGAAACCGCGTAAGCCCGGCCCCGGTGCACGGGGTGGTTACCCGACTTCTGGTTTGGCTGTCCGGTCTGCGATCAGCACAGACGGTACGCAGAGTATGACGACACCGATCGGTCCAAGCAACAAGCCCAGTATATACGCAATTGAAAGCGTGCCGAAGACGCGGCGTCGGCTCCAGGGTATCGCCCAGCACGATTTTACACCGAGGACAATATTCACAACCATGAACACGAACGCGATCACAGCCAAGGATGGAATGGTCCTAAGCCATACTGGAATCGCGAGTGCTATTGCAATCAGCGCACACGTCGCAATCAGAAGCCAGCGATGAGTCGAATTGAGTCGGGATGCCCAGAAAACGCCGCATAGATAGCATGGCAATGCGAAAGCCATGGCAGGCAGAATTGAGAATAGATCAGCCGGAGCGGCAAGCATTGCACCAAGGATAGTGGTTGGCAGCCAAATCCAAATGAACAGCAAGCGATTCGTAATCGCCTCGGGTTTAGAAGCACTTTGCGTGGCGGGTGGTGCGTACGGGTTTGTCAATCGTTGAAAGTCACTTCTGTCGGGTAACGCGCCGCGAGTCATCCGCTTTGGACGTTTGACTATCGGCACTAGGTGATATGGTAACGGGACCGCCGCCAAGAACTCATGACTACAACGTCCGCGTGATCGGCGGCTCCTGTTCACCGCCTGGTTAAGCAGCACGCTTGCTTCTCAATGTTCATGCACGATGTTCCAAAGCGACGGTCTCGCCTATGCGCCGAATGGGGCCATGGGCCGGATACACGCGTTTCACCCCACGCCCTTGCAAAAACGCCCAGGTCGCCAACGCGACAGGGTTGTCGAATGCAGCGTTTTCGGGCGGCAGGTCGCCAGTGAACACGGAACCGTCGTCCAAGAGGAGAGATACGCAGTGATCCGAATGGCCAGGCGTGGGCACGATCTCGCCAGAGATTCCGATTTCGCCCAGGAGTTGACGGCTCTCCTCAAACGAAATCGTTACGTTTCCATGGGGCGTGATTTCAACATAGTTGTCCCCAGGCTTGGTCCACGTCTTCATGAGGGGGATCGCTGGGACCTGGCAGTTCAGCACGAGCAACGGAACTCCTTCGCGCTTGAATTCTTCGGCCAGGCCAGCGTGATCAATGTGATAGTGAGTGGCGAGAGCGTACCTCAGTTCAGCGAGCGGTACGCCGATGCGTTTGAGATTGGCCTTCATCGTTCCGAAAGTGCCCGGCCATCCGATGTCGACGAGCAGCCGATTGCGGCCCGCGCTCACGACCCAGTAGTTGGTAGAGCGGTAGCCAACATTCACAACGGTAGTGGGCAACGTCTGGCTCATGGCTAATCGAAAGAGTCCTAACTCATTGCAATGCGCCGGGGTGCTTTTTCCGGCCGGCGATTTCTGATACCAGTTAGCATTGTAATCTGTCACACCAAATCAAGTCGATATCCCGTTACACACTATGCCGGGAGTTCTGAGTAAACACACACGACCTTGAACTGCCCAGCCAACCGCTCGCGTGGAACGCCTCGTTAAACGATATGTGTGAGTCTCTCAATGGTGTAATCAGAGCGTTACGAAGTCGATGTTTCGTTGCCGGATGAATTAAAGCCATCAGGATTCATCCACCCAAAGAAGTCATCGTGATCGTTCCCACACCGGTCGCTGCACAGATCTTCATTTTGGAATGCGGCTAAACGTTCGTGGAAGGTCTCGATGCCCTCCAGCGCTGCGGTAGCCTTCGCTTTTGTCACATATTCCAGCAGCACTGCCTTGACCAGTTTGTTCGCGCCGGGATCGGTGAGGCCAAAGTCCTCAGGCATCCCATAATTTGGATCCGGTTTGATCAACAGAAAGAAGATAGGGTCGCCCATCTTCTCGCGGCAAACAGTGTCGTAAATCTCTTCGTGTAACTCGCCAATCTCGCTTAAGCGAGTTGAGTAATGTGCGAAGTAGTTCATCCACCATTACACTCGCGTAAAGTCCACCATCACCGGGTTGCCGCCAGTGATGTCGATTTCAAATTCGGCCCGGATTGGCAACTCCGGTGCGTGGTGTTGATGTGCCGCCCCGGTGGCGACGCTAGGTGTCGATTAGCACGCGGTCTTGATACGTGACCTTGAAGTCAGACGCAAACCGAAGTTCTGGATGTTCAATGATCTGCAAGGCTATCGACTTGGCGCGTTCGTCCGAGAATGCCCTGTGGAATCGGAATTCTATCAGGCCGGGCGTAACCATGGCTGCCAATGCATTGCCGGCGTAGTTGTCGGCATATCTGATGTTTGGGCGACCTGCATCGCGATGCTCGGTCGTTCCTGGCAGAAACACAACGCCGCGCTCGTTTGCGATGAGCTTGAACTGGAAATAGTCCAAGTCGGTCTGTGCGGAAACGAGTTCGAAGTCGTGAACAATCATTTGCCGAGCGTGCTGGACGGGCCTTCCGCAGAATAGATTCGCTATAGATTCGGGTCAGTGGAGATGTCTTTGGGTCACTGGTGACTCGTAAACGCCGATCCCAGGCGATCATTCAGTCACGACGCCTCTCCGCACCACCTTTGAGTTTGACGTTAGCCGAGACACTCCCTCGTCGGGGTGAGATTTTGCCTGTATTGCGGCATACTGTTAGAAATCCACCGAAGTTCCGTCGGTGGAATCTTCGTATGAAATCGATCCACCAACGGAACTTCGGTGGATTTTTTGGTTATCCGCCATGGTTCGAATTGCGCGGTGATTTAACAAGATGCCGAGTAGACACCATGGTAAGGCCAATGCAGGCGTTGCTATTATGAGTATTGTAACCAATGCCGATACGAGGCCGAGCAAAAAGCGTGGGACGTACGTCAGTTCCGTTGATATTGCCGTGGCAGAGATTACTCCCAGAATGGCCGCGAGCCTGTCCGCATATGTCAATCCCAAGAAAGGAGCAGCTTCATTCGGAACAAGCGCTACGATTGCTCCAAGGAACGCCCCCATCACCCAGCACAGAAAGTTGGATGATGGGAGGACTACCAGTGGTACGGCGAACGAGAAGCCCGTTACCAAGATGGGAATTGCAAAATGGTCAGGAGAGGTCGCAAAGATCCCAAACAGAATGAGTGCTAGCGAAGGATAGGCGTATAGCCAGCCGGTAAATCGGAGTTTTCTCTCGCTTCGAGTCCAACCGCCAGGATGCAAATCAATTGTCGGCTCGTATGGGTTGATCATCACTGCAGCGGATCGTCCAAAATCACCCGGTCGCGACGAGAGCTTGTCCATTTGAAAACGCCCGACTTCGCGACTCGGGTGCATTTTTTTTGTGTACGCCCGTCATGGGTGAGATTGTTGTGGGGTAAAAGTCCCCTGTACGAGACTGGAGACTTTTTGAGACCAGTATCAAATGGCCTACTTCGAAAGACAAGTACTGGACGAGGACAACTGCAGTCGGGCGACCGGCTGGGGGAGGAAGCTTGCGAAGATGTGCGTAAGCGCCGGGTCTGTATTATCACGCCACCTGGACTTCTTCACGTCAACGCTGCGAGGCTACGAACAGAAACTTCGCAGCGTTGACGTGAAGAAGTCCAGGTGGCGTGATAATACAG
>JANQJJ010000547.1 GCA_028281725.1 Pirellulaceae bacterium | reverse complement strand
ACGGCAGGCGATGCCCTCCAGCTCTCGGAGCTGAGCCCAAGCGCCCATGCGATAGAGCGCTCGGGCCGTAAGCCTCTGTACCCTGGCGCTGCTGACCTTAGCCAGCTGAAGCAGCTCGTTCGCACCCAGAGCGCCACCACAGAGTCCTCGCAACCAAAGTGCGAGCATTCGCGTCTGGTCATCGGGGGCGTCGAGAACCACATGCGTAAGTATCGCTCTGGGCTTCGCCAAGACGATCTCCCGGATGACGCGACGATGAGCGAGCAACCAGTACGGATTCGGCCGCCTCGGGACGCACTGGCGTAGATGCTGCAATCGTACGAGTGCGTTCTCATCGCGCCCAAGAACTCGGTATCGATTCTTCCCAATGCGATACTTTTGCTGAACGTGGATGGCCCGGCGTTGCCCTTCGCTTGGTCTCCTCATGGTCGCACTCCCGCCCCTATGACGCCGTCCTCCTGCCCCGTTGTTCCCAGGAATCGCAGGAATCTCCGGAAGGTCTTCAGTCGTCTATCTATCAGGATATCCATCGGGGAACGGCCTTTCGAGCGGAATCTGCCAGGGTCGGTCCCAGCTATTCTTCGATCGAATCCAACCCCAGCTCATCCGCTGGCAAATCGAGCAAGTTCTCATCTTGGGGCGGCGCCGAGGTGTCCGCGGCCGTGCTGGTCGGCATACCAAGCGGCTTAGTCAGTGGCTCGTTGCTCAGACGTACGACTAAATTGCGTTCTCGAACGGCAACGATCTTGATCCGCTGCCCCGCCTCCACAATGCCTCCTTCGACTACGGCATTGTATCGGCGATGGCCAATGCGCAATTGGCCTGTTGGCATGATGGGATACTCTGCCACCAGGACTTGCCCCACGTGCGCCCCGAGCGGAAGGTCTCGATCATTGTCTGCCTCATTCTTTTGTTCTTTGGGAAGCCCGAGGATAACCCGACGCCCAATGGGTGTCATTGGCCAGACGCGGATAAACGCATACATGAGCGCGGGAACGGAAGCTGAAACCAGCGTCAACATGCTCATCCCCATCGCCGTACTCGAGCGGAATCCCATTAGCACCGAGCCGAGGGCAGCCAACACGGCTAAAACCAGCAGAATGCCGCCGGTGGGTAACAGCAGATCAAGTACTGCAAGCACCAATGCGCCGAAGTAGAGCAGCAGTGCGACGTAAAATGGATCCATGCATCAAGAGCTTGTCATAGGGAATTCTCACCACCCATGGCAGGGCACTTTATCTTAAGCTAAATGGCGAGTGCGCGTTACACAGGCGCATCGCTTGCTCGGCCGATGGTTTCAAGGCACTAGCTGGAAGAAAACAGGCACCCGCCACCGAAAAATGCTCCGGCAGCCGGCCCACTCAAGGAACCAGCTTAGATAGCAGACTCCCATTGTCCGCTACATCCAACAGAGGTCGATAGTAGTCGCGCTGCGTCCCAAAGATGCGACCGGGAGTCCAGACGATCGCCACACCAAGATTCCAGCCTTCTTCGGCGTACGGCACCGCAGCGCCGCGTGACGGAATCACGTACGTTGCCTTGGTCTCTAGCCCCAACTGACCTTGCAGCGGCGTCTTCAGATCCAAGCCCAGGACGCCGCCAGAATCTTCCGTGAATCCCGCGCTGAGTTCCGCTAGACCGCGTCCCAGATCGCTAAAACGATATCGATAAAAGAATCGATAGGTGTTCAGCGCCGCCAGCCGCCGAGCGACCGGCGTAGCACTGCCTCTAAGGACGGCGCTCACATCGTCGGTCTGCTGACTATCGGTAAATCGAAACCCGAAATCGTGGCAGGCCGAGAACAGAAAGCTCAGCTCTCCTCGCAGCTGAACCAGGTCGGCTTGGTAGACCCAATCGTCATGCAAGTAGTCGACCACGAGTCCTCCTTGAAATCCATAGTCAACCCGACGAAACAAACCTGCGGTCATGAAGGCTTGCGTGCGGCTATCGGTGCCTGCCGCGGTTCCGTCAATCTGCGTATGCGTGAACCGCATGCCAATTTGCGACCCCATCTGGCCGCGCAGAAGACTCGGCAACCTCGCGCCAAAATTGAAGCCTTCTTGAAAACCGAAACTCCCCTCGACCTGCCCATCGGAACTGGCGCCAGTTGTCAGGAAGTTTCCTGGACCAGTAAAACTGGAGACCCCCACCCACAGGTCGGCGCGCCGCCAGTCCAGGAGATAACCTGGGGCGTAGCAACAACAGCCATTACTCATGCCACAATGATCGCACCCGAGGTCGTTTTCACCAGACTGCCTAGATGCCTGCTTCGGCAAGAGCTCGGGAGTCGACTGCGTGGCGCCCGGCGCGAGCGTCTCCTCATAAGAATCAGCCGTCTCGCCGGAAGCACGCTGGGCAGATCCTCCAGAACGGCGCGAAACGCTAGCATGCCGCGAATGCCGATGCTGGAGAACCTCGGGGAGCCGAGCGCCAACCCGTCCGCCCGCGCGATGGGCTTGCTGACCGCAGGCGATTTCCGAAAGGACAGACAGCGTAACCCAGACGACTACGCAGCTTGCCAGCACTTGGAGCAACCGGATCATGAATGACGATTCTCAGAGCACGAGAATTCGCGCAGTCACTCCACCCCCATCAGTCCACTCGGCATTCGTGGTGAATAACCTGCAACAAAATCGGCAAAGTTTTACTGATTGTTAATCTCCAGCAGCACCTCAGGACGTCGAACCGTCGCTAGCACCCAACGCGCAGGAAACCATCCATTTGCATTTAGGCAGACAATGTGGTGCAATAGAGACATCGCTACCACTTTTCGTCCTCCTCTTTCGAGGCCACATCCATGGAGTTTCTCGCCTGCATTGTCGGCGGTGCGTTTCTGATTGTTTGTGGAGTGGGACTATCGAAGCTGCGTCCCCCCGATTGGCAGAGCGACGGAGATCTAGCCGACGCGCATCGGAGCGCACTTGCCCGCTGGTCGTTCATTCAACGCGTTGTTCGACTCGTGAATAATTCGTTGCTGGCTCTGATCGGCGTGGCCATCATGGTCAGTTCGATTGTTCCGCACGGCCGCTCCTGGATGATTCTGTGGAGCGTGATTCTGATGCTACTGCTGCTTAGCATTATGCTGGCTATGCTCGACGCCCTGTCTTCCCTGGCCAGCTATCGCCGAGCGCTCCCGGAGGCAGCCCGACGTTCGTTTAGCTCCGATCGAGAGCATCCGGCCAGCTAGCCCGGGTGATTCACGAGATACGGCTGGTCGCCCACAATTGCCGTTTGCCTGAGACGACAATCCAGCTAGACTCCCTACCGGAAAACTAGGTTCCTAACGGGACTGTTACCGTCAACTCGATTTTGAGTGCGTCCCAAACTTGGGATCGTTTCCTAGCGTTGTGGTCCTGGCAGCTAAGGATGGCTGAATGTACCGATTGCTCTTGTGCTGGCGTTATCTTCGTACGCGATACATTGCGTTGGCTTCCGTCGTGAGCGTTACGCTTGGCGTCGCGACACTCATCATCGTCAACAGCGTGATGGACGGCTTCACCACCGAAATGCAGCAGCGAATGCATGGCATCCTGTCGGACGTCATCGTCGAAAGCCACAGTGCGGTTGGGCTGCCGAATCATCAGGCCATCCAGCGAAGTATTCGTCAAGCCGTCGGGGAGGATCTGGCCGGCATGACTACGGTCGTGCATGTGCCTGCGATGGTTTCGATCGACCATCGGGGCGAGACGATTACTCGGCAAATCAATCTGATTGGCATCGACACGGACACCTATGCCGACGTCAGCGACTTCAGCAAGTACCTAATGCATCCGGAGAACCAAAAGGAGATATCGTTCGCACTTCGCGAATCCGGCTACGCTCCCGGCCGCGAGGGCTTTCCGGAATCGGGCTGGCTCCATCGCCGTAAGGCTGCCGAAGCCCAAAAAAGGATGCTGGAACTACAGCTCGAGTATGAAGTTCAACAGCAAGTCAACGAATATCTCAACGAGCAGCTCGAGAGCGTGGGCGCGGACACCGATATCGAAGGCGGATCCGACGCGGTTGCCGACAAGACCACCGACGCGGCAGCGGATCATGGCTTGGCATTTCCCGAGCCACCGCCCGGCCTGGGCGGCTCCGCCAGCGCAGCGGCGAAGAGCCAATCGACCGCGCCGAGTTCGCTAGCGGAGAGTCCCAAATTTGACGCCGTTGCTTCCAGGCCGGAGGACCAAGCAGAGGTCTTCGACGCCGCCAAGAGCCAGCACGATGGCATCGTGCTTGGCATAAGCATCGGCACGACCCGGTACCGTGACGAAGCGGGCGAAGTCACAGATTACTACTACGTTCAGCCGGGTGATGACGTGCAAGTCACCTTCCCGTCGGCCGGTAATACACCCCGGGCAATCAACGAGCATTTCACGGTAGTCGACTTTTACGAAAGCAAAATGAGTGAATACGACGCGACGTTCGCCTTTGTCCCCTTGGACGTGCTCCAGAAATTCCGAGGCATGCAAAACGCGGTCACTTCCATCCAGTTGAAACTGCATGACGGAGCCGATCTGAATGCGGCCCGTGATCGACTTCGTGTCCTGTTTCCACCCTACTCGATGATCCAAGTCAACACCTGGCGGGATTTGCAGGGTGCCTTGCTAGCCGCCGTCCAAATGGAAACAACCATCCTGAACATCCTGCTGTTCTTGATTATTGCCGTGGCTGGGTTTGGCATCCTTGCCACCTTCTTCATGATTGTCGTGGAGAAGACCAAGGACATTGGCATTCTGAAATCACTTGGCGCCAGTGGCTCCGGCGTAGCATCGATTTTCCTCGGCTATGGCATTCTCTTGGGTGCTTTTGGAGCGGGGGTCGGCGCCGTTGCGGGACTCATCTTTGTAGCCAACATCAATACACTCGCCGGTCTACTTGAAACGGCTACCGGACAGGAGGTATTTGATCCGACGGTCTACTACTTTGACACGATCCCCACAATTGTTCACCCCGCGATGGTGTTTTGGGTAATCCTCGGCGCCGTCTTCATTGCCGTCATGGCCAGTGTTCTCCCTTCCATCCGCGCGGCGCGCATGCACCCAGTAGAGGCTCTTCGCTATGAGTAGCGCACTTGAAAAACCAAACACTCCTACCCATCCGCGTCGTCGTCAACACCCAGAGTCGACCACCGAGGGTGCCGTGCCGAACAAGAGCACGACCGATTCCGAGACGGCTCCACTGAAGATCGCCAGTCCCTACGTGCTCGAAGCTCGTCAGCTATACAAGACGTATCGCAAGGATAAGCACGAAGTTCCCGTGCTCCAGGGTTGCGACTTCTCGGCAGTCTCCGGCAAGGTAACGGCGATTCTGGGACAAAGCGGCTCCGGCAAGAGCACGCTGCTGCATCTACTGGGAACACTCGACGCGCCCGACCAAGGTGAAATCTACTTTGATGGCCAACGCATCGACAACCTGCCCAGACGCCAGCGCGATCGGTTCCGCAATTCGAAACTCGGAATGATCTTCCAGTTCTATCATCTGCTGCCCGAGGTCAGCGCACTGCAAAATGTCCTGATGCCCATGATGATCCAACAGGGCTTCTGGGGTTATCTGAAGCATCGGACTGCGATTCGAGCGCGGGCGCGCGAGCTGCTCGTACGGGTAGGACTGGAACATCGTTTGCATCACAAACCACGTGAGCTCTCTGGCGGAGAAATGCAACGCGCGGCGATCGCGCGAGCCTTGGTCGCCGAGCCCGAATTGTTGCTGGCGGATGAACCAACGGGAAATCTCGACCGAGACACGGGTCGTCAAATATTGAGTTTGTTAGCCGAATTGAATCGGGAGCGAGGTTTGACCATCGCCATGGTCACGCATGACGAGACCATTGCCGCCTCTTGCGACTCCACGATTCACCTGGCCGACGGAAAAATCAAGGTTTGACACCGCGCGGTCGGGAGAATTCTGGCCGT
>JANQJJ010000541.1 GCA_028281725.1 Pirellulaceae bacterium | reverse complement strand
GCAGCACGCCGCCTTCGGCCTTGGCCTTATCGCGTGGCTTGCGCACCCGCGCCGGGATGACCGCCAGGCCATAGTGGGTTGCCAGGTCCTGGTAGGTCGGATTGAGGTCCGGCTCGTAGCGATGCGCCTTGCTGACGGCGCTGCGAAAATTGTCCGGCACGACGATCTCGGGCACACCGCCGAAAGCGACTGGCGCAAAGTGGCGACATCGACTATGGATTGCTGTGGACAGCCCAGGCACTAGCGGCCTGTCCCGAGCGCTGTTCCGATCTGGAGCTTGCCATAAGGCGAAGCCTGTCCAGCCAAGCGGAACAAAGTCATCAGCTCGTCATGTCCTATCGGCATCAAGGCCCGGTATCCGCGATGCTGTTGCTCGGAGACGCACCCCTGTTGATTTCAGGCGGAGAAGATGGCGACCTCGTCTTGCAACCGCCGCCATGCGCTGGAGAAACTGGTACATGCCGGACAGATTTTGGGCTCGACTGGCCCCCTCGCCGGCGGCTCCAGTTTCCCGCCGCGATCGAATGCTTGGCCGCGACTGCAGACCAGCGGCAAATCGCCATCGGGTTGGCCAACGGCGAGGTCCATATAGGGAACCCAGACAGTGGCGAGATCGAGCGGGTCCTCAAACACTCCCATCCCGTATCGGGTCTGACGTTTGACGGGCGCGGTCAGTGGTTGTCGGTGGTCCTCCAGCAGGCGCCCGGTTGTAGCCAAATCGAAGTCTGGAATCTGGTAGACAATCTGCGTTACCCATTGACTGAAGTCTGCTCTGCACCGCAAGTTGCATGGCATCCGGACCGAACGGAGTTATGGTATTCCAACGCGCGGCAACTCGATTGCTGGACGCCGGCGACCGGCTGCCAGAGGAATCTAACGCAGCTGGCCGATCAGATCTCCGCGCTCGAATTCTTGGACTCCGGCGAACCGTCGGCGACAGATACGCTGCTGATTGCCGGTTGGGATGGTCGCGTTGTTTTGCATGAAACGACCGGCGCTCGGCTCGGCAAGCGTCTGCAGACAATGAACCATTCCGAAAGCGTGCTGGGTTGCCAGTGGTTGGAGGGGTGCAAGACTCTGGTTTCGAGTGTGGCTGACGGTCGCCTGGCGAAATGGGAGCGAGCCAATGCGCAAATTGCCGAGACGTTTCTACTGCGTTCCCAGCCAGCGCGGTTGTTCGTACCGAGGCACAACCCTGGGCTGCTGTGGGTTGAATGTTCGCAAGAATGTTGGTTGTTGGACGTCGCGACCTGGTCGCCCCTTGGCTCGCCGATTCGATCTCGTGGGTTGATTGATACGTCTGCGGTATCCACCGGTGGAGTTTGGGCGGCAACGGGGGCTCGCGACGGACTAGTGCAACTGTGGAAGACGGCGCCCAATCACCATTGGCATGATCCGGGGGGAATTGAGGGAACGACGACCATCCGCGCGACCAGCAGCGGACAGTCTTTGTACGTTGGCGGGCAACAGGGCGAATTGGTCGCTCTGGCCACCTGCCCCGATCGCCCCCGTCCATCTCGCGGGCGGATGGGACGTCGTGATATCGACGGCAATTCGACTCGTTGGCAGCCTGCTTGGCGGAGCTCCGTCCGGGGGCGTATTTTGGACATCGCGGTTCACGAAGGAACAGGGCAACTGGCTACCGCGGGCTATGCACATGAGACTTTTGTGCGTGACGGACAGACTGGCGAAGTCCTCTGTGGCCCGCTGTCTCATAGGGATTTCATTCACGCGGTGGCCTTTAGCCCTGACGGAAGTCTGTTGGCGACAGCCGGCAACGATCGCTTTGCGAAGATATGGGATAGCCGGAGCGGGGAGCTAGTTGCCCCGCCGCTGAAGCACGCCGGTGCCGTTGTCGACGTGGCTTGGAATCCACGCTCGAATACCGTCGCCACAGCCAGTCGGGATGGCACGGCTCGGCTCTGGAAACTCGGATGTGAACCGCTCGACAGCCGCGTCCTCCCTCACCCGCAGGAGGTGACGCATGTGCGGTTTCTCGACACGAACGAACTCTTGACCACTTGTCGTGATGGCACGGTTCGAATTTGGAACGCCGGCGAAAAAGCCCAGGACTTGCCTGCGAGCTTGTGCGCGAGCTGGACCCAAAGTGGTCCCATTACGTCGGTTGCGTACTCCGCAGCCGGAACGAAGGTCGCTATTGGCTGTCAGACGGGTGAGTGCGCGGTCTATTCGCTGGAAGATAGAATTGCCGAATTCGCTCCTCGCCGACTTGGCTCGGCAATCAGTCGGCTAGCATTTAACGGTGCGAGCCAGCAGCTGTTGGTCGGGTGCGAAGACGGTACGCTCCGTCTACTGGACGCGCAGACAGGAAAGGATTGCGGATGGACGCGCAAGCTATCGCGAGGCGTAAGGCAAATTGTCGTTGGGCCGCAGACAAGTGAGATCTTCGCGCTGGATAGCTCCGGGGCTGTTCAACGCTTTCAAACGTCTCCAGCCATTGACGGCACCGTCGCGGAGGTCTCGCGGTGGGTCGAGGGGCTCACGGGCCAGTCTCTAGATCCTGAGACTGGTTTCTTGTTCCTGCAGCCCTGATACGCATGATTCCCCCTGGGATCAGACACGTTTGGAGGAACCGAAGTCAACTGATGAGCTAGCAGTTGCCAGTTTGAAGATTGTGAGATTTCTTGAACCGGCGGTGACAGAACGCGCTGCCAAGCGGCACATCTTGAGATAGCTGAAACCCCCTACCGGCCGTTTCAAAACTTGCCTCACTTTCGCTGAGTTCATGGGGTTGGCGGAAAGCGAGGCGGATTTTAGTACGGCTTCCATGCTACTTCGAGGTGCACAATGATCTTTAGCTGGCCAAATCGCGCTTTCCGCTCCGCAAATCTCAGGCGGCATCGGCGCCTGCCGACGTGCGAACATCTGATGGCTCGCCGTCTGTTAGTCGCAACCTTGTTGGTGTCGACCTTCGACGACGCCGCGGCGATTGCTAGTCCCATCGCGGGGATTGGTGGCAGCAGCAATCTGTCTGCAGACGATTTTCGGCCGGCAGTCCACGACAGCGGAGCCCATTTCGCAGGAAATAGGGTTGCCTCCTTTCCGGTGCAAGCTGATGGCTATCAGAACTTCAACGCTGAGGCCGGCGAAGTCGACTTTTGGTACCAGCCGGAACACGCTGCTGCGGAGGACGACATCACGCGGGTACTGGTCGGCGCAGGGCGGTACTATGACGTGCCGCGCATGACGCTGGTCGAGTCGGACACGTTGTCATTGACGTTTACCAACAGTTCTTGGCAAAGTTACCGTGTCGCCGCACCATGGCGAGCGGATCTATGGCAGGCCGGGGATTGGGTCCACATTCGAGGTGCCTGGGACTTTACGTCGAGCGAACCGACGATGTGGCTGTACGTGAACGACACGCTGGTCGCCCAGCAGACGTTCGATGAGGTCGACGTGCCGCAGTTTCCTCCTCAGTCCCAGTTGTTTGTCGGTGCGGCAGACGGTTCTGGTCTTTTTTCTGCCGAAGGGACGATCGATCAGTTCGTTGTTCGCGACGGGCCGACGACTTCGCAGCCCGTGCCCACGCCGCCGCAAGACCCGGATCCTTTGCCGCCGCCGCAACCCGATCCACCCCAGCCAGCCCCCGATCCGCGGACCGATCCAACCGCGGTGTTGCCCGTGCCCACGTTAGCTCGACCAGCAGTCGGTAGTTGGACATACGAACCAACATTTGGCACCTACTTTACCAGGCTATCGGATTCCAGCGAGCGTTCGGGTTTCGAGACGCACGACTACTCGCAATTGCAGCCTTTCTCGAGCGACAGTCGGCACGTGCTACTAGGTGGATCTCGGGGATACCGTGTACTGCGCTTGGACGGACTGCAAGAGCTGAGCCATCTGGATACTTCTCACTGGAACGCTCCACGCTGGCTTCCGAACGATCCCAACAAGATCCTGCACTTTGACAGCAACGCGGACAGGCGCGTGCGAATTCAGCAAACCGACATTCGAACTGGCACCACGGAAGACCTGCTGGTGCTGCCCGAGCGCTATCCGTATGTTCGGGTCTCCCCATCGTTCGAAGAGTTGTCGCGAGACGGCCGGTGGATGGCAGGCATGGTGACGCGTGATGATGGAGCTACCGTGATATTCACTGCGGATCTGGCCGAGCGGCGCCTGGCATTGGAGCTTCCGGTGGACCAGCTGTATGCCGGCCACTGTCAGCCAGATCCGGTGTGGGGCGCGTTTGAACCGGATTGGGTGGGTGTTTCGCCGTTGGGACAGTCGCTGGTAATCCAGTGGCCGCGCGATGGCATTGCAGCTTGTAGCGGAATGGAAACCTACGACTTGGAGACGGGCGAATTTATTGGCCGAGCTTACGATGGCCATCAGCATTCGGATCTCGGCGTCCTGCCGGAAACGGGCGAGGAGTTCGTGATGACATTTGAAATGGCTGGACCAGCTCCGCGCAATGGAGACCCGGCCATTTCGATCAGGATGCTGCCGGGAGAGGCGACGGCCAGTCCGCCTCAGTATTTGCAATCCATGGACTGGGGAAACACGGAGCATATATCTTGCCAGGGGCCGGACGGTACCTGCCTGGTGACCGCAGGTAGCTTGGAGAGTAACGGCTGGAATCCCTTTGAGCAGGAGATTTTCTTGCAAAACACCGACGGTTCCGTCCAGCGACTGATACACCACCGATCGTCCAGTTGCGGATACTGGGCACAGCCGCGTGCCAGTATGTCTCGGGATGGCCGCTACGTGATCTTTGCCTCTGATTGGGGACAGCACCTGGGAGCCAGCTGCTCCGTTGAGTCGCCATTGGGACAGGTGGACCCCTACCTGATCGATCTATGGCATACAGAGCCGCCCGAGCCCCAAGAGGAGGCGGACGTGCCTGATTCTTCGCAGGAGGATGACGCGCCACAAGCCGCGCCACCGTACGACGTCGATGGCAGCGGACTGGTAACGCCGTTGGATGTCTTGATGGTGATTCAAGCCATCAACGGAAAACACGCTGCGTCTCGAGACGAGCAAGCGAAGGATGCTTACTGGGAAACGTACGACATCGATGGTAATGGCTTGCTGAGTCCGATAGACGCCATGTTAATCATCAATCATATCCAGCGCCGGAGCGAGACTGAGGCCAACAACCAACCCAGTGACAGTCCATCTGCTGAGTTTCCAGTGAACTTCAGCGACCCTTGGGACCGAGATCGGTTGGCATCTGGTGCCAGTTCGTTCTAGCAGCGGCGTCATGGGGCTACCCCCGGCAAGCCGGAAGCAACGGTGGCCGCCGGGGCCAGCCCAGTTTTTCTTGGAAGAAATTTCTCAGAACTGACTTTCATGAGGTCCATCTCAGAGAGTCGGTCACTCCAGGTCCAGCTGAATCAAGCAGCGAATTTTTTCCGCCCAGCGCGACAGAACCATCGTCCCGTGTGCACATGGCTATGGGAGCGACCTGTCGAGTTGGATGTCGCCGGCTCATAGATCTCGTGGGCCGGCGGTGTGCAGATTCCGCAGCCGCGCAGAGAGAATCGATAGTTTGGAAACAGAGAATGTTATTGAGGAGACGGAAAATGGCCAACGCAACGAGCACCGTGCGGGAGGATATCACGGAGTGTACCGGCAACACGCCGCTGGTCCGCCTACGAAATGTGACCGAAGGCTGTTATGCCACAGTTGTGGCAAAAGTCGAAAATATGAACCCACTCTGGAGCGTCAAGGACCGGATTGGCCGCGCCATGATCGAAGCGGCCGAACGCGACGGGTTGATTCACCAAGATACCGTTGTGATCGAACCGAGCAGCGGAAACACCGGAATTGCCCTGGCCTACGTGTGCGCAGCCCGGGGGTACAAGCTGATTGTCACGATGCCCGAAAGTATGAGTATCGAGCGGCGACGGCTGCTGACGGCGCTCGGTGCGGAACTGGTACTGACACCGGCTGCCGAGGGGATGCCAGGCGCATTGCGGAAGGCCAAGGAGTTGGCAGCGGCTAATCCGAACTACTTCATGCCTCA
>JANQJJ010000526.1 GCA_028281725.1 Pirellulaceae bacterium | reverse complement strand
AGAACGGTTCACGGATGCCGGTGTAGTCGACGCTAGTATCCACGGAGCCGACGGCGACGATGTTGTCCAAACGCAGATCGGTGGGCAGCGAAAAGCTGACTTCGGAGAGGTAGCGGTTGAGTTCAGGGAATGTAACCGTTTCGAAAACGCCGGCTTCGGCAATCTGAACGGTCTTCGAGATCGTCTCGGTTAATCCGTTCAGATAAGTGGCATCGAAGTCGATGCTGTAGGCGCCGGCGCTGACCGATGTGACGTCGACGGAATACAGCACCATCGCGCTGTTGTCACGCGTTCGGATGGCATCCGCGGGAACGGCAGTTTCAAAGTCATCCAGGAGCACAACGGGCTGCGTTGCATCGTCCAACTCGGTGTCCGCGTTGTAAACCAGTCCCTGCTGGTAAACCACGTTATCAATGTCGTGGTTGAGGCCCCCGTCGGATGTGGAAGCCGAGATCTGGATTCGCCCTTCGTAAGGCGTCAGGTTGGCAACAAAGTAATCGGTGATCGGCTCAAGAATCTGGTCGGTAACCAGGTCAACCAGTCGAACCGTGACCTCGGAACCGCCGGTGGCGGGGCGAATCTTCACGGCTGCACGGAGCGTATTGCCAGTTTCCAGCGGTTCATCACCGTGGATCGGTCCGTCGAGGGCGACTGAGGTGAGCTGCTGACCATCGAAGTGCAGCGAAACATAGTTGTCGGGTCCAGCGCCATCGACGCCGACGTTCCATCCGACTCCCAGTGAACCGGCAAAATTTGGTTCGGGGCCGAATCCCGCTGCCGTGCTTCCGGTTTGACCGAAGTTTGAGGTGTTTAGGAGCGCCCATCCCCATCCGTCATCGGTTGGTCCAACGCCTGGGACATTTGACCTGAGATCAAACGCATACTCGGCGATTCCGGTCCAAGGTGCCAGGACTTCATTGCTGACATAAGCGGCTGCTTGCCCTGCGCCGTTGACGTCCGCCAGTCGAACGAAGTTCCCGTCCCAACCTCCGGTGCTCATTACCGACGGAGCGTTGCCGACACCTGTCTGAACCAATTCATAGCTGTCATCTGGGACAACATCGACTTGGGTGACCTGAATGGAGCTTTGCGGTCGCAATGTTAGGGTATCGGTCGACGAGCCGGCACCGATCGCGGCGCCTTCCAGATCGAAACTGCCTAACGTCCCGTCGCTGATCAGCTCCAGACCATCCTCCGTGTACACACCTTGCAGTGGCGTGTAGTCATCAAAGACGATCTCATTGGCTCCATCCGCAGCAATCAGGATGTTATCGATCAGTTGGAATGTACTCCCCTCTCCCTGGAGCCGGAATGTCAGCGCCGTGACGTTCTCGAATCCATTGAGCGTCACTTCCTGAAAACCGCTAAACGCCGGCGCAGCCAGACGCTGTGTCACCGGATTGCCGACAGCGAATTCCCCGGTCAGATCCACGTACTCGTTGAGTGCGCCGATCCCTTGCGCAAGCACGCCGATCGAGTCCACAGAAAATGGCGATCCGTCTGCTCGGGAAATCGTTACCGTGTTCGACCGGTCGTCGGTGACTCCCCCGTCGACCAAGATCATCGGCTCGACGCCTCCTCCTTCGCGCTCGTTCGTAATTGTGAAGCCGTCTTCGGAGTAGCTGAGCGAGCCGTCGACCAGCGCATCAAAGCCAATCACGATGTCGTCGGATACGTCGTCGGATCCGCGGTCGACCACGATCTCGTCGATGATCTGGTTGACGCCAGCTCGGATCGAGAACGCTTCTGACAGGCCCGAATTGATCGTAACATCCTGGTAGCCCGCATTGCCTGTGAATGAGAAGAGACGAGCAACTGGGTCAAAAATGAAGGAGCTGATGTTCCCATCGCGCAGCGTATCCTTGATGCGGATTGATTTGATGCGGAACGTGCCGCTATCCGCCGCGATCCGGATGTCCGTTTGTCTATCGAGGCTTTCGTCGATCCCCAATACCTCGTCGAACCTATCACCGACGTCGGTCAACACAGACAACTGGAGCCGCGAGTCGGTCGTGACGACGAATCCGTCTTCTTCATACGTGGCTTCATCCCTTGGCAAACCATTGAACTGGATCGACGTTTGCTCGTCGAACTCGAATCCGCGAATCAGCTCGTCAGCTTCGAGGGACCAGGTCAGCCGACGCAACGCCCCGCTAAAGCCAAGGGCCTGGATCTTCTGAAAGCCGACACCTTCATTAACCGTCACGCTCACCGTTTCGCTGGAGCCGCCTGTGAGAGTCCCAGTGAAGTCGATCGTGCGAGACGCGTTGCCGGTTTTGGTTGCGAGATCGATCGAGGTTAGCGCGAATGGATTGCGCGAACTCATTTCCAGGGTCAGCAGGTCCGAAGTGGAGCTTGAGCCGATCGCGGAAGATCCGGTCGACGTATCCGCTCGCAAGACACCGGTACTGGAGACCCTGGCGCCGTTTGACTCAAATTCGCGCCCGATTTGTCCCAACGTGTCAAAGTCGACGTTGACCTCGCTGCGCTGAAGAGTTGACTCGCGGCCAGGCACAAATATTTCACCGCCAAAGTCTAGCTGCACATTGTCGTAGGCATCGGCTTCGCCTGAATCGAGTTCGATTTCGCCAAAGGTTTCTGTGATGGTGGTCGTCACAACATCCAATGAGTCGTTGCCTGAACCCGCCAGGATTTTCGTTCTGGCGACCCCGTCTGTGCTAAGCACGGTAACCGGATTACCTGACGGGACGTTCCCCACCAACTCGTCGGCTACCAGTGACAGATCGGACAGCGTCCAGGCGATCGAAGTCGAGTTGCCAGTGTTGTCGACGACCAATTGTTCGGTATCAAGGCTCAGGTTGTTGAATTGCGTGGATGTCGGCACACCGGGAATGGAGACGACAACCGAATCCTGATCGGTTCCTCCACGCCAAACCGTTGGACCACCTAGAGACGTTGGTGTGAGTGTATCGTCGCCTGCGCCGCCATGAATGCGCACCTTAGTCGTCAGGATGTTACCCTCTGTATCGACGTCCACTGTGTCGTTGCCTTGCCCCAGCAGTAGCTCGACCTCCGACAGATCCCCTGCCAGGATTTGTCCGACGGTTGCCCCCGTTAGGGCGACGAACTCAGGCAGATCGCTGTCGGCGACGGTTGCCTTAGCGGGCGCAACGTTCCCGGAGACATCGACTACGGCGCGATCGGAGCCACCGCTATCTCCACCGACCATCAAAACCTGTCCAGCCTCTTTGATAGTCAACAAGTCGTCGTCGGTGTCCTCCCCTAGGTGGAGAAAGCTTGGATGCGACGTGTTGCCGATCAGTATGGTATCTGCACCATCGAGCGTATCGAGTGTCAGTTGCGCGCCGGTGTCCAAGACGACTACGGTATCTGGCGAATTGCTGAGCGTGATGTTCATCAATTCAAACTGGGATGATTCAATCATGCCCGGCATGTCGGCTGCGGTAATCTTGCCGCCATCCAGCACGAGATCGGTCGTCAAATCCGACTTTAATGTCAGTTGATCATTGCCCGGTATCGTGCCGCCGCCGCTGACGGATAGTTTTGCTTTGATGCGGAACAGATCTGGCCCAACCTGCACGACGTCGTCACCGTCACCCAAGTTGACCGTCGTCGGTAGGTCTATCGAAGCAACATCCAATAGGTAAGTGCTACTTTGGCCATTTTGCGAGGGATTGGTTCCCAGGTTCAGAGTCAGGTCTTCCAGTGATTCAAATCGCACGCCTTCGTTTAAGTCTCCCATTCCCAAACCGACGATGGTTCGATCGTTGAGAGTTCCCGTTTTCGTGCTGTTGACACTGGCCGCGTCATCCAGAATCAACGCGTCGTCGCCGCTTCCACCGTTGAGATCGACAATGCCTTGAATGCCTGCGACGCCTTGCCCTGCGTCTCCCACCGTGATCCGGTCGTCACCCATTCCCGTCAATACGGTAAGAGCCAGATCGCTGCTGACTCCAGCAATCAGCGGCGTGTCGCTGCCACCACCCAGCGTCAGCGACGCGTTTTCGACGAAGATAAAATCAATATCCGCCAGCAGTTCAAAACCTGTCACGTCATCGGTGTAGCCAGCTTGAGGCGAGTCGCCAATGATTCCGCTGACGCCTTGTAGTGAAGCACCACTGGCATCCAGGACCAAGCTGTCGTTATCGGCACCGGTGTCAATTCGCAGATTACCCGCGATCAAATTCAATCGACCCGCAGCGTTACCAACTTCGATGCGATCGTTTCCTCCTCCTGTCGAGAGGGTTGTTTGATTTGATGTCTGGGTGATTGTCACCGTATCA
>JANQJJ010000471.1 GCA_028281725.1 Pirellulaceae bacterium | reverse complement strand
CCGGAACGACCGATCGTGATCGACGCTTACATTTCTTCCGATGTTCCGGAGCAGTTTACAAAAACCAGGTACGATCTGGTAACGCTTCTGAAGGAGTTTCAAGCCTTGGCTGCAAGCCGCAAGGTCAAGCTCCAGGTTCAGATCTATGACAACCTGGAACCGTCCAGCGAGGAGGCGGTACGAGCCGAAAAACAATATGGCATTGTGCCGGAGATCGTACGCGTTCGCGAACGCGGGGCTTACAAGGACCAGAAGGTTCTGCTCGGCGCTGCGGTTCGAAGCGGTCTGTCCAAGGTCGTCATTCCGTTTTTTGAAAGCGGGATTCCGGTCGAATACGAACTGGTGCGTTCCATCAATACGGTCGCTCAGTCCAAGCGAGCGAAACTGGGAGTGGTCAACACCGACGCCAATTTCATGGGGGGATTCTCCATGGCCGGCGGCGGGTTCCAGCAGATTCGAAGGCAACCGATTATCGAAGAGCTGGAGAAACAGTATGAAGTCGAAGCGGTCGATCCAAGTTCGCCAATCCCTAGCGATCAGTATGACGTGTTGTTCGCCGCTCAACCGTCATCCCTGAATCCACAGCAACTGAAGAACTTGGTCGAGGCGGTCAAAGCGGGCGTGCCGACAGCCATCTTTGAAGATCCCATGCCGACAATCTACCAAGGTTTTCCGGGGACCGGCGAGCCCAAGATGCCTCAGGGCAACCCAATGATGGGCATGGGAGGGGCGCCGGAACCTAAAGGCGACATACAGGAGCTGTGGAAAGTCCTCGGACTGGATATTCCCGTCCAGTCCGGCTTTCAAGGGATCAATCCGGATGTGGTTTGGCAGCAATACAACCCACACCCCAAATTGCGTTCCTTTGTGAACGTGACCGACCAGTGGCTGTTTATTCTCGATCATCCGGATGAGAGCGAAGATTGCCTTAGCGAAAAGAGCAGTATCTCGGCCGGTCTGCGGGAATTGATGTTCCTGTACGCAGGGGCAGTGCGGGCGGAAGAAAATCGAGATGACCTGAAGATCACCGATCTGGTTAGAACACGCGACGACGTCTCCGGTCGCATTGGCTACGACGACCTTCAGAATCAGTTGCGCGGCGGTAGTACGTCGGCGGCGCAGTTGCAAGTCTTGCAAGGACCTCCGACCGGCAGTCAGACCGTGGCGGTACTCATCGAGGGAGTCGAGCAGGCCGGCGCAGGCGAGCCCGATGCAGCGGAGTCCGACGAGGTTGCCGAAGAAGAGGAGGCTGGCGCCGACGACGCCGCGACGCCTGAGCAACCCGCCGCTGAGGGACGACCGATACGAGCCGTCTACGTTGCGGATGTGGACTACATGCACGAGTTCTTTAGCCAAACTCGCAAGCGTCCGGAACAATACGAAGTGGACTTGCGACCGCAAAACATTATCTTCGTGCTGAACATAGTCGATGTCCTGGCCGGCGAAGAGGACTACCCGTCCATCCGCAGTCACGAACCACGCCACATTACGCTGGCTCTCTTTGAGGATCAAGCGGAAGAGTTTCTGAAGCGGGACTACGAGACACAGAAGGAGTTGCAGGAAGAGTTCAACAAACAGAAGCAAGAAGCGGATGAAGAGAAGCAAAGGAAAATTGCCGAGTTGCGTGAGAAGATGGAGAAACTCAGCCGCGAGGGTGCGACCAACGAAGCAAAACGGCGGGAATTCCTCAATGCCCAGCAGGAGTACAGGAATAGGGAGAGGATTCTCGATCGTAAGCTGGGCGTTCGAACCCAGCAATTAGAAATGAAAAGAGATGATAAAATCCGAGACAGCCAAAGAGAGGCTGAAAACAGTCTGCTGAAGCTGCAGAACAAATACAAGATGTTGGCGATCTTCTTGCCGCCGATTCCTCCACTACTGGTCGGCGCGGGAGTCTTCGTCACTCGCCGCGTTCGAGAACGTGAAGGCATCTCCAAAAACCGACTTCGATAGTCCGGCGGATTTGCTTGCGACCAGTTCCAGAGCTTCGGTTAGCTCCCACTCGAGACCAACAGAAATTTTTTGCTGACGACATTTAGGAGTTCACAAGTGAACGAAGGTAGAACCACAGCGATCTTCGGTGTAGTTGCTGCTGTAGCATTCGGATTGGCTTGGTGGTCCAGGCCCGAGGCGATCTCAAATGAGTCCGATGCGCGAAAAGAAAGAGTGGGCCAAGATGTGTTTCCCTCTTTCTCAGACCCTGCCGCAGCATCGTCCCTGCAGATTATCAAATACGACGAAGATATCGCTCAGCTGAAACAGTTCGAGGTGGCGCGTGAAAAATCGTCCGGCCTCTGGACACTGCCGTCCAACGAGGACTATCCCGCCGATGCAGCCGAGCAGGTTCGCGACGCCACCACACCCCTGATCGGCCTCAAGGTGCTGTCCATCGAGAGTTTCGATCGTGGGGATCACGAACTCTATGGAGTCGTGAACCCAGACGATGAAGAGCTGATCGTCGGGGAAAGTGGAGTGGGCTTTCTCGTGAGCCTCAAGGACAACGACGACCAGGCGCTGGCCAGTCTCATCATCGGAAAAGAGGTTCAGCAAGCTGAAGGGCAGCGATACGTTCGAATTCCAACCGAAGACGCCGTGTACACGGTGGAACTCGATACCGCCGCCTTCACCACCGAGTTTCAGGATTGGATCGAGTCGGATTTGCTAGGAGTGCGCAGTTTCGATATCACGCAGGTAGGTGTTCGAGACTACTCGTTGCAAATGAGTTCTCTGACAACCATGTCTTTGAAACGCAATTTTGACGCCCAAGTCAGCTTCGACCCAAGCTCCAGCCAATGGTCACTCGACAAATTCGCGATCTATGAAGGCCGAGATCCTATCGATTCCCAACTAGCCGAGAACGAAGAGCTGAATACCAAGTTTCTCAACGACTTCCGCAACGCGGTCCAGGACCTGGAGATCGTCGATGTCAAACGCAAACCCGAGGGGCTGGCCTCCGACCTGAAGGCGGACGAATCGCTGCTAAATGACCGGGAGAGTGTCGCGAGCCTCCAAACCCAGGGCTTCTACCCTGTCGGTGATGCCCAAGGAATGGAGATCTTCGCTTCCGGTGGTGAAACCATTATCGGCACGACCGACGGCGTGAATTACCTGCTGCGATTTGGTGAAGTGTTGGACGTTCTTAGCAACGATGAGGGCGGTGGGCTGAGTCGCTACCTGCTCGTGACGGCAAAACTCAACGATGCCAAGTTCCCTCCGCCTGATTTGGAACTGGTGCCTGAAACGGTCGAGGAGATGCTGGCCATGGAAGCCGCCGAGCAGGAGGCGGCGGAGAACCCGGCGCAGGCGGACCCCATGCCGGTACCCGGAGCTACCGATGTAAAAGTCGAGGAGGAAAAGGAAGCAGCTGACGACGCCGCGTCCGAAACACCAGCGGAGAAACCGGAAGGCGAACCTGCCGTCGATCCCAAGTCTGAGGAGGAACCTGCCCAGGAGGAATCTTCATCGGCGGACAATCCGAAAGAGGATGAGACCGCTGCGGAGGAAACGACTGAAGAGGCCGATTCGACTCCAGCTGATTCCACATCGGAGCCATCCGGCGGCGATGAAGACGACTTAAACGATTGCTTCGCCCAGGAAGAGAACCAGCAAGCTGATGAGGCTCAGGCGACGGACGAGCCTGAGCAGGCGGATCAGGCGAGCAAAAAGCCCTCAGAGGACTCCGCTGCGGAGGCTCCGCAGTCGAGCGACCCTCAGCAACAGCCCGCGGAGGACGTCCCCGCCGAGACAGGCGAAACGGAAGAGGAGCTGAAGGAGCGACTGGAGGCCATGCGTGAGAAAATTACCAAGGAAAATCAACGCAAGCTGGATGAACGCAACGAGAAGATCGATGCCGCCCGCAAGAAAGTCCAGGAGCTCAACGCGCGGTTCGCCGACTGGTACTACGTCGTCAGTGACGAAGTTTACAAGAAGCTCAAGGTCTCGCGTGAACAGCTGATCCAGGATAAGAACGCCGCAGCCGACGCAGCGACTCCACCCGTTGGCCTGCCGGGAGGTATTCCTGGGCTTCCACAGGGAATCGGGCTCCCACCCGGCCAATAATCTTCGCCTCGAGCGTGTTGATTGTCGCGCTGGCAGGCCCAAGGCACGGTGGTGGATCTGTCCCTCCGGTCCACCCCCTGACGTGGCAGTAGTTGACCTTGCGGCAAAGCAGGTCATGGAACCGAAGGTAACCGAAAGAACGGAGTGTGCCTCAGCGGAGTTGGTTTTGGCTTGGCACGCCACGTCGTGTTGGTGGGGGGCGTCCGTCCGAAACTCGGTCCCCGAAAGTGCGTTGATGCGCAGCGCCGGGGCCCGCAAGTTCGAGTTATTGCCAGGGCAGCGGCGGTCGTTTGTCGAGAACAGCCATACCTGCGGCGACGTCAGCGGGAATCTCAACGACGCGGCGGACGCCGAGATCGACGTACACCCATCGTGTTTCGACGCCTGCCAGCACCGTTTCGTCTTTTGGCCTGCAGATAAGATACATTCGACGGCAGGCGAACTTGCTGATCTCGCGAATCCATGTCCTCACGACGATTTGGTCGCCGGCGAGTGCGGCGGCTCGGTAGGTCGCCTCGTGGCTGCGAACCACCCAGCCCCGCTCCTGCTGGAGCGCCGCGCGAGAATCCCAACCGAGGGCGGCCGAATGCTTGCCGGCAGCCCATAGGGTCCACTGAAGGTATCTGAGGTTGTGGACATGTCCTTGGGCATCGATTTCGTCTTCGGAGACCGTATGCGCAAAATCAAAAAAATGCATGCCGCTGCCCAAGTTACTTCGGGTCCAGGGAACCATACCCACCGTGCCCGCCGGCGCGGACGATCCACCCGCTGAAGGCATCGACGGCAGAGCCAGACCGTCGCCAGCCAACCTCTTGGGAAGCTACGAGCGTGACTCAGCATAGCCCCGAGCGAGTTTTTTGTTGAGCCCCAATCGACCGATCTTCCCTAGCTGCTCACTGGCGCTGGGGCTTCTGGTAATCTGGGCTAGCGGAAGGTCATTTTCGACAAGGTTTACCCAGAGTGACTCAATTCTTTTTCATAGAGCATCCGATACTACCGGCACAACCAGAAATTTGTGCGTGCATCCAGTCGTGACATGAGGCTGGGCGCGTGGGGGCGATTCCGTTTGCTACGGTGGAAGGTAGTTATGTCGTTGCTCAATCTAACATGGCGAGTTATCGCAGCGGTCACCGTGATGGTGGCCAGCCCAGCGGCTATGGGCCAGGTTCATCACCCGTTTGGCAAGCCGATGGAGTTCGATCCTGACTGGCAGTTTTTTGCTCCGGTCGACGTCGATTCGATTATGGAACTGTCTCCGCGCAACCGGGCCAACGAGGGCTGGTTTGCCACCTACGATCGCACGTATCTCTGGGTCTCGCGCCCCTCTACGGAGCAATCTTCCAACGACGGAGATTTTGGCTGGGGCAATCGCTTTGACCTGGGGCTGATGACCGACAAGCGTTCTGGCTGGTTGCTCAGTTTTCGCAATATGGGTGGCCCCAACGTCTACGACCGGACCTACCAGGAGCGGATTGACCGGTTCAATGCCAATGACGTGAACGACCCGAACGCTCCGGTTCAGCCGTTCCTGGACGCCAATGACCCCCAGCTTGGCACGCGAGCCTACATCTTAGGCGACAGCCTTAATGTGGCGGGCCTGACGAACTTCGAGATCAACAAGACCTGGCGCCGAGAACCATTTCGCTACGGTGGTGTCTTCGAGCCGATGATCGGCTTCAAGTACGCGACCTTCAAGGACCATGCTCTCAATCAGACTTACAGTCGAACGACGGCAACGATCACCGGTGCGGCACCAACGGCACAGGAGCAGCAGGAAGAGCTGATATCCTACGAGACGCACATCACCAACCAAATGTTTGGTGGGCAGCTCGGTGCCCGTTACTTCACGCACTACCAGCGCTGGACCGTCTCCGGAGAGTTCCGCGCGTTCGCCATGTCCAACTTCCAGAACCGAGAGTTTGCTACGCGCACGTTCCAGACTCAGTACGGCGCCCCTCCCGGCATCGGTGTTGCCACGACGGCCACTCGCTTCGATTCTTCGATCGGCACGGTGCATTCAAGTAACAACGAATTTGTTTTCGGGTTTGAAGCTCGGGCAGAAGCGGCCTATCAGATAACCAAGTACTTCAACCTGCGTGCCGGCGTTGACGTACTGAACTTCGCCCAAGGCATCTGGCGCGGTGCCAATCCGCTGTTCGGTGATGCGAATGTCCACGACGCCGACGTTCAGATGGCCGGATTCACGTTTGGCGTGACCTTGAATCGATAGCACCAATCATCTTCCACCGGTGAACAACCCCAAAGCCCAGGCCTGACCGCCTGGGCTTTTTTGTTGGTGCATCCTCTCCCTCCTCTCGCGATGCCAAAGTGGGCCGTACTGCAGTGGAAGCCGGATTGGGACCTCTCACCGCTCGCGCACCAAGCGACTTTACCCCCCGAGAATTGGTACTTTTGCCGCCCGTTCATTCACCTTCCTTCTCGGAAGCAATCGTGGTCGCCATCGCATGGATTCACGACCCCAGGCCTACCTCTGGAGGTCCGGGCGAGTTCGAATGAGTAGATTGGCCCGATTTATTTGCAGAATTATCTGCACTTGGGGCCAAGTTCTCCCGTCCGCAACGAATACTCCGGTGTCCACTGCGAATCGAATCGCTGATCGCAAAGCATGAGAGGCCAGTCAGAAGCCGGCCCAGGTTTTTGATGTCAACTTGGCGGTTGAGGTACTAATGATGCGCGCTCAGGGATTTGGCGATCACTTCCAGAGTGATCCTACGGCCAGTTCGAAACCAGAAGTCGTCCAGTCGGAATATAGGCTGGTGGTAAGGCGGGCCAAAACGCTTGTCGTGGGAGGGCTGGCTGCCGGATGCTTGGTGGTCCTGTTGGTGGCCGCTCTGCTGGGCATCAGGATCTACCGCATCGAAACGACGCGCAGCGCCCTGATTCGATTTGGCGCCGAATACAAGTGGCAACACGAGCGGATCGATCCGGCCCTCCCCAAGTCGACCAGAACCAGGCGGTTGATGGCCCGGTGGCTGGGCAATCCGACCGTCTCTGGCTTTTCGTTGGTCCGGATCGACCGCGGTAACCTGTCCGATCGAGAATTGAGCTTTCTTTCGTCCCTGAGGGAAGTGGAGATACTCGAACTCCACAGCGACGAAGCGACTGACCAAACGCTCGGCGTCATCAGTCGGCTGCCCAATCTGCGCTATCTGAACCTTGCCGGAAAAAAGTTCTCGGTCATGGGCTTGCTGCAGCTTCGCCGGGCTCGGCGACTGCGGCAGTTGCAATTCGATGCAATCGAGTTGTCGCCGATCGAACTGGCCGTCCTGATTGCGGAACTCCCTGGCGTCATCGTGGCACGTCGCGGAGTCGGCTCGTCCGATGCATACCGGACCGTCACGGTTCAAGAGCCTCCTGTTTAGCCGGAGATCGCTGCCGGTTTATAGCCCCATGGGCCGGGCGGTGCCGCGCAGAAGGAACGCACCAGGCCCCAATCGGAAACATCTAGGCTAGAATCTTACGTTTCCAATCTTGCTTTCCCCGGATGCTGCCGCACCTGTTTCTTTTGTGGATCTCTTTAGATGGATGCCAAATCGCCAGACCTGCCGCAGCGGGTGCCGAGACACGGACGGCTAGCGGGTATCGACTTCGGCACGGTGCGAATTGGAATAGCGACTTGCGATCCCAGCCAGACCTGGGTAACGCCTTACGAAACCTACCGCCGCAGGAATGACCGACTCGACGCCGCGTTTTTCCTTGATTTCGCTCATCGCGAGTCGATCGTCGGCTGGGTCGTCGGCTTGCCCATCCACTGCGATGGAGCGGAGAGTCAGAAGTCCAGGGAAGTCCGCAGGTTCGCCACTTGGCTGAGCGAGCTGACCGACATTCCGGCAGCGCTGTTCGATGAGCGGT
>JANQJJ010000183.1 GCA_028281725.1 Pirellulaceae bacterium | reverse complement strand
TGATTGATTGGTCTCATTAGCCAATACCAAATTGCGACAGCTTTTTCGATTCAAATTCTCCCCAAATTGCCGAATCTACACTTCGTGCGCCAGGCCAGGTCGAGCCCCTCTCGCAAGCTGACCGCCGCCGTGGCACCGGCGGCCTGACCGACGTGAATTCGCTGGTCGTGCAATCTAATAGCGGCACTGACGATACTGCTGAAGCCCAGGTTGCCCTGAGCGCCGAGCAAGCCGTCCATCGTTTCCGGAATCAAACTGCGCAGTGGGAATGTGCAGCGATCACTGATGAAATTGGTGTGCCGATTCGGCTTGTGATAGTCAATCCATGGTCCGCTCGGGCCTTCGTCGGTGAGGTACGTGCGTCCCGTGCGATGAAAATCGTAGTGAAACTGCCAGGCGAAGAGACCGTCCGGATAGCGGACGTGGGAAAATCGCGGACGCGCATCCTGCTTCGTTACTCCGTCTCGATTTCGGCCGTCCTGCTCGCGCATCATGTACATCGCCCGCAGGCGAAGTCCCTCACGAATGTACGGCTTGGGTGGCAGATGGTCGGGTGTCCCGAATTCCTGACTGAGGTGAAACTTGCGAAAGCTGTGAGTGCGGTCGGTCGCCGACTCGTGCACAAAGTTTTGCAGGTGATACAACACGCCGCGGGCATGTTGTTTTGCGTCGTCAAAGACGATTTGTCGCTGCGTCCGTGTCATTTCAACGATGTTCTTCTGGCTGGCACCAGGCTCGGTCGCTTCCAGTGCGTCCACGACCGGCTGCGGCAGGCGTTCCAAAGGGTAGTCTTGCCCATTCATGTAGTTGAGCAGGATGGATGTCTGACCGTCTCGACTCGTAAATCCGTCCACCAGGCGGCGGACGGTGTAGACCGTTAGTTGTCGATTCGAAGCGGCACCGGCGGGCGGCCAGTGGCCGATCGACCCCAAACCGGGATTGGCCACGTCCCACGTCAGATGCTCAAACGCCTTCTGGCTAAAGCCTGTGGCGCGTGGATAGTTCCGATCGTCGAAGCGTTTGGGGCGGGGAATCGGTGTTTCGACTCGCGATTCGACTACAATCATTGCCCAGGTAATCGGATTCATCTCGTTGATCGGGAACGTACCCGGACGTGGAGCGCTCGGCTCGCCATAACGGGATTTCGGATCCGGGCCACACTCATACGCTGCGCCACAACGCTGAATCACTTCGCCCCAGTCGGTGGCGTCAATCGTCAACTTGGCTTGCACGTGCAAGTCCGCCGGACCACCCGCGACCGGTGCAAAGGAAACCTGGCGTAGCCGCGAATCGTGGACGTCCGCCTCGAGCGGATATCGATTCCAAATCACGCGAATCTGGCCGGCATCTATCCAAGGCTGAATCATCTCGCTGAAGATGGCCTCCGCCTCGGCTGGTCGAAATGTCGACGGACCGTGCCAAGGTTTTCCAGGCATGGGCGAGCCATACTTTTCCGTGTTGAACGCTTCGATACGATCCATCAGTTCCTTGAACAGACCAGAGCGGTGAAAAGCTCGGCGCATCGGATGCCAGGGCACGCCCCAACCTTCCGTATCCATACCCTTGTTCTCATCGACACAAGAGAGGGCCTGCTCGGTATATTGCCCACCAAACCATCGGCCATCATGAACGATCACGATTTCATCGATTCCCAACCGGGCTGCCTGGATGGCCGCCGCCCAACCGGATTCCGTCGCTCCGGCGATCAGTAGGTTGCACTGGATCTGTTCGGGAGCTGCCCAGGTTGTCGGCACAACACTGGTCATGGAAGCCATGCAGGCGATTGCCCATACTGCGAATTGTCTGATCATCGGTACTGGAAGATAAGTGTGTGTTTCAAAAGTCCCGCCGGATGCACTGAGGCAATTCTCTCCGCGATTGACCGCGTCATCTGGTTCTGCCGCACATGCCATGGTACAGCAACTGGCCGCTCCGGGCGAAGAACCTGGATTTGCCTGCGAGGTCGTTTACCTCTGGGTCTCCAGATGCGCCGCCAGACGCTGGGCCAGGGCTACCAGAGTCAGTGCGGGGTTGGAAGTCGGAATACGTGGGAAAACCGAAACGTCGCAGCAATAAAGGTTTTCGTAGCCGAGAAACCGCAGGTTTTCATCGACGACTCCCGTCCCGTCCTCGCTCATACGCATCGATCCTCCCGCGTGGTGGACTGTCCCGTTGGAATGGTAGTCCATTTCCTCCTGCGGATCGAAATCGGCCTGTAAGAATTTCAGAACTCGATGGTGCAGCGCCGTCACCTCGTCTCGCAAAGGCAACGCGGAATCGTTGGCATGCACGAGGACCTCCAGCTTTTCCCCTGGCCCACGGTAGAAAATGCGGTTGCGATTATCGAGTTGGCTATCGAAAAGAAATTTCACATTGGCAAATGTTTTGTCGGTCGCCTGCGTTGTCGCCTGCATCGCGTCATCATCGGAGTGACGCACATCCCAATAGCGTGGATTGATCAGGATCTCGACCGTGTAGGGGTGCGAAGCGCCGTCTCGGTGCCGCAGCAGGATCTTCGCATGCTTTTTCGCCCCCGCAAAAGGACTTTCGGGATACAGCTCGACAAGCCGCTTTTGAGCAAACGCCGGGTGATCCGTCAGTCCAACCCCGATTAGCTGGTTCTTATCTTCCAGCTGGCTGGCCATGGCGATACGAGGACTCTCCAGCGAACCGGCGGCCAACACGATGTAGCGGCCTTGGTATCGTCGCTCGACGTTCCCATCGAGGTCCTGGCAGACTACCTCCACGGCCCGATTTCCTTTGGTTTCGATGCGGGTGACCAGATGGCTGAGGTTGATGGTTAGATAGGGTCGTGCCATGACCCGGTCGGTCGCTAGTGAATCCATCAGCAAATCGGCGGTGGAAAAGACGCCTGTCGGCCGGACGAGCACATTATCGACCTTTGCCGCCGACCGCCGGATCGTCAGATTCGGTTGGTGTAGGGCGCGGGGCAGATCTTCAACGTAGAACTCTTTGAAAGCCGAACGCAAGTCATGGATCAGCGATTCCTGAAATGGTCCCAGCGTACGTCGTTTCCGAACAAGCTGCTCTGCCTGGTGATACCCCTGTTGCCGGAATAGGTAATCTCGCACGCTACTGGGCCAATGGTTTGCTTCCCACCGGTCCATGCGTGGAATCAACCCTTCCCAGTAGACCGACCGGCCGCCGAGATTCATCTGGGCTCCGAACAAGAAAGCGGATTCAGAATTGGGCCGGTTGATATAGTGTCCGACCTGGTCTCGCTCTGCGGTGCCAAAGTTGAAATTGTGTCCGGGAAGATTGTCAATGTGCGTCTGAAATGGAAGACTGCCCGCCTCGAGCACCAGGGTGTTGATGTCGGCATCGGATAGCTGGTCCGCCAAGACGCCTCCCCCCATTCCCGATCCGATGACAATCACGTCGTAGTGCCGCTTCGGATCGACTTGGGGTGGAACCATAGCTCGCTGAAGCTTGGTCCTGGACGACACCAGATTGTCGATGCCGTGCTTGAAACGCGGCAGGCTGTCCGGAAATGTAACCATCGAATCGAAGTATAGGCAGGCTGTGTCAGGCGCCACGGTGACATCATAGGGAGGCGTTGTCATCTCTAAGCCATCCAAAGCAAACTTCATTTTGAACGTCGCTGGGTAGGACTTCGGATCCAGTTTAAAGATCCACTTTCCAAACCAGAATTCGCCCTGAATATCCGCAGTCCATCCATCCCAATCATTTCGCAGGGTTACCTTGTGCCCGAGCGCGAACTGGTCGGAGTGAAAGACCACGATGAACTGGCCATTGGAGTTCACTTCGACGCAGCGGACGCGATTATCCAACGGTACCGACTTCGTCTCCAGTTCGGTAATTAGTTGCTCAGTCTGCCCCGGTTCTCCGCCGCTATGATAGAGTCGAAGTTTCATGATGCTCCCAAGTCATTCGGAATGAAATTGATAGGCCGCCAAATGCGAGCCTTACGGACACCTATAATTTTTTCACCTTGGCTGGTCTCTTTCCCTGACTCCCACTCCCATCTATTCCGCTCCGTGGGCCGAGCGAGAATGGAGTGCGGTCCATCAACAAGCGTCCAGGTCTGCGCGGTCCGTAGTCTGCGTGGGTCAACCGAAGGAAATCAGTTTACGCTAAGGGGAAAGTCGCTCTAATGTTTCATGGGCGGGTTCAAACTCGAACAGTCGATTGATTTCTTCGTTAAATGCAATCGACAGTTTACATAGCCCAAACCAGTGCACGATGGACGCGGCGGGGTGCATAAGCCGCATTGTTTCGACCAGACTGATTCGGTTTTCGATCGCATGGCTGAGTAACGGTCTATGGATCTGAGCGGGATAATTCCATCTCTGGCTGGACAGGATGTTGCGCTCGTTGCCGGTCTTCAGAATGGCCCACAGAAACGCGCCCTGGTCATACCAGCGGATCAAGTGGCGGAGTTGCGGATTCTCAACAGCCCACTCGACGGCATACAGCCACGCATCGAGCAGATCGTGATCTCGGTTGCGGTGCAATCCGATGACCCCATTGTTGATCTCGGTCGAAATGCGCTCATCCGCGTTGGCGATCGGTAGATGCTTGGTGTACAGGTCGGCGTGGTTGGCTCCACATCCCGGCGCAACCTCGGGCATCAACAGCGGAGCTTCTTCGAGCATTGCAAAGAAATCGGTCAGCGGCTCCACCACGACGCAGTCCGCGTCAATCCATGCCATTTCATCCAAGTCCGCATCCCGAATATAGGCGGGCTTGAGCCAGGCTTGCCAGCGATGTTGCCCAACGTATTGTCGAAGGCTTGGGCTGAGAGGGGGCAGGGGGCGACAGGTGACATTGGGCTGCGAAAGGCACCACTCCAGTTGGTAGTGCTTTAGCCCGAGATCGTAAACGATGATGGGATGCTTATCGACAGCCTGCAACGACTGGATCAGAAACTGGAGGTCACGATAAATGTGGCTGTCGGCGGCAGTCACGATTCCTCGTCGTCGCTGCCGGACGGCAAATAGCCGGTGCCAGTACCGCTGGAGCGACCTGGCGCAACAGACACCGGACTCGGCAATCCCGGCAGCGCGCCGATACCACGAGAGAGGATGCGCCCGAATCTGCTTTCTGGATACAGCAAAAAGAGATCCGACCTGATAAGAAACAAAGCTGGGGGCCGCCCCACCGTCAGTTCCGAGAGGCAATTCGTCAAAGAGTGGATCGCTAGATTCGTCTACCTCCTCTACAAGCAACTCTTCGCCGTATGATTTGAATCCGACGTCTACCGGCGTACAACGAACCTTTTGAACAATGTCCGGACAATGCTCTGCCGCCCCACCGTGCAAGAAGACGATTTGCTCCGGAAGCTTATCGTAGTTCTCGATGATATGCTGAAGATAGACGGCCTCCGCTGAAGACGGGCGGCTACCTTCTCGTCGCGGGGCTCCGTCACGGTATGTCTTTACGGTCGCGGAATCTGCGCTCCAATCGGCGCCGGTCCACCAGTCCTCGCCACACGCGTTGTCTACAACCACGATTTGTCGTTCACTCATGATGCTTCTCCTTACCGGCGCCAGCCCGCCCACTCATATCGCTTACGTGCGTGGGTGGTCTTCCATGCAAACTTGCTGAAATCTGGTGCCAGTTCTCATTAAAAATACGCTAGTCGCAATGCCCGTCATTGACCCGCAGCACGGAATCGATTGGACAATCACCATGACAACAGAGCTGGATCAGAACGCGATCCCGCCGTAGCGTCTCAACGCAAATATTCAACTTTAAGATATTAGACAGATTAACGATTCGGCGATGGCCAAATTCGCTGTTGCCGATCAATGCGACCTGGACTCCTCCGCCCGAGCCATATTGATAGGATGGATAGCTGAGACCGGCTGGCGCCGGAGCCGCATAGCTCTCGCCGTACGTTGCCACTGGGTAATCGGCTGCTGCCGTGGCTGGGTCGCGTTGCTGATAGTCAAAAAACGTAGGTTCGTGGATCATTCTCTGCCAGATGTGTAGCAGTTGCTGGCTGTCGCCTGAGCCAACGGCAAACAGGAAATTCCACTGATCGGTGCGCTGGATCTCTACAGCCTTCGAGACCACGGCAATTTCGGTTGACTGCAGGATCAGGCGTCCGTCAGAGAGGAAAATACGATCAAACTCGAGTGGCTGCGATGGGTTCATGGGGGCTCTCTCGTGGTAGGCTTTCCAGTTAGGGGTTTGGAGTCATTTTTCAGTCCGAACAACCGATCTAGCAACGCGGAATCCAATGCCGCTCAGCCGGCTGTCCGGTTCGACTTCATACCGCGTCATCGGGTGTAAATCATGGGTGCGGCTGTCGTAGGCTCCTCCGCGAATAACCGCGGTGATCCCGCCCGATGGTGAGACCACGCCGTCGGTGGTTGCTCCTGGGGATGCTAGGTCTGCGACACACCATTCCCAAACGTTGCCGGACAGATCAAAGAATCCCCAGGGGTTCGGCATCTTGCTGGCACAGGGCTCCGTGGACCGTAGGGAACCGAAAACAGCGTATTGGCCCAACAATTCAGGCTGGCTTCCGCACACGTAGACCGTCTGAACGCCGGCCCTGCAAGCATACTCCCACTCCGACTCGGTGGGCAGACGATACCCCGGGCCATCGATTTGCGCAATATGCCAGCCACCGCTGCGCAGTCGGTAGTAGGCTGGCAACTGTTCGCGCTGGCTAAGCCAATTGACAAATCGGATGGCGTCATCGACGTTGATGTAGTTGGCCGGATGCTTGGGTGTTGGGCTAGTGTGATTCTCTCGATTTCTTCCGGGGTGGCTCTGGCCAGCGACGAAACGGCCAAAAAGTTCTCTGGACGTCTCACAGTCACTCAGAGCAAACCGGACAACCTTCACTGGTGTCCTCTGCTTCCCATCGTCCCGAACGAATACGCCATCAGGTAGCTCAATCATTTTTAGACCGGGCGGCGTTGGGCCCGGCCCGTCTACGGCCAGTTGCTGAGCCAGGGAAGCAACATCGTGCGGGTCGACATTCCATCGGCGAAAGGCATATTCAACCGCCGCACGCACGCCGGCATCTTCCGTTCGGCGCGCAAGTGCAACCATGGCCTGCCGCAGTCGCTCCAATTGCGCTTGAGAAAAACGCTCTTGGGGAACATTTGCTAGTCCAAGACAAACCGCCGATTGAAAATAATCCTCTTCCCTCTGGCTCACCAGTTCCGGAGCATGAGAATAGTCGAGCACAAACACTGGAAAACGATCGATCCATTTGGCGCGAAGAGACGGATCCTCGACAGCCCTGGTCAATTCGACTGATAGCGCGCCGTCTCCCAGGTTGATAGCCATCAGCGCGGCGAAAACAAGCGTGTCTCCGTTGCTCCCGGAAGCCTGCTGCGTCGTGGCGTAAAACTGCTGCAGTCGAAGGGCCGCCTGGGGATCGCTTTTTAACAGCTCCACGGCAAGCCTGATTTCTTCTGGCGACGCATGTTCGGCGTGTTGAAGAATCTCGTCCGACTCGGAGGACCCTAGCTTGGAAAGTGCCAGCGCTGCGCGGAGTCTCGTCTGCGTCCCCAAACTGGAATCCCCCATCCGCGTTCGCAAATAGGGGATGGCCAGCGGACGATAAACGCGGAGCGACTGGATTGCGTCGGCAACCGCATCGGGTTTTGCCTCCTGCAATCTGGAGACTCGGCGGGTCAGATCGAACCAGGCCATCGTCGCCAGCAGCAGCAACAACGTAGGGACGACCAAGGTGATACCACGGACGGCATGGTGCCAAGTGGCCCGACGCATCATGCGCGACTCATTCCCCGTCCAACTTTTCCAGTCCGACAGTAGCCAGATGTCCAACGTTTCCCAGAAATCGGGCAGTTGACGTTTTTCCGAACTCAGCCGCCAATTCCGCTCGCGATTCTTCAGCCGGATGGTTGCCCGTCCTCGTAGGGTCGTCTCATCTCTCAGATGGAGCCAAGTCCGTAGAGAGGCCACCAGGTAGTCATGCGAGAGTTGATACTTTGCCGAAGGCGGCTTTTCCGTGTCGGTGCCCTCTTCGGCGACCGGCGTGATCAGACGCAATTCGTTGTCGAGAATTCTCAGCAACGCGCAGAAATCGTCTGGCCGATGGGCGTAGCCCGAAGCCCGCAGTAATTCGTGCCGACTTTTTGAGGCCCCACGGATCGTGTTACCCGCGTCAGGCAGCAGGACGCGCAGGACGCGAGCGATTGCTTGAGCGTGAATGCGAGTACTCCGCGGCGCCGTAGGCGCGTTGATCGACTCCTCCAGGAATTTGACGCCCAGCCCCTCCAGCCCGCCTACTGCTCGGAGCGTGGACGGTACCCAAGGCCGATCCTTCATCATTTGAGCAAAGAGTGCCATGCGCAAACAGACGACTTGCCCACCCTCACTGAGCAAGTCGATTGATCTCGCGACGAACGCTTGCTGGGCTACGGTAGGGACATCCGAAGAAATTCGGCCGTAAGCACGGCCGAATTCGACCAATACCTCCTTCGCATGTGGAATCGAGAACAGAGGTACTGCCGCGACGTTGAAGCCCTCAGTCTGCTGCACGTCGATCCTCCGCAGGAAACTGGTAATTCCCATCCAGAAGTCGTCGCGAACAATGAGCAGGCATTGGAGCAATGCGCCATCACATTGCCGCAAGGCATCGATCAGCGGCGTGTTGCTGTGCTGGTCCCAGGCATGAAGGCAGTGCTCGAACTGATCGATGACGACCAGCACTTTAGGAGCCTCCGTCTCACGCTGCCGAAGCGCGAGCATGGCATCTTGCAACGAACCGTCTGGGCTCACTTGTGGAAACTCGTTCGCCAGCGCCGACAAAAGCCGCTCCTCGGAGCCGGCCTGAGTCGCTTCCAGATAAACACAATGGACTCGCCGGTCCAGGTGGGGCAACAGCCCAGCTTTGACAAATGATGACTTCCCGCAACCAGACGGCCCGTAAAGCAGTCCGACACTGAAGGTTTGATGCCGAGTCCGCTCTTCGATGCGAGTCTTCCAGAAGCGAACCGTCTCAGGAATGCCGTGACGGTCTCGTGGACCGGGAAGTAGAGGAAGGAAGAAATCGGAGTCATGACGTTCGAAACTGCAGAGCCCCTTGGGAACGATGGCCGAGCGCTCGTTCTCTGGCGGGAATGCCACCGCGTCCTTGTCGTGATACGATTCCAAGTCAGCGGCCAAATCCAGTGCCGTGCTATACCGATCTGTCATCGCCTTGGACAAGCATCGCAAGCAGATTCTCTCTAGTTCGACGGGTAGGGAGTCTCGAATCTGTCTGGGCGGTTTCGGTTGTCGATGCAAGATTTCGTCAACCAGTTGCCGCTTGTTGGAGCCACGAAACGGGCGTTGTCCGGTAAGCAACTCGTAGTAGGTTACGCCTAACGCCCAAACGTCGGTGCGTCCATCCAACCGATGCGATTCCCTCCGAACCTGTTCGGGTGACATATAGGGCCGTGTTCCGGCAATCTGGCCACGATGATCCCACTGATGGTCATCATGAACGGCTAGACCAAAATCGGTCACCCGGGGCTGCCCGATCCGATCGACGAGAATGTTCTCCGGTTTGACATCCCGATGCACGAAGCCGCGCGTGTGGGCGTGGTGCAACGCCCTGGCCACTTTGGCAACGAGCAGTGAAGCCTCTAAGGCATCAAAACGCCCGGCGCGAATCGAATCGCGAAGCGACTCGCCTTCGATGTACTCCATCGCGACGAACCATCGATTGGGTGCGTAGGTATCACAATCGAAGACGGATACGATCGACGGGTGGCTGAGCGCCTGAAGTGCTTTCGCCTCGTCTGGATAGGCCTGAGTGCGGACTTCATCACAGAGTACCTTCACGGCGACGATCTTGCCGCTACGAAGATCCCTGGCAGAGAACACCGTCGAGAATCCACCCCATCCGATTCGCTCCAGCAGTTCGTAGTCGCCGATGCGCAACGGTATCGGCGCGGTATCGGTCCCCGCAGAATGCTCCGGTACCAACGATCGAGCACGAGCTTTCAAATCCGCCAAGGCAGGTTCTAGTAGGTAGGAGCGAGACATCATCCAGGAGTCGTCAGCAATGCGGAGGGAATTCAGGGTGTCTAGGGTGGATAAGCAAGCCGAACAATGCTCAAGGTGGCTTCCGACGAGTCCGATCTCGTCTTCACTGAGGCGTCCCAAGCTGAATTCTGTCAGCACGCTAACTGCCGGACATGCGTCATCCCGAGTCAACGCGACGCTCCAGCTCATTCCTCCGTCTCCCCCTTTTCCGTCGAGATGGACCGTAGCAGACGCAACACCCTTGATTTGATCATGTAGACGTTGTGCCTCTGCAGTTGGAACTTTTCCGCAACGTCCGCGGGCGCTTGCTCCTCCACCACCAGATCCCAGAATACGTCCCAATGTTGTTGGCTTATCTCATGCTTGGCAAACTCGAGAATCTGAAGGAACACGGTCTTGACCTCCGGACCGAGCGACTCGCTTGCGTCCGCCTCTCCAGGCAAGGTTCCCAGGGATTCATCGCTCCGCAGTGCAATCGGTTCGCGATTGTTGCGTCTCCAGTGATCGCGAATCTTGTTTTCGGTAATGCTTCGTAGCCAGCCGCGAAAAGTACTGCGAGCGTCCTCTCGCTCGAACCGATCGAGGTTTTTGGCGACCGCTGCAAATACTTCCTGGCCGACATCCAGGGTATCGTCCGAATTCAATCCGCGACTGCGGCACCAGCGGTACACCAGCGGCGCGTGGAATTCGACTAGCAGCGTCCACGATTGCTGGTCGTTCTTTCTAGCACGGCTGAGTAGGCTGGTAGCAACGGAGCTAACCGTTTCATCAACCTCTTTAACGATCGGGTCTAACATGCCTTTTACCCCACGAGCACTCTTCTGGATGTCAGTCAGCGAAGCCCCATTCTAGCAGCAAGCGTTCCGCCTAGCTCCGCGCTCAACGCGACCCTCTCCTGCTGCTCCTACAGCGCCTGTTTGTTAGACCCGTCCGTTAGACCCATTGGCAGCCGAAAACGCGTCGAACGCGCCCGGCCTGCTCGTTTACGTCCTCGGTTTGTTGGACGTGGATGCACCGAGACTTCGCGAGCCCCCATACCCGATGCGGTCTACCATCCGCGCTGGAGTACGGCGATTGCGAAGTCGTTGATTGGCGACTGATCCAGACGCATTGGAAAGTCTGAGGTCAGCTTTTTGGAGCCCTAACGAACATCTATTTCAATCTACGGGAGCAGCTAAATGTTGAGACGATTTGCCTTGGGTTGCCTGGTCGCGCTACTATCGTTGGTCGTGGCGGAACCGACAACAGCGAAATCACCTAGCCAACGAAAACTGGTCGGTTCGCCTGCCGAATACGCACAGAACGCCGAAGTCCTGATTGTTTACCAGCCCGGGCAAGCCGCCGAAGCGCGTGCCGCGGCTGATCAGTCGGGATTTGAAGTCCTGGAAGACTATGAGCCTGGAAGCTACCTGCGTTGCAAGGCGAAGCCGTCCGTTCAAGCGGTGGCTGTCAGCGCCAGCAACATCGCAGCCAAAGCCATGGTTCGCTTTGTTGAGCCCAACTACGTGGTCAGCATTCCGGAGCCGGCCGGGCCGCCACAACCGGCCCCGGCCAATGTCGTTCCCCGCACGGCCATACAAGCCACTGGGAAAACGCCAAACGACGCACTCTACGATAAGCTGTGGGGCATGGCCAACGTGCGCGCCCCGGATGCCTGGGAAACCAACACCAGCAGTGACATCGTGGTGGGAGTCATCGATACCGGTGTCGACTACACCCACGAAGACTTGGCGGACAACATGTGGATCAATGTCAACGAAACACCTGGTGACCATGTGGACAATGACAACAACGGAATTGTCGATGACGTCTATGGCGCGAAATTCGATGGCGGGGTTGGGTCGGGCGATCCGATGGACGACAACTCACACGGAAGCCACTGCGCCGGTACGATCGGTGCCGTTGGCGACAATGTGCTGGGCGTGGCCGGCGTCAATTGGAACATCAAGATCATGGCGCTGAAGTTCCTAAGAGCGAGCGGATCCGGAACCACCAACGACGCGATTCGGTGTATCGACTACGCGATTGCCCAAAAGCAAAGTGGTGTGAACATCCGCGTGCTGAGTAATAGTTGGGGAGGCGGAGGTGCGTCCGTTGCATTGCGGGAAGCCATTACCCGAGCGGAGAATTCCGGCATTCTATTTGTCGCCGCCGCGGGCAACGCCTCAAGTGACAATGATGCCACTCCCAGCTTCCCTGCCAGCTACGACAACGAAAATGTAATCTCAGTAGCCTCCATCAATCGCCGCGAAGAGCTTTCGTGGTTTAGCAATTTTGGTGCAGAATCGGTTGATCTGGCAGCACCGGGCGGGACGCTCGAAGGGAATCGGGAGGATGATATCCTGAGCACGGTCCCGGTAAGTCAAGATACGCAAGACGGACTGCAGGACGGGTACTCAGCCTTTGCGGGAACGTCGATGGCGACCCCACACGTTGCCGGCGCCATCGCACTGGCCTGGGCCTCGCCTGCGCATGAGAGCAAATTGCCCAGCCAGATCAAGCAACTGGTACTGGACCAGGTCCGTTTGCTGCCGGCACTGACCGGCAAGTGTCTAACAGCTGGCACGCTCGATATCTCGTTTTTGAAAGATGGAGCCCCCTCGATCAACGTTGGCCCCTTTGTTTACGCCGGGTCCAACGACAACCTCGGCGGCGGCTTCGCGGTCAACGGTGACAGCGGCTCGGCAATGTACGTGCTCTTTGGTTCCGCATATCAAAGCAACCTGCAGTATGTCGGTGAAGGGGAAACACCCGATGGATACCACGGCTGGATCTATCGGGAAGACTATCCAAATGCCCCATTCGATTTCCTACTGACTGAAAAGACGATTGGAGATGTCGGCTACTATCGGGTCTATGTGCGGCCTGCCGATGATTCGACCATCCCATTCGCTTGGTTCTGCAACACCCTGCGCGCCGACGAGTTGACGATCAACGAGGCGGGATTGAGTCAGTTACGATCAGGCGCTCTAGGTAAACTGAGAAACGGCGAGTAACCTGCCGTCCACTTCCCATTGGGGCACACAGCGCCGAGTCCCTGCACTCGGCGTTGTCACCGGGCGCCGCGTACCGCGTTTTTTTGCTTGACGTTTTTTTGCTTGACGACTGAGGACACCGGCCGAATGATATCAGATGCCGATGCATTCCACGGCCCAAGACTCGGATCAGACGCATGGAGACTAGAACGATGGTTCGTACACCCCTGCTCCCGCTGTTGGCCCTGATGACATTACTGGCGGGGGCTAGCGCCGCGGAACCAGATTTGACCGACTTCGACCAGTTCCAGGTTCGCATCAAGGGTGTTCTCCAGCAGAGTAAGCAGCCCCCAAGTCAACAACAGGCCGAGATTCGCTATACGATTCGATCCCGTGGTCTCCTGGTCGAGCTCGATATCTCTCGAGTGCACGAGCCACAATCTATGGCTTCCTTGGTGAACCAGCTAGTAGAATTGAAAGGATCTTTGAAACGAACCGGGCCCAATCAGATTCTATGCGAAGTCGAAGGTGATATCCGCCGGGTGACCGTGTCCCAATACTTCGTTGGATACGAGCTGGCCAAGGTTGAAGAGGTAAAAAGAACGTCGGCGAAACTCGGTCTACGAATTCAGGACGATTATCGGACAGGCAAGTATCTCGTGGTGATACCCACCGCAAAATTTCAAACATCCGCATTGGAAAGCTTGCGTAATGCGGATGGTGTTCGCTTCGTTGAGATTAACCAGACAGTCTCCATTTCGCCCGAAGATCTCAAGCCAGTCTCCCAGCAACCGTAGTTTCGCTCCACTGGCTCCGGTGCCGGCTCCGCAGCTCAAACAGTACATCGCCGCGGATTCTGGAGCGGTCGACATTTCTGTATCAAACACCCGCCTCAGCAAACCGGCTGGCTCGCCTTGGTTTCGTAGGGATCATGCATCCGGTGCTGGTGGAGTTACTCGAGCCGGCCGACACCGGAAGTCGAGCCACCCCATCCCGAATCGACCATCGCCTGCCTAAGTTTTTCGATCGTGAGATCCGTTTCTGAAACAGGATTTCCGAGGTCAATCTCAAAGCGGTCCGGAAAAAACTGACCTGCGAGATATCGCGCTGCAAAGTCGCATACTCGCGGATTAAGCAGGAGATGATCCTCCTCAGCTTTTCCAGGCAAATCCGTTTCACGATGGCCTCGATCGCTAAGTGAGTTAAAAAGCAGGAGCGTAGCGGCCTCGCGTACTGGTCGTGATTTGGGTTCTTTTGCTGCATACCACGTTCCAACCTCCCGTCCAAATGCCTGCTGTACTTGGGCTAAGACCATAATCCGAAACTCCGGCGGCAGCGACTTGAGACTTCTAGCGATCACTTCCATGGCCTCGACTCGATCGCAGTCAACCAAAAAGCCGCACAAGTGCTCCAGCCCCTTGGGATCATCCGCCGAGTCAAGTTGCGCTGCCAACAGTTCCGGCTCACTCAGCAGGCTCTCCCAACGGTTGATCATCTCCTGGACGACATTTTCGTGACCTCTTTGAAACAAACCGTACGCCGCGCCCGCCTGAACAGAAAGCCTTTCAGATGAATGCAGTTGACGTTGCAGGAAGGGGATGTCGTCTGGATGTGCGCGGGCACAGAAGAGCGAGATGACGTCGAATCCCGCCTCACCGTTGACTTCGTTGAGTCTCTTCTCTACCAGGACGCTTGCGTAATTCGGCTGCTTCGCGATCAGTCTCTCCGCCACTTCGTAAAGACCCCACGAGTCCTTGGCCTCCAATGCTCGGATGTGGTATTGCAAGTTGCCCCACCAGTTAGTGATGTCCGCGTTCCTCCCCAAAGGATCTAGAAGTCCGAAATCGCCTCGACGCGCGTTGACGTCTAGGCCAAGCTTCCGATGAAATGGGTGTCCAGAAATCTCTGACAAAATGTAAACAGCACAATCTCCAACCGTCAGCACGCTGACTGGATCCACCAATGCACTCGCCGGCAGTTTCCTGGCTTTTGGTGAGGCGGTAAGGCACCTGGTAAGCCGACGATCAGAGACCGCCTCGATCAATTGCGGCACAGCGTCCAGCCCCAGTACGACCAACTGGCTTGCTGGACTATCGGAACCGCGGGCGTCCGAAAATGGATCCGCGTAACCCTGCTCGGGCATCCTCCCCGTCTGGTCACGAAGTTGAAATATCAACTCGGCAACGCGCTGCTCGGTAGGCAAGTTTGGATCGGACAAGTCGACCGGATGATGGTCACGGTCTTCGGCAACCATCTTCTTGAGCATCTCGATCGCCTCATTCACCTTTCTGGCCGCCTTGGGGGTGCGCGAGAGGTCAAACGATTGAATATTCTCCAGAACCATTTGGCGAGAGATCTTGGGGTCGCCAAGATCTACAAAATAGGACTCCAGTGCTCTGGCTGAGATCGTATCGACCATCCACCTTTTGGCTTGCAGTACTCGAGGAGAATCGACCTGGCCGTTGTCAGAGAACAACTCCACGGCGAGTTTACCAGTCAGTTGCTCATTACCTTGCAAATCGGCGAGCCGAGCAAGCACAAAGGCATGGAGATAGGTACTGCTGATGGTAGGCGGTCGCCGGCGCCGAACGTTAACATCTTGATGACGGGTTTCCTTCTTCCAGTGCCTCAGAGATTTGAGAACAAGAAACGAAGCCGCCTCCAGATCTACATCGGTGTAAATCTCACTTTGCTCGCTACCGACGGGCGCCTCTACTTTCTCTCGTACCCTCACCAAATCGAGGGACAGGTATTCGATCTCATCCTGTTCTTCCGACAGGACAATGCCAAATTCGCGCGGAGAACCAAGCTGACCGCCAGCTCGCGGACGATGCCACCAGATAATGCGGCGTTCGCCTAGTTCCGGAAATCCGAGTGTGTCAAACCAGGCGATCAATAACGCCAAATCAGCCTGGGCAGCGCGGTGGGGTGCCAGCGTCTCTGCGCCTTCTGATTCGCCCGACGCGTTATCTCGCTCGGCGACGTCTTCTTGCGAACTCGCCGTGCCAGGCAAGGCAAACAGCAACAGACCGAGGCTCACAAGAAATAGCCTGCACGAGCGGAACGTTAAACTCGAACTGGGCTCAAGTCCGTCTGTCGAGTTCCTCATCGCGCTCACCATCGGCCTCCAAAAGGGGCGTCGTCTCAATGACTACCGTCAGCCGGTCAAACCGGCGTCAGGGACGCGTCGAGCCAGGATACAAAATATAATAGCCAGCAGAGCGCATCAAGAGGAAGGTTATCACTGGCGAGAGAGCGCACAGTAGGGCGGCGAACACGGCATAAGCACCGTAGATGAACAATTGCTGCCGCTGGACAGAATCTCCGTTTTGGACCAGAAAGAATGCCGTCATGCAGATGATGGTAGTCGTTAGAAGGATGAAAGACGCTACGGCCCAGCGAATTCGAATCTTCTGACTGGCGACCAACACTCCACGTGCCAACAGGGCGGCTGGAACGGCGCCAAAAAACGATGCGACTGCGATGTACGCAAGCATGACGAGTATGTCGCCATCGCTGAAATCAAACTCTTCAAAATCAATCAGAACGCGACACGCGCCGAGGTATACGGCCACAATCAGTGTTAAGCCAAAGATCTCCCTGATCTTCATCGGCGGTTTGGTACCATCACTGCCCGGCGGGACGATTCGCCAACCTCGCGTCCACGCAACAATTTTCAGCATAAACCAGGCTGAAAAGATACATGGTGGGAGGTAGAGCAGTAACATTAGAAATAGGTCGCTAAAGTCCCCTTCGAGCTGCAAGACGAATGGAATGGAGGCAGCCAGCGAAACCACTGTGACTGAAAGCAACGTTCGCACCAATTTGTGAGTGAACGATCGCACTGCAAAGACGTGACAGACTGTCAGGCTACCGATCGATCCGGTTAAAAACGCATAAATCAAGGTGCCCAGTGATTCGACGCCGGCTGTCATGATTGCGAATAAAATGCTATGAATCGCGATGACAATCCAGTAACAGGCGGTCGTTCCCAGAATCGGAACGGACACGCGCAACCCCTGACGTGCCACCACCTCTTCGAGTCGCTCAACCCGCTCAGCCAGAGCTAAACATCCTGAGCAAATCCCGCCATGGTCTCCCTCGCTGACTGCCCTGGCACCGGCTGCTTCGGAATCCCTGTCAAGCTCTCCAACGAGTTCTTTATGCATGGCGGTCTCCATCGTCCTGCCGGGTGCCTTCGTAGGCGGATTGGACATTTCGTTGTCATGATAGCTGAGTCACGCGAGTCCGCGAATGGCAGTCGACCGCTCGCTCTTAGTGCAAGCTGCCCCCGAACAAGAGACGGCTGGTCAAAACACAAACGCGATGGCGGTCACCAGCCAGAGCAGCCGGGCGACGTACCGCTACCGTTGAGCGCGGACGCCACTCGAGACGATGCTTCCGGGGCGGTGTCCCACTAGCTTTTGGCTTGAGTCCAATCCTTGCGTTGGCGACTGCTGGGAATGCCGAGTTTTTTACGGTACTTGGTGATCGTACGACGAGCGACGGTCAAGCCGATTTTGGAGAGCTCGCGGACCAGGTCATCGTCGCTATACGGCTTCTGCTTGTCCTCCTTATCGATGAGGTCGGTCAGCTTCAGTCGAATGGTCTCCCAGGCAACGTCTTCGCCGTCTTCACTACGCATGCCGTGTACAAAGAATCGTTTCAAAGGAAAAATACCACGCGGAGTCTGAATCCATTTGTCGTCAACGGCTCGGCTAATGGTGGTGACGTGGACCCCAACGACATCGGCAATTTGCTGCATCTTGAGTGGCTCGATGAACTCAGGTCCGTCGTCCAAAAACTTCCTCTGATAATCGACGATCGACTGCGCCACCTTGTGAACCGTATTGCGGCGCTGCTGGATAGCTTCAATCAGCCAATTCGCCGACTCAATCTTGCGGCGGATAAAATCCCGCTCTTCTTGCGTTGTCGCGGGATTCGCTAGCCGCTGGCGATAGTACTCACTAATCCGCAGCGAGGGCACCCGATCATCCTCCAGGCGAACGATGTACCTGCCGGAACTATCGGCTTCGACGACGACGTCCGGAGACACAATCGGCACATGTGTTTTCAAAAACGCCGCACCGGGTTTGGGATTGAGATGATGGAACTCATGTTTTGCATCCTGAATCTCCTCGATGGAGATGCCCATTTTTTTCTCGATCAGCGGCAACCGGTTCTCGGCCAGATCCTCCAAATGGTTCTCGATCAGCCCCCTCAATACCTCGTAGTGTCCGACATCCGGGCTGAGTTGGTTCAGCAGGCATTCGCTCAGGTTTCGGGCTGCGATACCAGGCGGATCCAGCGACTGCACCAGACACAGTGCCTCTTCGGCTCGCTCGAGATCTTGCTCGGAGTGCTCCGCGGGCAGCAGATCCCGTAAGCTCGACTTGAAATAGCCGCCGTCTCGCGCATCGAGAGTCGAAACGATCCGTTCGGCAATTTGCTCCACCTCTGAGTCGACTTCCATTTCGGCCAACTGGTGCATCAGGTAGTCGTTGAGTGACTCGGGACGCTCCATCGCATTGGCCATCAAGTCGTGCTGTCTGTCTTGTGCCTCCTGCGTCCGATTGGTCGATGTACGAAAATCGTCGAAATTTTGAGGCATGTCGCCGTCCATGTTGGCCAGCCGCTCGAAATCTTCCGTATTGGACTGATCGTCCTGGACAACTAGTTCCTTTTCATCCTCGGTGGGACGATTCGGATCCTCCTGCTCTTCGGCATCCTCCTCATTCTGGCTGGTTTCTTCCTCCTGAACCTCCAACATGGGATTTTCGTTGATTTCCTGCTCTACGCGCTCCTGCAAAGCCAAAACCGGTAGCTGCAGAATCTCCATTGATTGGATCATCTTCGGGGCCAGCTTCTGAGTCTGAAGCTGCCGGGTTTCCATTCCAAAAGAGAGTCGCATGACACCGAGACCTTGTCTGGGAGAATCCAATGGGCGTACCACCACTAAATTCTATCATTCCGGATAGGAGTTGGGGCAGCCCCGCCTGGCAAAAGGCACAGAATTTGCTAGCTCAAGGCGCTGTACCTGACGAGTCTAGATTTTCTGCCGGCCGGAGATCGCGTCGGCCAAGATTTCTCGATTGGTATGTTCGAGCACACTACCGGTAGTGATGCCCCGCGCGAGCCGCGTTACCTCGACCGGGAATTCGGCCAATTGATTGGTGATGTAGAGCGCCGATCCATCGCCTTCAACCGTCGGATTAGTCGCCATGATGATCTCCGCAAAGTTTCCCCGGCGAACCCGTTCCACCAAGGCATCGACGGTCAGCTGATCCGGCCCGATACCGTCCAGCGGCGCGATCCTTCCGAGCAACACGTGGTAAAGCCCGCGATAGACGCTAGCCTGTTCCAGCGCCATCAGGTCCCGCGGCTGTTCTACGATACACAGCTTGGTTTGATCACGGGACGAGTCGCTGCAGATCGAGCACACGGGCCCCTCAGCCAAGTTGTAACAGACGCTGCAGTAGCAGACATTTTCGCGTACGGTTCGAATCGCGTCGGCCAGAGCCAACGCCTCCCCCTTACTGACTCGCAAGATATGATAGGCCAACCGCTCTGCGGACTTGCGGCCAATCCCCGGCAGCCGCCCGAGGTGGTCAATGAGATCGCTTACCGAACCAGAGTTTTCTGTCATGGAATGTACAGGATGATCGTGCAGACGGATTCTGTGCAGGCTAGAGGTTCGCTAGCGCCTCGTCTAAACCGGGTAGATCGATACCGCCGGTTGCCTCGCGCATCTTATCGACGTGCATCTTGCGTACCTTGGCCAGGGCTTCATTGAGCGCCGCAGGTACCAACTCCTCCATCAATTCGGCGTCCTTCTGCTCGATCAGTTCGGGAGCGAGCCTGAGCCGCTTGACTTCTCCCAGCCCGCTAACCTCCACGGTTACCAGGTCGCCTCCCGCGGCTCCCGTAGCGACTTCGGTAGCCAGACCTTCCCGGATCTCCTTGACGCGCTGGCCCATGGAGCTGGCGTTGCGCAGCATTTGGGCGAGCCCATTCAGATTCTTGAACATCAATTAACCCTCCAGCGATTGGGATTCGAGTTTGTGGTCACCTAAATATTGGCGTTCTTGCCAAGGGCCTTGGCACCGGGAATTGCGATAGCCTTTGGCGGATCGACGCGCAGGATTTCTCCATCAAGTACTTCGCAGACCTTCTTCACGTAGGGATCCTCAGCGACTTCCCGCATCTTTTGGGCGCGCACGGTTGACTTGGCTGCCGTAGCCACCGGCTGTGGCGCTTCACCAGGTTTGACGGAAAAGTTGAGTTGGACGATCCTTCCGATGGCCGACTGGAGTGCCGCCTGCAATTCGGCTTTGCGCTCCGGCTGCGAACAAACCTCACGCGGTTTGTTTGCTCCGGGAGGAAAGATGATGTTCCATTGGTCGCTGCCGGCGGGCTCCACGGCTTCGGCCATTCCCGCAAAGTCCGCGAGCATTCCATCAATCTTAGCAACGGCGCGTTGCCAATCGCTCAGAGCGTCGGGCGACGCCCGGCTTGAGGTAGCCCGCTGGGATTCGGCACTCTGTGATACGGCGGGTGAGGATTCGACTTTCTCTGGTACCGATTTTTGATTCGCTGATTTGTCACTTGCCGGGGGCGGGGCAGGGGAAGGCTGCCGGTCGGCGGGAGTGACCGCCTGACTCGTATCCGCTCGAAGACCTTCCGAAGAAATAGCAGACGATGAAACGCTGGCTGAAGGATTCGCTGCCGGAGGCAAGGCAGGGTCGGGAGATGCGGCCGGCGAAGAGGGCGGCTGAGCGACCTGGAGCGGCGCGCCCGGACCGGTCACACTAGCGTTTTTTTTTTCCGTCGCTGGACCGGCAGTTTGGCGCGACCCGCGACTTGGCCCTTGCATGACCGCATCGAGCAGGGCGGGAATGGAAGCCAACTTCTCCAGCTGACAGATTTGCACCACCGCCACTTCCAGCAGCGTCGTTGCCGAAACGCTGGTCCGCATGCGGACCAGTGACTCATCGAGAATCTGGATTGCCGACAATATGGTCTGGACGCCCCAGCTGCCGGCCAACTCTTTGAGGCTTTCATGGCCGACCGGGTTGGCCAGCTTGAGCAGTTCGGGCGGGCCGCCGAGGCCAACGGCCATGATGTCCCGCAGATACCCCAGCAGCTGCTCGGCCAATTGCCCCGGATCCGCCCCGGCTCGCGTGGCCTCATCGATCAAGTCGATCGCTTTCAGGGCATCGGCGTCACGCATCGAACCGGCCAAGGCCAGCAAACGCCCTTCGTCGGCCGTGCCAAGCAATTCGTGCACCTGCTGAACCGTAATCTGGTCCGCCGAAAAACTCATCACCTGTTCGAGCAGGGACTGGCTGTCCCGCATCGAGCCGGCCGCGCGGCGCGCGAGCAATCCCAGCGCCTCGTCGCTGGCGGTAAACCCTTCCGCTTCACATATCTCCTTCAGTCGCAGCCGAATCGCCTCATACTTGACCGGCGCAAAGTCGAATCGCTGGCATCGGGACAGGACAGTAATGGGGATCTTGTCCGGGTCGGTCGTACAGAAAATGAATTTCACATGCGGCGGGGGCTCTTCGAGCGTCTTGAGCAGGGCGTTAAACGCCTGATGAGTCAGCATGTGAACTTCATCAATGATGTAAATCTTGTAATCCGCTCGGCTGGGACGAACGTTGACATTGGCTCTTAGCTGGCGAATCTCTTCAATACCACGATTGCTGGCACCATCAATTTCGATCACGTCCATGTCTTCACCGGCGTCGATCGCTCGTGAAATCTCAGACGCCAATTCCGCTTCCGTGCCTTCGGGAACATTGAGTACTTTGGCAAAGATTCGGGCGGTTGATGTCTTGCCGACGCCGCGTGCGCCGGTAAACAGATAAGCGTGCCCGACTCGCCCGGTGGCTATCGCCTTGCCGAGCGCCTGCGCGATATGGTCCTGGCCGATCAATTCCCCAAACGTCTTAGGACGATAGCGACGCGCCACGACTGTGTAGTTGGCTTGTTCTGGAATAGGAACTTCGTTTTCCATCAGGCTTGCAGGGTTTGGGGCACCGCTCCATTGGCAGCTTTTCTGAACGTACTTCCCGATCGACTCGACAACGAGCGAACTCGCCGGATCCAAAGAATCAGCCCCAGTCTAACTTGGATTCGACTGCCCGGTTAGCATCGATTCCGCCGTAACGAACAGCCTCCCGGAAGCACTGGGCCAAGTCGGAAAAATTGCCGAAAGAAGGTGCCTGCCTGGCAGAGGCCCTCGCACAAGAGTACCCCGCTTATGGCTGCTACAATTAAGTCCTGACCAGGTTCACGGCTCCCCCTCGCGAGAGCCACTGTCAGGCAGGTCACCTATCAATAACTAGAATTTACGGATCTGCTGGAATTTTAGAAGCGTAGTAGCCGTGAAAGAGAACCGATTGCATCAATAAAAACCCGGTGGGCCAAGTTATCGCCGCCCGCGACCACGTCCCCGGTGACCGCCACGATTCTCGTTACGCCGATGATTCTCGGTATTCGCTTCGATGATCGCCTGAAGCGAATCGACCCAAGTCGGGATGTTGCGATGCTTGGGACCTTCGCCGCGATCTTCTTCATCATGACCGTCAAGGTCCTGGTCACCGCGATCACTATCTAGATCATCGATTCGCGGACCGGCCACATCACGTCGTGAATCCGCTGGCTTGCGGCGGCGGCGACGGCGACCACCCGACTCCCTGCTGCTTGACTCGCGATCACCACGTCGTCGGGGTCGCGATTCTACCTCGCCAGTGTCTAGCTCATCGTCTACCTCGCCCGCGCGAGCCAACGGTTCGTCCTGGTTGCCCTCGACCGCTTCCTCGCGTGGTCGCCCGCGACTTCTCCCGCGTCGCCGCCGGCTGGAGCGTCTCTCGACGTCCCCTTGTTGGTCGTCGTCACTGACTTCGAACGTCTCCGGCTCAGACCATGCATCAGACGACTCAACCGAGTTCAGTTCATCCCCTCCCCAAGCCTCGGGCTGCTGATCGGAGGCGCTGCTGCTGGTTGCTTCCCTTTCGCTGCTCCGTCCACCACGACGCCCTCGACGACGACGGCGTCTTCCACGTCGAGGTGCCTCTTCGTCCTCATCGCCCGAGCTGCTCGGTTCCGGAGACCGACGCGGAACGGGTTCTTCTTCCGACGCGTCGCTCTCGGCGAGCGGCATCTCAGCTTCGTCCCAACTCACGTCATCGACGACTCGACGGTCGGCGTTCCATTGTTCCGTCCCCTCACGTGGCGCGTCGGCGAACATCGCCTCGATGGCCGGGTTGGAATCGCTCTCCGAAGCATCAAATATCGATAGCTCAGGCTTCTCCTGAGTATCCTCCTCCTGTTCGATGCTTTCTTCGGACGCTTGTTCCTTTTCAGGCGCTTCCTGCGGATCGAGAGTGATATTGAATAGGCCGGCCAGCGACTCCCACGATGACTTTTTCTTTTTCTTCACACGCGAATCTTCGGCTTTCGCAGCCGGCTTGGTCTTGGGGGCAACGGCGCTGATCACCTCCGGCACATTTTCTACCGCCGCTGTCCCTTCGGCTTCCCCTGCATCGATGTCTTCGGTGCTCAAAGCAGGTTCTGCCGGATCTGCTTCGGGGCTGGCCTCCGATTCCGGAGACAAATTGCTGGGCTCGGCCGCCTTTTCTACCTCAGATTCGCTCGTCTCAGGTGCCTCCATTCCGGGTGCACCGAGGATGTTTGCTATCGATTTCCAGTGATCCGCCATCTCGCAGACTCTTATTTACAAATTTCTAAACCATCAAATAAGCTGACTCATAACCGTTTCCCCAATCATACACCACCACAATGGGGATTCGCGACAAGCTAACGATTATAGCCCCTATCGTCCACGGCGGAAGACGAAACTAAAACCGCTGCCAAGTCAAGGTAGCGGACGCGCGCCGCCGCAGCGTCCGCCTCAGAAATCCTCGGAGTTTCTGAATTTCTGACGCACCGCTCCAAAATGCACCGACCAGCGGAGCGGTCGGCGACATTGGGCCGCGCACGTAGGCTGAGCTGTCATCAGATTGGCCAGGAAGCGAATCGCCTTGGGGACGGCCAACCGCGCATTCGTCTCTAATGCCGCGCCTAGCTGACTTTCTCGAGTTTGGTCACTCGGCCAGTTCCAACCCACTCAGCGACCCAGATGTTGCCACCAGCATCAAAGCAAGCGTCGTGCGGATGGACGAACTTGCCATCAATCCACTGGTCAGGATTTCGCCGAATCTTCTTCTGCTTATCCGAGGTAATCCGCTGGACGTCGGATCCGAGCTGAGCGACGACCGAATTATTTCTATCCAGGATGGAGACACGAGCCATTAACTCGGGCACGAGCAACAGGTCTCCGTGGATGTCTACGTTCGCCGGCAGGCCGAATCCTTCGATGGTATCGACGTAGTGACCGTCGAGCGTAAAACGTTGGAGTGTATGGTGCGCTCGGTCCGCCACAATGATCAGCGGCCGATCCGTCCGATTGTCAAGCCAGATACCATGCGGCAGATTAAAAGTACCTTGGCCATCTCCCGGACCACCAAAACAGCTCAACCACTGACCGTCCGCATCATAGCGATGGATAAAGTAGGAACCGTATCCATCGGCAAGTAGGAATCCGCCATCGGGCAAGAAGGCAAAGTTGGTCGGCATAAACCGATCTCTTCCCCACTGTTTTTTTGGCATATCCGCCTCGCCGGCAGCATACTTCCCACTGCCCATCGGCGCGAACTGCTGCCACACGACCTGACCTGCCAGAGTCATTTTGGCGATGCATTTGACTTGCTGGTACGCGGCAACATACAGGAACTCCTCACCACCCTCGGCACGCACCTCAATACCATGCCCTCCCCCCTGAAACTGCTCACCGAAAGCCCGGATGAACTTGCCTGAGGAGTCAAAAACGAAAATCGATGGATGGTCTTTCTTGGCTTCCTGTCCCTCGTGGATGACGTACAAATTGCCCGCTTGGTCGACCGCCACGTTGTGAGTCGTCTGCCAGGAATAGGGGCTCGGCAACTGGGGCCAGTGATGATGGACTCGATACTTGAAATCTCCCTCTCCCACATAGACCGCCGAATCGGTCTTGCTGGCCGTAACCACTCGGGGTGCCCCCCAATGCGTCGCCACGGCGGCCGACGCGGCCAGGAATGATCTTCTGTTGGCATGGATTGCTGAGCGACCAGCCCTACCCTTAGATACTCTCGTCATGTAGATACACTCCCAGGATCAGTGGTGTGGAAACGATTACCTAACGTTCAACCCCTACCACCATTCGCGGCTGAGGGATAAAACGCTAAGGACCTGGCGAGTATAGCCGATACGCTCCGGCCGTGCCTCGAGTAGGGCTTCCATAGAATTCCATCCATAGAACACGTCCCACAATAGAACTTCTCAGCATGAAAGCACTTGTTAAAAGCCGGGCCGCACCCGGCCTGTGGATGGAGGATATCCCGGAGCCTGTCGTAGGCATCAACGACGTGTTGATCAAGATCGATCGCACCGGTATCTGCGGTACGGATCTACACATCTACCAGTGGGATAGCTGGGCACAGAAGAGCATACCGGTTCCCATGACCGTGGGGCACGAGTTCGTGGGTGAAGTGGTGGAGGTGGGCACCAATGTCAACGACTTCCAGCTCGGCGATGTGGTCAGTGGAGAAGGGCACGTTGTGTGTGGCCGTTGCCGCAACTGCCTGGCCGGGCGTCGTCATTTGTGCGCGGTGACTCGGGGAGTCGGAGTGGATCGGCCAGGCGCTTTCGCGGAATACCTGTCGTTGCCGATGACCAACGTCTGGCATCATCCTGAGGGTGTCGCTCGCGACGTCGCATCCATCTTCGATCCCTTTGGAAACGCTGTCCACACAGCCCTTTCCTTTCCGGTTCTTGGAGAGGATGTGTTGATTACCGGTGCCGGTCCCATTGGTTGCATGGCGGCTGCCGTGGTGCGGCACGCCGGCGCTCGGTTTGTCGTCGTAACCGATGTCAATCCATGGCGGCTCGAATTGGCAACTCGGATGGGAGCAACACGCACCGTGAATGTCACCCAGGAACAGCTCCGTGATGTCCAGCAGGAGCTGGGCATGACCGAGGGGTTTGACGTGGGACTCGAAATGTCGGGTAACCCCAGCGCCTTCCGAGGGATGCTGGACAATATGGCCCACGGAGGCAAAATCGCCATGCTGGGAATCCCGACCGAACCCATTGCCATCGACTGGAATCAGGTCGTCTTCAACATGCTGACGATCAAGGGCATTTATGGTCGTGAGATGTATGAAACTTGGTACAAAATGACGGTGATGCTCCAAGGTGGCTTGGATATCTCTCCGGTGATTACCCATCGCTACCACTACACCGACTTCCTACCAGCTTTTGAGGCCATGTCGACTGGCATGACCGGCAAGTCCATTTTGTATTGGCAAGAAGAACCCGCCCCGGCCCAGTAATCTGGCAGCCTGATCGCGGTGGCTCCGGGGCCGTGTACCAGTCGCCCGTGCGGCGGCCTAGAAAACTACCACACCGCAAAAAGACGTTCGCCCATAGGCCTCATGAGAAGAGAAACAAGAGAAGAAAATGTACGGAGCATTCCAAGATCACTTACGGCAACAACTCGCCGAAGTCGAATCGGCCGGACTGACCAAACAGGAGCGAATCATCACCTCGCCGCAAGACGCGCATATTGTGGTGCAAAGTGGTCAGCGCGTTCTGAACCTGTGCGCGAACAACTACCTAGGGCTGGCCGAACATCCCGAAGTACGCGAGTCTGCAGCTCAAGCACTCCGGCGGTGGGGCTACGGGCTCGCCAGCGTACGATTCATCTGTGGCACGCAGGCGCTGCACAAAGAACTCGAATCCGCGCTGAGCCAATTTCTAGGAACCGACGATACGATCCTCTATTCCTCGTGCTTCGACGCCAATGGTGGGTTGTTTGAAACTCTGCTGTCCGCCGAAGATGCAATCATCTCGGACGAACTCAACCATGCCAGCATTATTGATGGCGTCCGACTGTGTAAGGCCAAACGTTTTCGCTACAAGAACAACAACATGGCTGATCTGGAGGCCAAGTTAAAAGAGGCGACCGACTGCCGGTTCCGGATGATCGCTACCGACGGCGTATTCTCCATGGATGGAATCGTCGCGGACCTGCCAAGCGTGTGCGAGCTGGCCGACAAATACAACGCGCTAGTCATGGTCGATGACTCGCATGCAGTCGGTTTTATGGGTAAGCAGGGTCGCGGCACCCATGAACATCATGATGTGGTCGAGCGTATCGACGTCCTGACGGGCACGCTCGGTAAGGCACTCGGCGGCGCCAGCGGCGGCTATACGTCGGGCCGGAAAGAGATTGTGGATTGGCTGCGCCAGCGTTCTCGACCCTATCTGTTTTCTAACTCGCTCGCGCCTCCTATCGCGGCAGCCACGTTGGCGACGTTGGAGATGCTGCAAGCTTCCACGCAGCTGCGAGACAAGCTGGAACAGAATACGCGTTACTTCCGCGAAGCGATTTCGAAGCTGGGCCTGACGATTATCCCCGGCCAGCATCCGATTGTGCCAATCATGCTCGGCGATGCTCGGCGAGCCAGCGCTATGGCAGACAATCTGCTGGGCAAAGGCATTTACGTCATTGGTTTTTCGTATCCCGTGGTGCCGCAAGGCCAAGCCAGGATCCGTACTCAGCTTTCAGCCGCCCATTCACCAGAAGACCTGGAATTCGCCGTGGAGATGTTTAGCCAGGCCAAACAAGAACTCGGTCTTTAGCGCCGGTCGCCTGATGCCGCCGTAAGTGACCGGTACCAGGAAGACGCACCGATCGGCGACCTGGAGCGCTAAGATGGACCGCAATTGCCTTGCAGTTCGTCAAGCAGCCTCGGACAGGCGGCCTGGAGCATGTCCAGCACCTCCTCAAAACCTTCGCTACCGCCGTAGTATGGATCCGGCACATCGCGCGGCCAACTGTCGTCCAGATAGTCGCTCATCAGACGCACCTTTCCACCGAAGCGTTCGCACATCCGCATCAGTTCCCGGTAGTTGTCACGATCCATGGCGACGATCAAATCGAACTCGGAGAAATCGCGGTGGGCCACCATGCGAGAGCGACTGGTCAGCTGAAGTCCGCGCTCTTGAGCTGCTGACCGCATCCGTTGGTCGGCCGGTTTCCCAAGGTGGTAGCTGCTGGTACCAGCCGAGTCGATTTGGATTCGATCCGACAGATCACGCTCGTCGACCAGCTGTCGCATCACACCCTCTGCAGCCGGGCTACGACAGATGTTGCCGAGGCATACGAACAAGACTCTTTTGGATCGGTTGGACATCGAACTCCAATCGGTATAGCTAGCAATCCGCGGTTGCATTTCTGGCTAAGTGACTTCATTTTCACAGATTCTTTATAACAATTGAACTATACTCAACTTGGATAGAGCCATAACTTAGTACAGGTCTGCCACCGCAAATCTGGAGGAATGGGTGGCTAAAATTGGTGGGAGTTTACGATGTCCAACCGCTATCGAGTCGGCGAAAAGGTGATTTACACGCTCGACAAGTACACCCCTCGGCCCGGACCGAGGGCTAAGAATGTCTTTGCGACACCTAACGGCGAATCCTATCAGTACCAAGTGGACAAATACTGGGTTGTCGCGGCGATTCGTCCGGACGGATCCCTAGTGCTTCAAACGCGCCGCGGAAAAAACCACATCGTGACCGTAGACGACCCGCGTTTGCGTAAGGCATCGATTTTCCAGCGCATTCTCAAAGCAAAGCTCTTTCCAGAGATACGCGGCGTGAACGTACTATCCCCTGCCAGTCAACACACGCAGTCGACCGCCGTCTAGCAGTTGCCCCCACATGGCTGCTGGCCAGCCGCGCTACCTTGCGCCTCCAGTCCCGGAACCTATGGGCGACCGCCGATTCAGAGCCGGAGCCTGATAGCCGGAGCCTGAGCGACACCTGCCGCCGGCAGAGCAACCGGATTTCGCGAACTGGAATCGTCCGCACCGGGCGCTGTCGAGATGGGCGCTGCCGAGATGGGCGTTATTGGGACGGGCGCTGTCGAGATGGGCATCGCGGTCGCCGTCGCATACCCAGGCGGGCCCTGTCGCAACTGGCCGGAAGATTCCCGCGGAGAGCCTCCCAGCTGCTGTTCTAAATCGGCCGCGTAGTACTCAAATGGAACGCGCTGGTCACGATGAACCTCGGCGTGTCGACCGCCGTGTTTGAGTCCATGTCGGCGGCAGCAGGTCGTGCAAATCGTCTTGATGGACCAGTCGTACTTGCAGACCGTCTTTTCGCCCTTTTCTTCCTTCAGCACGCAAATCTTGCGGACACTACCGCATCGACGCGTTCCGCATTTGTCCCAAGGAAAACGTATTCCGGGAATGCAGATTTCCTTGGCCTCGACATCAAAACAGGTCACATCTTCCTTGGCTTTCGAGACCTCCAGCACGCATACTTTTTTTCCGCAGAAGCAGCAGCACGTGTTGCCACCTTCTGCCTGTGCCGACCGGGTGCCGGTCCAGACAGCTGTGGCGAGTAAGACGCTCCATACGACGGTTCTCATATCCCTAATCCTCGTACTTCAGAGTGGTTTTGTTGCGGGCGGACCCGGGGTCCGGGTCCCCGGTTGCGTCCTTGTTCCCGCATAGTTTCTATCCAGTTTTTCTGGTCGATGGTTTTCTATCACCTTGCTTCTATCCCGGTGCTTGAACTCCCGTATCCCAATCGTCGGGATAAGAGCATTTTTGCTTTTGGTGTAGCCAGTTTGCAGCGAGTTCGTTTGGAAACCGTTGATAGTAGAGGCTATGTGGGTATGCGGGCTTGCACTAGAAGTCGCACATAAACCGCGAGCCCAGGATCCAAAAATCGCCGCCATCGAAGCCGCCAATCGGTCCCCGATCCTTGATATCCCCGTAGACCAGATTGGTTTGGACCTTGGAGTACGCATTCCAGTACCAGTTCACGCCTAGCGTGTAACTTTGCTGTTCTCCACCGGTGATATCTTGATCGGTGAGATCCAGATAGTCGTAACGACCCGCAATCTGCAGTGCTCCCCACCCACAGCCGGTTCCACCGAGCATCCGGTCCACGACAAAGAAGTTCTCGAACGGCTTCACTCTGGCCAGCGTTCCGGTTCTGCGGTTGTATGGCATGTGTTCGCCGGTCAGAAAGTACGAAGCGTAAGCGTAGAAACCTTGGAAAGACAAATCCTGCCCTGTACCCGGCGTCACATTGTCGCGTTGCATGAACGACGCCATGTACTCACCGGTTAGCTGCAGTCGTCCGAGATTGAGCATGCTCTCGAGTGCAACAATCTCGTACCAGTCCGCCCCGGCGATGCGGCCGGTATCGAGCCAACGAGAACTGCTTCGCGCCAGCGGCCGGGTTCGAAATCGCCCCTCGTTGGCATTGGTGTCATTCGGAAAATTGTCTCCGTCCGGTTTGGCAACGGCGCCGGCTAGAGCCCAGTGGTAGTAACCACGCCCACCGGAGGCGGCGTCATACCATGGGCTGGCAGCCAGCCGGCCGTATCCACCCAGTTGGCTTGAATCGCCGATAAAACGACCGTCCCGCGAGATGTTTTCCAATGAGTAGATCCCGTAGCGCCAATGCACGTCTTCCTCATCGGAATACCCATAGACGGCTGCCCCGACCCGACGAGCGTCTTCATTGAACGACTCGACGACCAGGGGACGTTCTGCAAAGACGTTGTATCGGGAACTATTGAGATGGTCTAATCCCAGTGGGCGTTTCTGATTTCCAATCAAGAAAGTGTTGTTGCCAGGCAGATTGTTCCAGCCGAAGTAGATATCTTTCATCTCTGCCGACGACGGATTGTTGAAATCGATCTGCATTCTCCAGAGCATGTTCTGCGGGATGTCGCCGCTAAACTCCATACGAATTCGCCGAAACACGAAACGGTCTTCCGGGTCATCGCCAAACGTTGCCGCGGTCGGATCGGAATTCTCTAGGAACCCAATCCCCGGTTCATTGTCCAGGAAGTTCCAGTAGTCCATGTGAATTCGACCGCCGAGCTTGAAAGTCGGCTTTTTCTTGGCCGCCGCCTTGGCCTCTTTCTCAGCCTCAAGTCGCGACTCGAACTGCTTTTCCAGTTCCTTCAGTCGCTCGTCAAAAATCTGCTCCAGCTCGTCTAACCGAGCGGCGGCATCCTGGCTCGACCCCAAGGCCGCTTCCCCCTGACCGTCGCTCGCGGACGCCAGGATACTCGCAGGATCCGAAAAATTGTTTCTATCGGCTGCCGCAATTGCCGCTCCGGCAGAGGGATCGGTCAGAGGCTGGACTATCGAACCGGCCGAGGACATCAGTGCTGTTTGGGCACTGGCGGGTTTAAGATCGGAGGTCGAGGTGACAACAATAAACGACATTGCAGCGGCATAACGCGCCGCGCAGCAAAAGGCCCTCATCTCAGCTCGCATCCTTGCATGAGTGAATTGCCGACCCTACCCGGTCGGTCTGACGTTCTTTAGGTGCCAACAGTCCCTTGTCGGCCCCCAACGCGAAGCAGTACGTAGGAGCTACCCGAAAACTGAAATTCGGTGGTACGGGAAGTACCGATCCATGCCTCCTTCGCGATATGGGTGATTGATTCGGTAATGCCGACTCCGCTGCTTGAAGTCAGATCCACCCATGTCAAAAAAACACCTGTGACAAGAACGCACATCAGCCAAAACACGGATAACCCGAGTCACTGGTACAACCGGCACAGATTTCCCAGGGCGTGGGGGGCCCTCCGCTCAGCCCAGAAAATCGCTAAAGTCCGCCAAGCCAGGCCCTTGGATTGACGCATAGCAGTTGCTCCCTGAGATCCGCCCCCAAGTCCATGCTGCCCGCGAGCCAGTTGTCCGCATCCCGGAGCGTGCAAGCCGATCCCACGAAGTGCTCTCCCGAGGGATCACGCGCCGCTTTGTCTGGACCGATTCGAACGCTTCTAGCCCCCAGTTGATAGGTACCTGGGCCGAGTCCGGCGGCGCTGATCGCATCGGAAACGACCGCGATGCGATCATGCGGAATCCACTGCATTAGGTTGCCAAAAAGCAACGATGGCACGTGAAAACCGTCCGCAATCAACGTGTATCTCAGTCTGCCGGATCTTCGCAGCGCCCGATAGATAATGTTGTCATGACGATCCATGTTCCGGGGACAGCCGTTGCCCAGGTGAGTAAAAAGAGTCAGGCCCGATTCAATGCAGCAGTCCAGCTGTTCCAATGATGCGTCCGTATGTCCGGCTGCTACCAAGATCCCTCGCTCTGCGCAGAATCGGGTCAGCCGGCCATCGACGTCGATCTCCGGCGCCAACGTCACCAGTTTCGTCAACTCGCCGCCAGCATCACACAGCCGCTGGAGTACCGCTAGGTCCTGACCGCACGCGTGTTCTCTCGGATGAGCGCCGATGAAACCATCGACGGGTGAAAGGAAGGGACCTTCGATGTGAATTCCCTGAAATACTTCGGCCACGAGACGATCGCCTTCGATGGCCTGCCGAATGTTGCTGATGCACCGGCACATCGCGTCCGGCGCGCCGGTAATGACCGTGGGCAACGCGCAGAGGACGCCATCGGCACGCATGGCCTCGGCGGCTTTCTTAAGCCCTGTCACGGTCGTTTGCGGGTCATTGAAATCGACCCCAACGTAGCCGTTGACTTGGAGATCGACATACCCCATCGCAGCGCCCGTCATCAGCTCGAAGCGCTGTCCAGGTGCTCACACTGGTCGAGTGAGGACGATGACAGCAGGCTGCTGCTGGATGAATCGAGAACCAGCGTCACATCGGCATGCTGCCGAAGTGCCGATGCCGGAACATCTTGAGAAATCTCCCCTTCGATCGTGCCCTGAACGGCCAACGCCTTGCGCCGATCCGGGACGGCGCAGAGAATCCGCTTGGCCTTCAGGATCTGATGAACGGACATGCTGATCGCGTGACTGGGCACGTGAGCGAGCGAGTCAAACCACCCCTCACCAACCTGTTGGCGACGGCATGCCTCGTCCAGTTCGACCACCAAGTAGGGATCGGTGGCCTGGAAGTCGGCAGGAGGGTCGTTGAACGCCAAGTGACCGTTTTCTCCGATTCCACAGAGCAACAGATCAATTTGCCGGCCGCCAATCGCCGAATCGGCCGCCCGTTTGAGTTCATCCGCCGGGAGGGTTCCGTCGAGATAACAAAACGAACCGAGCGGCACGCGATCGACAAACCGCGATGCGAGATATCCGCAGAAAGAGGCGGAATGGCTACGCGGGAGGCCCAGATACTCGTCCAGGTGAAACCCATGGACGCGCCCCCAGTCGATGTCTGCCTGCTGCACCAATTGATCCAGGACTTCAAACTGGCTCGAACCGGTAGCAACTACGATGTGACATTCCGCTTGCCGCCCCAGGCAGTCCCGCAAAACATCGGCAGCCTGCTCCGCTACAAACCTACCCAATTCTGCCCGATCTTGAGCCACTACCACTTTCATGACGCCTACCCTCCCGCTTAGAGAGATTCCCCCGCTTTGGCCCTTACAGTGGCAGCGCCGGGCAATCCCAGTAGCACCTCAGTTTCTCACTGAATCAGCAACTTGGCTAGAGCAGCCACTTCACCACCCCCAAATGGACATGGACAAACACTCCCCTTGGGCATCCTTCCAACTCGATACTCGTAACCGTTTGGCCGCAAAATCCCTTGGCCAAACCACCTCAAGGAGCATATTCTTCCGTTAACAGTTGACACAGGGGATTGAATAGCCCATAATCGCTCGCCGTGTTATCAAGACTTGTCAACGAACCTCTAACAACTAGTACCTGAGCTTTTTCGTTCGATTAGAAGGACCGCCGTTGCCATCCCTAAAGGTTCGAGCCCGAAGGTGCTTGACCGGGTCGACGGCTTTCAATGGAGAGTACTATGGCATCCGGTACTTATTTTGTTCGCGCGTGCCCTACCTGCGGTAGGCAACTGGAAGTTAAAGTTGAGTTGCTTGGTCGGCAAGTGGAGTGTGTGCATTGCCGGGCGACGTTTACCGCCAGCGAGCAGAGCGAGGGCTCTCGGGACGATCAAAGAATTGAGCAGGTACTCGCTCGAGCCCAACAGTATATCGAATCAGTCGAGACGCTCGATCCGACTCCGACTGAATAGGGCCAAGTCTTCCCAGTAGTGCGGATACGTTTTGGCTGTGCAGCCCGGGTCTAGGACGACGATCCCGTCTGCCTTCAAACCAACCAAGGCCAAACTCATCGCCATCCGGTGATCTTGGTAGGTTTCTATCTTCGACGCCGCAACCGTCTGAGGCGGCTCGATTCTCAGGCCGTCGGGGAATTCATCAACGGTCGCCCCCAACTTGCGGAGTTCTCTTGCTAGATCCGAAATGCGATCGGTTTCCTTGACCCGATTGTGCGCCACTCCGCGGATCGTCGTAGGGCCGGCAGCGAATAGGGCGACGGCGGCCAGAGTCTGAACAGTATCGCTGATATCCGACATGTTCACTTCCACCCCCCTGAGGTCACCGCCACACACCTCGATGGCGCTGTCCAGATACTGAACTTGACAGCCCATTTCCCGCAGGACCTCACAAAACCGCACGTCTCCCTGCAGACTCGCTCGCCCGAGTCCCTCGATGCGCGCTCGCCCGCCCGTGATGGCCGCCGCACCCCAGAAGTAGCTTGCAGCCGAGGCATCCGGTTCAATGGCGTATTCAGCCGCCCGGTACTTGACCGGCTGGATATGGAGCGGCCCAGTCGCAGGCCCCTCCAGGAGCGCTCCGAAGGACCGCATGACAGCAGAGGTCATCTCCACATACGGTACCGATACCAACTCACCGGTCACGTTCAGCACAACCGGTTCGCGTGCCATGGCCGCTGCCATCATCAATCCTGACAAGAATTGGCTCGAGATGTTACCGGCCACGGTTGCCTGCCCGCCAGCCAATCCCTGCCCGCCCACTTCGACCGGCGGACAATCCGGCGACTGCCCATTCAAGCTAGACACGTGTCCGCCGAGTTGCCGAAGTCCCTCAATCAGGTCACCGATCGGCCGCTCGCGCATTCGCTCAACGCCGTCAAGCCGATAGCGGCCATGGCAAGCGGCCAAAGCGGCAGTCAAAAACCGAATGGTCGTTCCGCTGTTGGCCACGTAGATATCCGCATCGGCGATCGGCAAATCGCCCCCGCTACCGATGATCCGCAGTTCGCCAGCCTCTTGATGGTGGTCGAGCGTCAACCCCACCGTCTTCCATGCGGCGATCATGACCTGCGTATCTTCGCTGTCCAGCACGCCAATCAGGCGACTGGTCCCTTCGGCGAGCGCCGCGCAGACGATCGCCCGATTGGTAAGGCTCTTACTTCCGGGTGGGCGTATCGAGGCGTCGACCGGCCCACACGGTGAAATGGTCACAGCGTGTGTCACAATGGATGTTTCTTTTCGGAAGTCTACAAGCTGAGGGCCTGCTCACCGCTCCCAAGGAGATTGCGAAGCTTTTAAGTCGTCAGATGACAACCATTTACAAAATCTCCCTCGCGACCTGCCCCGCGGAAGGTAAGTTGCTCACGTTGCACTGGTGTCGTGAAACAACTTGAAAGCTGAACAACCTCCAACTCTCTGGTAGCGGGCCGGCGGTGTGCGCCGTGCCAGCGATCGATGAACGAGAAACACTGGGAAGCGCAGAACCATTATGGCGACGTGGACCACTTTACGGAACGCGGGTCATAGATCTCCTAAAATGTTTTGATCGCCGCCGAGACCTTCCTGGCCGAACGCTCGATGGACCGCGCAGTACGCCCAGCAAATCCACTTGCCCGTGCTGAACGATCCGTGGATTGCCGGTTCAGGCCAGCCAGCCCTTCAAACGCTTGCGCACGATATCCAGCCCGGTTTTTGCGATGCGTGGTCCCAGCACGTCCGGATGACCGCCCATCGACCGTTGCTCGACGTGCAAATGCTCACCGGCTGCCATCGCGAAGACCAAATCAAAGGGTTGGCTGGCCTGTTCCATCTGACCTACCGAGGGGTAGACGCCCAGGGCCAGCCCCACGTCCGCCTGAAATCTGTCACATGCCTGCCGGGCCAGAGTGGACCATAAGGGATCGCTTTCCAGCGAGGCAGTCGGCGGAGCGCTGCTTCCGCTGAGCCAACGCCGAGCCAGTTCGGGTGTCGGAAAAGCGATACCGCCCACGTAGGGACCTGGTGCGATTGTCCTTTCGTTCATCTCGACGCATTTCTGCATCCAGTCGCAAACCCAGCTGCCCGCCCCGACTTCCACCGTAGCCAACGTGAATCCGCGTTGCTCCAAATGCCGCAGCACGGCATGTTCGAGCTCATCCTGGCCCTGCCCAAAAATCAACTCACCAACCGCCTCCTCGATCTCTGCGATAGTCGGCGAAATCAGCTTCTGAAACTCCTCGTCACCATGGGCTCTGGCAGCGATCCTTAAGGTGATCGTAGCCCGACTGACAGTAATCCCCACCGTGGGCACTCGCTGGCGGTCGATCAAGTGAGGCAGTTTCACCTCGACATCGCTCTCACCGATCCCAAATAGTTTGATCGCGTGATATCGCAGGCGTCCTTGCTTGCGGCTGAGCGCCTTTTCCAGGCGCTGCACGAGCGTCTCGTGCCACATTTGCTTCATTTCCGCGGGCACGCCAGGTAAAGCAAAAATGCGGCTCGCCAGCGACTCGGTCTCGATGGCCAAATCAATGCCGGGAGCCGATCCATGCGGATTCGGAATCACCTGACTGCCGGCCGGGATCATCGCTTGAGTACGATTCCTCTCCGGCATTTCGCGCTTTCGCCGCGCAAACAGCTCTCGAATGTGCGCCAGCGATGCCTCGTCGAGTGCCAGTGGACGGCCAAACGCATCGGCAATTGCCTGCCGAGTCAGGTCATCCTGGGTTGGCCCCAATCCTCCAGTACAGACCACCACGTCGGCGCGTTGGGCCGCGAGCCGCAGCGCCTCCACGTTTCCGCTCAGATCATCGCCGACGGTTGTATGACGAATCGTCGGAATCCCTAGATCTCCCAATTGTTGACTGAGCCACTGGGTATTGGTGTCCAAGCGCTGGCCGCTGGTCAGCTCATCACCAATTGAGATTACTTCTGCCTGCAAGAATGCCTCCGTGCGGACCAGAGAGGTTATTAACGAGAGGGCGGCTCGGGTGCCCGGTGAAGCCACTCCCGAGGGAACTCGACCCAAGGTTGTTTGGCGGATGTTTTCAGAGCGTGGCGCCGCCCCGCGTATCGAACGGAAACGGTATTGATCTGGTCTTCCGTCAAGTCGAGCAAGACCGAATTGACCAATACCAACTCGCCCTGATTCTCCTCCACTTCCAGTTCGAAGTAGAGCCACAACCAAGTCGTTTCCAACTCTTTTCCCACAAAATGCACCTTGGAACGCATCGCCTGGTTCACCAGTACCCGATTCGCGGGTGCGGGTGCGGCCTCTGGTGCCGACGTGGGTGCGGGAACATCGGAAGCTGTGCCGGCCGTGTCACCCGCGTCACGACCGGCTATTTCGACCAAGTTCGTCTTGCCGGTGATATAAAAATTCTCAGCCAGGTACCGCGTCAGAAGTTTCGTCACCACACCGTTTTTCTCGACATTGACCTTACGGCCGGCTAGCCGCGTGAGCGCCCGTTCGGTGTCCACAGCGTGCAGTTTCAGTCCCACCTCCAGCCGCCGCGTCTCGGCGTTGTAGTCTACCTCAGCTGTGCTGATATGAAATGGATGGGCGCGTAGACTTCCCAGCGGGATGAGCCACAGCAGAAGCCACAGTGAGAACGATCTCGAGCTGCGCATGCTGAGTGGCCCACCGAAAATGCGAAGACGCGGCCGGTGCAGAGACAATTCAGACATCACTCAGGCACCTTCTTGGCTCGCTTCTTATTGGCTACCCGACGTTGCTTCTTGGAGGTCTGCTGCTTTCCCTGAGCGTTCGATTCTTGGGGCGCATCCTGGGCGGCTGGAGGCTCGTCTTCGGCCGCATCGGCCTGCTCGGCCGCCTTCTTCTGCTGGGCCTCCTCACGCTGCTTCTTCTGGGCTTCCTCGCGTCGGCGAGCCGCCTTCATCGGGTTGTCACCACGGCGGGATTCACTCTTGTAAAGCTGAAATCGGCTGGGCTCCAACTTCGGAGGAAAGAAATTATTATCTCGATTCGCATCTGCCGTTTCGCGAAACGGATCCAATTCCACGCTGGCCAGGACCTTTTCCGTCACCAAGGCCGTCTTTCCCGACCGGCTATTTCGATTCCATATCTCGGCTGGCAGGCGGATGATTTCATCACTTCCATCCTCGTAATTGATTTTAAGGATCACCGGCATGACCAGCCCGCCCACGTTGCTAAAGGAAATCGTGTAGTAATTCTCCTTATTTTCCAGCAACTTCCGTTCTTGGTCGCTCAGTTTCTCTAACTGGCGTTGGTAGGCCTTACGAGCTTCCGGCGTGACTTCTAGCGGATCATAGCTGTTGTAAAAATCCTTCAAATCGGTGAATTGATCGACCCGCTTTGGCAGCTCCCGGTTGCGAGTCTCGGAAAGGGTGGGCGTCCTATTCTGCTTTTTTTCATGCCCGCGGTCGGCCGCCTTGCCAGGATCGCCGTCATCGGGAACCATCCAGGTCACCTGGTCGATGGCGATATCGCAGTGTTCGGTCGAGTAGAACCAGCCACGCCAGAACCAGTCGAGATCGACGCCGGAGGCATCCTCCATCGTGCGGAAGAAGTCCGCGGGCATGGGGCGCTTGAACTGCCAGCGCCGCGCGTACTCCTTGAAGGCAAAATCAAACAGCTCTCGGCCAAGCACCGTCTCTCGCAAGATATTCAAAGCCGTGGCGGGCTTGGCATACGCGTTGTTGCCGAACTGCAGAATCGACTCGCTGTTGGTCATGATCGGCACCTGCTTCGAACTGAGCATATAGCCGGTGATCGCTTCCGGCTCGCCGCGTCGCGACGGATACCCCTCCTCCCACTCCTGTTCAGCCAGATACTGCAGAAACGTATTCAGGCCCTCGTCCATCCAAGTCCACTGACGTTCGTCGCTGTTGACAATCATGGGAAAATAATTGTGGCCGACTTCGTGAATCACGACGGAGATCAGACCGTACTTGGTCCGCGCCGAGTACGTCCCATCTTCTTCAGGTCTCGGACCGTTGAAACAGATCATGGGATACTCCATGCCGTGCACGGGACCATTGACGCTGATTGCCGTCGGGTAGGGATAGGCGAACGTGTAGCGGCTGTAGACATTCAGCGTGTGGATAATCGAATGGGTCGAGTACTTGCTCCACAGCGGCTCCGCTTCTCCGGGATAAAACGACATAGCCATCACGGAGTTGCCCTCGACATCGTGTCCCTGAGCGTCCCAAATGAATTTGCGGCTACTGGCAAAAGCAAAATCGCGAACGTTCTGTGCGTGGAATACCCAGGTCTTTTTGCCGCCCGCCTTTTCCTTCTGATTCTCCGCGGCTTCCTCAGGAGTGACCACAAACATCGGACGGCTGGCAGTTCGGGCTTCGGTCAGTCTTTTCTGCTGCTTGTCGGTGAGCACCTCGCCGACATTCTGCAACACGCCCGTGGCAGCCACGATATGATCTTCCGGAGCCGTAATCCGCACCAGATAGTCGCCCAGCTCCAAAGTAAATTCACCGCTACCTAGGAACTGCTTGTGTTGCCAACCGTTGGCATCGGTAAAGGCGACTAGTCGCGGAAACCACTGGGCGATCTCATAAATGTAGTTCCCATCCTGCTCGAAGAATTCGCAACCGGTACGGCCGCCTGCAAAATCGTGATCGTTGATCTGATAGTTCCAATCGATGGCAAACTGAAACTTTTCGCCCGGTAGCAGCGGCTCTGGCAGATCGATGCGCATCATCGTCTTGACGATGGTGGTATGCAGGTCGTTTCCGGCGCCATCGACGACGCTCGTAATCTTCGCACCTCCATCGAAGGCTGCCCGAGCCTGCATGCGTCGCAACGCTTCCAGGGAAAGCCGCGATGGTGGAGAAATGCTGCGGAGCCGATTGGCGTCAGAATCCGGGCTGAAGATATTCGCATCGATCTGTAACCAAACATAGCGCAGCGTGTGCGGCGAGTGATTGTGGTAGGTGATCGCCGCGTGGCCGGTCAAGTGTTGGTTTTCGTCGTCGAGTGTTACATCAATGATATAGTCGGCGCGCTGCTGCCAGTAATCGGGTCCTGGCTCACCGGCCGCGTTGCGGTAGCCATTGGGAGTCGGGAGTATCTCTTCGAGCTGGCGAAATTTATCTTCCTGCCCGTACTTACGGTTCTCGATCGGCTGCGCCAGGCTTGCTACGGTCAGCAGCAGCCAGGCAAAACAGCCATAGCTAACATGCGAACAACACTTCATGTTGGATTCCTAGGTAGGATGTGAGGTGCGTCTCACGGATTGCCCCGCCTGGGCAGTGGATCGCGCGGATTGGAGCCGAGCTGTCAGACCTAGTCGGTAGGTGGGCAACCCGGAGTGTGGAACAATCCATTAGAATTGCTCATCACACGACATTCAACGCGGCCAGCCGAAAGCTGCCCGATATCCTAGGCCAGAGACCGTTATGGCGCACAAAAACTACCCATTTGGCTATTGCACGAACGTCCATGCCGGAACTTCGCTCGAGGATGCCAAGTCCAACCTGCTCAAGTATGCCTCAGCCGTCCGCCAGAAGGTTTGCCCGGAAGACAGCCTGCCGATCGGTCTCTGGTTGGCCGAAGCCGCCGCCACCTCCTTAATCGAACGCAATCAGACTCGACAATTCTCTGACTGGCTGCGCGATCAGCACTTCGTTCCGTATACCTTCAATGGATTTCCTCAGGGCGATTTCCACCAGGCGGTCGTCAAGCACGCCGTCTACGAACCCACTTGGAATTGCGATTCACGGGCTCGATACACGATGTGTCTGGCCGAAATCCTCGATGCGATTCTACCGGCCGGAGCGGTCGGCTCGATCTCGACGTTGCCGCTCGGATGGCCACACGCTCCATGGCACGCCGAGAATTTCAAGAATGCAGCAGATAACCTGATTCAAGTTGCCAAGTTTCTCGATCGAATGGCGCAAAAGAGCGGTCGCGAGATTCTGATCGCAATTGAGCCGGAACCGGGCTGCGTACTGAATACCGCACAAGAGATCGCCGAATTTTTTGAGCAGTATCTATTCAGTGGCCCGGATGCGCTGGTGGCACGACGTCATATTACGGTTTGCCATGACGTTTGTCACAGTGGTGTCATGTTTGAGCCGCAGCGGGAAGCTCTGGACCTTTATCGCAGCCAGGGCATTCGCATCGGCAAGGTACAAATCTCCTCGGCTGTTCACGTTCCGTGGGATCAGTGTGTTGGAATGCCCGAAAAACAGCAGGAAATGCTTCGGCAGCTTCGCACGTTCAACGAACCCAAGTACTTGCATCAAACGACACGCTCGGCCGAGACGGGCCGGCGGGAATCGCTGATCGAGGATCTCCCTCTAGCGCTCGATTCCTGGTTGGTCTCCGACGAGTTTCCCAGTCAGCCATGGCGCATTCATTTCCATGTGCCGATCTTCGTAGCCGACTTTGACCATCTCAGCACGACCCAGGCAGATATCGCGCAAGCCACCGAGTTTCTGGAGCAACATCAGGCAGAACGCATCGATGGTCAGCCTTGGTTTTCAGGTCACTACGAAGTCGAAACGTACGCTTGGCCGGTACTCCCCCCCTCACTGGCTGCGGACAGTCTGTCCACGGGAATCGCCCGCGAGCTGCAAACCTTTGCGGACATTTACGCTCAGGCGCGCAGCCACGCATAGAGTCGTTTTAGGCAACCCGTCCGCTGGGTGCGTCCAACGGGCCGGCGCGGCGATCCCGGTCTGCCGGCTCCGGCGATTCCAACGGCACGGGGATTCCACTGGCATGGGGATTCCACTGGACTTAACGTGCAAACCATGCCAACATGCATGGGTTCCCACTCAAGCGCGGTGGGCTTATCAGGTCGGCTGGGCCGAAACTCTATGACTGACAAAACCTCGGATAAGGTATTGATGCTCAAGAAAACGTGGTGGCTCGCATTGCCGTTTGCGGGTCTAGTCATTTTCGTTGTCGTATCCGCGGCGGGTCGGCCCGATGATGAGGCGACGACAGTGCAAAGCGTTCAAGTAGTCAACACCTATCCTCACGACCCGGACGCCTTCAGCCAGGGGCTCGTTGTCGAAGGTGACGTCTTGTATGAAGGCACCGGACACTATGGAGAATCGACGCTACGCAAGGTGGACCTCACCACCGGTACGGTCCAGATGCAGATTCCGCTCGGTCCCAGGTACTTTGGCGAAGGGATTACGATCCTCGGCAATCGCATCTATCAGCTCACGTGGCGAGAGCATGTCTGCATCGTGTATGACAAATCGACGCTGAAGGCCATCGGATCGTTGCCTTACTC
>JANQJJ010000401.1 GCA_028281725.1 Pirellulaceae bacterium | reverse complement strand
CGCAGCCTGCTAATCGCCCTGCCGCTATTCGTGACGGCCTGGATCATTTCCTCCGTGGCGGATCAACGGGTTCGGTCCCGTTTGAAGACTTCGGTTGCCACCCGTTTGAATCAGACGGTCGATGATCGTCTGGCCGCGCTGCAGAGGTGGGAACAACAACAGCTCGAGCAGGTAACGACCTGGAGTCAGCATCCAGACGTAGCCGAACCGATACGCGGTCTGGTCAAACTGGCAACCAGTGCTTCCAACGACGACCGGTTGCGGGCCGAGTTGGAAAACGCTCCCTTTGCAAAGCAAATCGAGAACCAGCTCTGCACCCTGGCCGGAGCTTCGGTCAAGTTCGCTGTCTGGGACCGCAAAATGCTCACTTTGGCCGACTGGAAGCAAGAAAACTCACCCGATGTCCTGGGATCCTACGTAACTCCCTCGGGAGCAGAAATGCTCTCTCAGGTTCTAGCCGGGAAACCCAGAGTGTTTTTGCCACAGCTCGGACGGGTCGTCACCAGTGGCTATCAACTCGAGACGGATGAACCGCTGCTGATGGCTTTTGTTCCCATCTATGGCGACAGCAGTCCTTCGACGGTTATCGCGGCACTAATGCTCCGCGGATATGGAATCGACGAACAATACAGCGCCTTGTTGGAACAATGGTCCGGCAAACCCCAAAGCGAAACTTACTTGCTCAATAAGCAAGGTGCTCTGCTAACGCCCAGTCGCTATGGCACAGCCCTCGACACGCTCGATATCGCAACCGATCGGCTGGTTCCCAATCCGGCTCTCTTGCTTCGCGATCCGGGCGTTGATTTGCTCGCAGGCGAAGCCCCCGAGGAGAGTCCGGCTGCCTGGCCTCCTACCCTGCTAGTACGTCAGGTGACGTCGGGTATCGATGGAGCGAACACCGACGGCTACCGGAACTATGTGGGCCAGCCGGTTGTCGGAGCTTGGCGTTGGCTGGGCGATCACCAGATCGGAATCGCCGTGGAGGAGGACTACGAGCACGCTTTCGCGATTGCGACGTGGATGCGAACCGCACTTTTCTGGATATCGGTCCTGTTCACTTCCGCAGTGGGTCTGCTGACGCTGGCCTCGGGCTGGGGTGCCAAGTCCAAAAGAAAGCTCAGAGACATCAGCGAAGTGGGCCCCTATCAAGTTCAGGAACTGTTGGGCGAAGGAGGCATGGGGCAAGTTTATCTGGCCGAACATGCCCTGCTCTGCCGGCAATCGGCGGTTAAAGTTCTCACCAAAGGAGACACCGACCTGAGCGTGATCAGCCGATTTGAGCGTGAAGTCCAATTGGCCAGTCAACTTACCCATCCGAACACCATTGCCATCTACGATTTTGGACGCAACAAAGATGGCCTGTTCTACTACGCCATGGAGTACATTAACGGCGCCCATTTGGGACAGCTGGTCGAATACTGCGGTCCCATCCCTCCGGGACGCTGCATCTACATTCTGCAGCAACTGTGCCGGGCTCTGCGGGAAGCCCATCAGGCCGGAGTCGTGCATCGAGACATCAAACCACAGAACATCATGGTTTGCGATCGCGGCGGGGAACCCGACTTTGTCAAACTGTTCGACTACGGCCTGGTCAAAGCGTTTGTTCCCGGTGTGTCTCAGAGCACTTCCCAAACGAAGATTGTCGTCGGCACGCCACGTTTTATGGCGCCGGAGCGATTGAACTCGCCCTGGTTGGCGGACCCGCGCGTGGACGTCTATTCCGTGGGAGCTCTCGCTTACTTCCTGCTAACCGCCCAGATGCCGCCGCTAGTCACCGTGTCCGACGATATCGACTCCGGACAGCCTGGCATAGAAACGCTCGACCTGCCGCCTTCGGTCGTCGAGTTCGGAAGCATTCTCAGTATCTGCCTGTCTGTCGAGCCGGCTTCAAGACCATCGAATATGAATTCTCTCATGCGGGAATTCGATGAACTGTCCACCCAATTCCCATGGACTCGCGACGACTCCGAGGAATGGTGGAGCAAAAATCAGGACAAGCTCTTGCAGCTGGTACAAGCCAAACGCAAAAAACTTATGGTCCGGTCGGATCCGTCCGCCGCGACCAAGTAAACAATATCTAACGCCCCGAGCCAAATGGCCACGGACGTTGATAGTGCCGCCGACCGGCGGAGCGGTCGGCGACCATCAGATTCAGAGCGTAGCGTGCTCGGCGGGGCCAGGAGTTTCCGCACGGACCTGTTGCGTGTAGAAAGTAGAAATAGGCCACGCTAGCCTTCCACTTCATGGACGACCAACAGGTTATGCGTATGGTCAATCACGCCGGTACCGGTCACAAAAACGACCCGATCCCCGGCAACCAACATACCCCGTTCTCGCCCCCAGAGCGAAATCTCCTCGGCCAGTTGCTGAGGACTGTCAATGTTCGGGCACTTGTGAGGCATAATTCCCCAAAACAAACACATACGCCGCAATGTCGTATCGTTGCTGCTGACGCCGAGCGTTGGAATGAAGTTGCGTTGTTTCGACTTGACCCAAACCGTACCACCACTGCGGCTGGCCACGACCACCAGCTTGGCACCTATCGACTCGGCAATATTCGCCGCATTGTGGGTTACCGCAGACGTAATGGGATGCACGCGATCAAAGACTCGCACCTGGCCGCTACTGGGCTGGCCCTTGAGCAACTGCTCGGTATGCACCATGATGCGATCCATCGTATCGACCGCTTGGACCGGATACATGCCAATCGCCGTTTCGCCGCTCAGCATGCAAGCGTCAGCACCATCGAGAATGGCATTCGCAACATCGCTGGCTTCCGCTCGGGTCGGTCGCCGGTTATGATGCATGCTCTCGAGCATCTGAGTGGCAACGATCACCGGTTTGAGCTTGTCGCGACATACATTGATGATGCGTTTCTGGGCTACCGGCGTTTCGGCCACGTCAATCTCGACGCCCAAGTCGCCGCGGGCAACCATGACTCCGTCTGCCGCTTCGACGATTTCTTCCAATTGCTCTAGTGCTTCCCGCTTTTCGATCTTGGCGATCACCAAAGCGTTGGATTCCAGCGAGCCAAGTAGATTCTTCAGCGACAAGACATCCTGGGGACTACGTACGAAACTCAAACTGATAAAGTCGATCTCGTTTCGCGCTCCCCACATGGCGTTTTCGACATCCTCGGGACGCATGGCCGAAACACTAAGCGTGACGCCCGGCAAATTGATGCCTTGGCGAGAGCGGACCGTCCCGGTCGTCAATGCCCGGCAGTGAACCTGGTCCGCGGTCTTCTTGGTCACCTGCAGACTAATGGTGCCATCGGCTAACATGATACGGTCTTCGACGGTGATTTCGTCAATCAGCCGATGATAATTGCTGCATAGCTGATGAGGCTCGTCGGCCTCTTCTCCCCGCACAAATGTCAGCTCAGCCCCCGGCTCAACCTCGAGCGGATCCTGCACCAATTGTCCGAGCCGAATCTTCGGGCCAGCCAAATCCAACAATACGGCCACAGGAAAGCCGGTAATCTCTCTCACCTGGCGAATCTTCCCGAGCACGCTTTCAAAGTCCGCCTGCTTGCCGTGGGCGGCGTTAATGCGGAATACATCCACACCGTGATTGACCAATTCGACTAGCGTCTCCAACTCCAGGCAAGCTGGACCAACGGTGGCAACAATCTTCGATCGCGCTTCATTCGTTTTCGGGCGCACTTGAGCCATGAGACTTTTCTTTTAAGGAGAATTTGATTTCAAATGCCGGAGCGGGCCACCACCGTTGTAGCCCATTGGGCTAAATTCTTGTAGTGCGTTCACTCGCGTTCGGCGAACTCTTCATCTATCTTTGGCCGGTTGCCGGCGGCCAATCGGCTCAGAGACCCTCACACTATGGCTCGCAACTGGTGGCAAGGAAAAACGGCTGTCGTCTGCGGCGCGTCAGCGGGCCTTGGAAAGGAACTTGCCAGCCAATTAGCTCGACAACGGGCTACGCTGGTCGCCCTGGTAGCCCGCGACGCGAGCCGGCTCGCGCTGGTCCACGAAGAGTTGGCGGCCAGGCATCCAGCCGTCAGATTCCTGCCTCTGGCCGGAGATCTGTGCCATACCGAGCAGGTGCGGGCGATCTCGCAGCAGCTGAGCGGCCAGATGGACTCAATCGATCTCGTCGTACAGGCCGTTGGCCAAAGTGACCGCGGCACCCTATGCGACCTGAGCGCCGAGCGTTATCGAACCCTGCTGGATACGAATCTGACCTCCAGTCTCAACGCGATCCAACATTTTCAGCCCTTGGTATCAAGCCCTGGCGGGACGATGGTCCTCATCGGTTCTCTCGCCAGTCACTTTGCTCCGAGTTACCTTGGCGGCTATGCCATGGCCAAGCACGCTTTGGCCGGATTGGCTCAACAGGCACGGCTGGAATTGGCCTCCGAGGGCATCCATGTCCTGCTCGCCTGCCCCGGCCCGATCGCCCGCAGCGATGCCGGCACTCGCTACAACGAACTCGCGACAAGCGATAAACTACCCCCAGAAGCATTGCAGCCCGGCGGAGGCACGCAAATCAAACAACTGGAGCCCCAGCGGCTCGCACGCGACATTTTGAAAGCTGCTGCCCAACGAAAATGCGAGATCATCCGACCTCGGAAAGCTCGCTTGCTACTGATACTTTCCGCCATTTTTCCCAGGTTAGGTGACCTACTACTGAAACGAAACACAAGTTAACTCTGGCGAGCCCCCCATGTTCAACCCACACAGACTGCTGAGACTACTGATTTTACTTGTTGCCGCTTTGTCGGGAGCCATCTCCCGCGGTCCCCAGGCAAGCGATACGCAGGCAAACGACTCCGCTAAGGACAAAGTACCGCAGCCCAACTTCGTTGTGATCTTCTGTGACGATCTCGGCTATGGTGATCTGAGCTGTTTTGGTCATCCATCGATCGACACGCCGCAACTCGACCGTATGGCCTCGGAGGGAATGCGGTGGCTTCAGTTTTACTCGGCCGCGCCGGTGTGCACCCCCAGCCGGGCAGCACTACTGACTGGACGCCTTCCCCTGCGTAGCGGACTTTGCAGCAACCGTCGACGCGTGCTATTTCCCAATTCGGGCGGCGGCATACCCGACAGCGAAGTCACGATTGCCGAAATGCTTCGCGACGTCGGCTATCGCACCGCCTGTGTCGGCAAGTGGCATCTCGGGCATCTTCCCGAATATCTGCCGACCGAACACGGCTTCGACTCCTATTTTGGTATCCCTTATTCCAATGATATGGATCGGATTGCGGAGGCCCCCAAAGGGTCGACATCGATCTTCCGACCCCGGGTGGAGTACTTCAACGTTCCCTTGATGCGCGGCCAGAAAATCATCGAGAGACCCGCTGACCAGACGACGATCAGCCGGCGATACACCGAAGAGGCGATCAAGTTCATCACGACCAACGGCGACCAGCCATTCTTCCTGTACCTGGCCCATTCCATGCCGCATGTGCCCTTGTTTCGCAGCGAAGCGTTCAAAAACCAGAGCCGCCGAGGACTCTATGGCGACGTGGTCGAGGAGATCGACTGGAGCGTCGGTCAGATCCTCTCAGCCTTGCGCACCCAGGGTCTGGCCGAAAACACGTGCGTCGTCTTCACCAGCGACAACGGCCCCTGGCTATCGCAAAAACTCCACGGAGGTTCGGCTGGTTTGCTGCGCGAGGGCAAAGGAACCACCTGGGAGGGAGGTATGCGTGAACCGACGCTCATGTGGTGGCCGCAGACGATTCCGGCCGGGCAGGCGACTTCAGCCCTCGGTTCGACGATGGATCTGATGGCTACTTTTGCATCGTTGTCCGGAGCCGCCTTGCCTGAGGACCGGCAACTGGATTCTTTTGATTTAACGCCCGTCCTGCGAGGGCAAGCCGCCGCTCCGCGGGACCATGTTTTCTACTATCGAGCCTACGAACTCATGGCGGTACGGCAGGGACCGTGGAAAGTTCACTATCAGGAGCAAGGATCTTATGGCACTTCGCCCAGAAAACTGACGAAATGTGACCCGCCGAAGCTATACCACCTGGAGCATGATCCATCGGAAATGTACAACATGGCTGCGGATCATCCTGACGTGCTAATCCGCGTTCAGAAGCTGGTCGACGAACATCTGGCGCAGCTGGACCCGGCTCCCACGTTGCTCGAGCACTAGTCCAATTACCCCGACGTTATGCGTCGTAAAGATTCAACACCTGACAGCAAGAGCGTGGCATCGCCCTGGCGCCCCTCTCGTTTAATCCAATACTATCTTGATAGGCGTATGTCTCCATGAGTCAGTTTCCAGATATCAACCGCATCGAGTACGAAGGCCCGGACAGCAAGAACCTGCTCGCGTTTCGTTGGTACAATCCCGACGAAATGATCGATGGCAAGAGCATGCAGGATCATCTGCGGTTCAGCGTCGTCTACTGGCATACCATGCGCGGCGGCGGCGCCGACCCGTTTGGCCCCGGTACGGCAGTCCGCCCATGGGATGATGGTTCCGATAGCGTTGACAACGCGCTTCGCCGCGTCGAAGTGGCATTTGAAATTTTCGAAAAGCTTCAAGCTCCGTATTACGCCTTCCATGATCGTGATGTGGCGCCTGAGGGAAGTTCACTTGCCGAGTCACACAAAAATTTAGAACGAATCGCTCAGTCTCTCAAAGAACATCAGGAAAAGACGGGCGTCAAGTTACTGTGGGGCACAGCCAATCTATTCAGCAATCCGCGATTCATGCATGGCGCTGCGACGAGTTGCAATGTCGACGTCTACGCCTACGCCGCGGCCCAAGTAAAAAAATGCTTGGAAGTCACCAAGGAACTCGGTGGTGAAAACTACGTATTCTGGGGCGGCCGCGAGGGCTACCAAAACCTTTACAACACCGACATGAAACGAGAACTCGACCATCTCGCTCGCTTCTTTCATATGGCGGTCGACTACGCCCGGGAAATCGGATTCACCGGCCCATTCTTGATTGAGCCCAAGCCGAAGGAACCGACCAAGCATCAATACGACTCCGACGCGGCTGCCTGCTTGAACTTTCTTAGAGCCTACGATTTGCTACCGCACTTCAAGCTCAACCTGGAAACCAATCATGCTACGCTGGCCGGCCACACGATGATGCATGAACTCGACTACGCGGGCCATCAAGGGGCTTTGGGGTCGATTGATGCGAACACGGGAGATCTGCTTCTCGGCTGGGATACCGACCAATTCCCAACCGACTACTATCTGACCACGCAGTGCATGCTCATGATCCTCAAGCACGGTGGCCTGAGCACCGGCGGTGTTAACTTTGATGCCAAGGTTCGCCGCGAGAGCTTTGAACCGATTGACCTGTTCCACGCCCACGTTGGCGGCATGGACGCCTTCGCCCGCGGCTTGAGAATTGCCGCAGCCATTCGTGCCGACGGCCGGCTGGATGACTTCGTTAAAGAACGCTACGGCAGCTGGGACAGTGAACTCGGCCAACAGATTGAAAACGGTAGTGCCAGTTTGGCTTCGCTGGAAAAATACATGCTTAGCAAGGGCGAAGCGGCCACCAATACCAGCGGGCGCCAAGAAATGCTTGAGAACCTGATCAATCAATACCTCTAGCGTCTGCCAGCCGTTTCGCCGGTTGGGTTGTCCGGTCACCTCGGGCGCCGGGAACGAAGACTCGCGTTCCCAGCAGCCCGTGATCGCAAGTCACCTGATGCTTACCTGACGGACGGACACCGCATGCCTGCCAAAAAACTGCCGATCGTCGCCTCACTGGTATGCTGCTGGCTTCTCGCGCCGAGTCTTTCTCATCGGGTCTCGGCCGTGGAAAGACCCAACGTATTGCTGATTCTCGCAGATGATCTCGGGTACGAAACCGTCGGATGCTACGGTGGGACATCTTACCCGACGCCCCATCTGGACCGCCTCGCCGCGAGCGGC
>JANQJJ010000379.1 GCA_028281725.1 Pirellulaceae bacterium | reverse complement strand
TCGTGGTCCAACGACGTTTCAGAATCGCTTCAATCGAGTTGTCCACCTTGGCGGCAGCCGCCCCAGCCTCGGTCCTGGCTTCCCACAACGGTTTGCCCGTCTCAACGGCCACTAGCCTTGCCAGCTCTTCCTTCTTGGCGATGAGAATCTCCGCAAAGCGTTTGCAGACACCGATGCGATCTTCGAGCGATGTCTCTGCCCAGTCGGGAAACGCGTCGCGCGCCGATCCGACGGCACTGAGAGTTTGCTCGCGATCAGCCCAGTTTCCGCTCCAGACTTCATGTCCATCGGCGGGTGACCGGCGTATCCATGCCGTTCCGGCGCCACCAGCCCAACTGCCACCAATCAAATTCTGCCCCTCATAAGCCGGCAGTGGATCGCTCATATCGGCTTCCCTTCGTATGCTTTCTTAGGATGAGAATTCGCCGGGTACAACGCGAGTGAGAGGATCGGCTGGCCCACCTTCAACTGCAGTGTCAGTGCCACGATCTGGCTGATTGTCAAACCACTCTCTCCTTCGGTTGCCTCGCCAATCATCGCGCGAAAACCATCGCTGGTCGATGCGAGAATCGCCGACTCCCCCTCAACCTGAGGAACAATCTCGGCAACAGTCCTGCTCTTGGTTCGCTTGACCGCATCAATCTCATCGCACCGGCAGCGCACGACCGGTCCGCCGTCAAAGATGTCGATCAGATCGATCTTCCGGAATCCCTCCGCTTCGAGCATGGCTAGCGCTGGTCGAGTCTTGGGATGTACCTGGCCTAAAATGTCCCGCGCCGCTTCGGGTAGCATGCTGGTGTAGATAGGATACCGAGGCATCAGGTCTTCGATAAACCGCTTGTTGATGGTCGACAGGCTGTCTGCCTGAGGGAAGTCCATTGCGAAGAAGTGGCGTCCGATGGCTTCCCAGAACGGACACTCTCCGGTATCCGACATGATGCCGCGCATTTCTGCAATCACATCGTCGGCGAACCGGCGAGGGTGGCTCGCCATGAATGCGAACCGAGCCAAGCTTAGCAGACGTCCCCTGCCCTGCCCTCGATACTGCGGCGATAGAAACAGACTACCGATCTCGGTGGGGCCATCGTGGATCTTCTCAAGATGCAGGGCTTCCACCTCCTGAGTCTGATCCAATAACTCGCAGTAGCTCGACTCCCTCACACGGCGGTAACTGTAGAATGGTTCGTAGCCGCCTGTCTTGCTGAAGATACACGACAGACCAACCAAGCTGCCGACTGAGGTATCCTCCATGACCAACACGTAGGGCTCACCCGTTGGCTTCTCTGTCTGACGAGTAAATGCAAAGTTGGACAGCTCGACTCGTTCGCTCAATTGTTCCTTGGTGATTTGTAACGTAGTCAGACCGTACGTTGCCTGTTCTATCAGATTCCACAACTGATCTAGGTCTTCCAGCCGCACCGCACGCACGATCACCAAATGCTTGTCTCCCGACTAGTATCAAAGCCCACTCATATTGAAACTCAATGTGGAAAGCGTTCTGAATCAAGTTTCTGCAATACTCCATCCATCATCTCGATCGCCACATCCACGTGCTGCTTGGTAGTCACTGCAGGCGGCGGCAGGAATCGGACTCGCGATGGATTCCCCCCTGCGACAAAACTCATCAGCCCGGCCTCAAATAAGGCGTGAACGAGCGCATTGGCGGCCTCCGCCGAACCATCTCCCGGCGTGAACGCGACCATCATGCCGCAGCCGTAGGGACCGCTCAACTTGCCTGGATGCTTCTTGCTCAACTCGTGCAGCCGGCCGGCAAAGTACTCGTGACGTTGCATGTTCTGACCGCCAGCGCCGAAGCAACCTGCCTGCTCTAATTCATCGAGCACGACCAGCGCGGCGGCAATCGAACTGCTGGCCGCCGTAAACGTCTGACTCAACAACGGCCCCTTGGGTCTGAGCTCCTGGCGATACAACGTCGCACACAACTGGGTGATTTTACCAACCGTCACGATGTCGGCGAACTCGCTGAGCCCAAAATGCTGAAATGCGAATGGCTCACTCAAACGCCCAAAAGTCTGGACCTCGTCGAAAATTATCAGCACATCATCTTGCTTGGCCCGCGTGATTAACTTCATGAAGTACTCGGTCGATCCCGGATAGTAACCCCCTTCTCCGGCCACCAGTTCCAACCACAGCGCTGCGTACTTGCCGGGATGTCGCCGGAGCAACTTGTCCAGCGACGCCAACGAACGCGTTTGGCTCTCGGGCGAATGATCCGGGTCCTCCGGCGGCAGATAGTCGACGGCAAGCGCCGTTGGTACGCCGGTGCGATATTGAGGTCGATCGGTCAGCTGCGCCATGGCGATGGAGCGACCGGCGAAACAGTTGTCCAGCGCCAATACTCGATCCGCCGGCGCGCGATTATGGAATGCAATCTTGAGAGCATTCTCGTTGGCCATCGCTCCACTGGTGGTTAGCAAGCAGTGCGCCAAACCTCCACCCTGGGCAGTTGCCAGACTCACCAGCCGTTCGCACATCAGGAGCGACGACCGATGCTGCTGCAGGTTGCCTTGCATGACGGTATCTTCCAACGCAGCCTGCAGACCGGCCTGTAGCAAGCGGGGGTGACTATGCCCCAAACCATGAACACCAATTCCCGCAATGAAATCGAGCTTCACGCTACCATCGGCCAGCTCTACCCACGGGCCGCTACCCAAACCGCTGCTAAGGTACGGAAAGTACGTCGCTCCGCCTCGCGCGACCTCCAACCGGCCGAGTAACTGCTGAAAACCTGCCTGGAGCTGATCTCGGGCCGGCTTGGGACCCTCCATTGCGGCCTGCGCGTCGGCGAGTGCCGCAAGTAACAATTGCTCTGCCTGCTGCACTCGGGGATCAGCGCGAAGCTGATCTGCGAGTAGGTGGTTCTGGTTCATTGACATCCGCGTACCCCTTCCTGATCCACTGGCCGCTTCGGCAAACGACAACCCACCGAGATTGACCTGTATTACACCGTCCCCAGAGGCGTCTGAAAAGAACACCCACGAATTCTTCGGTCTCGAAGAGCGCTTAAGCAAGGGGCAAGCTGCTAGGTGCGAGAAGCCAAACGAGCCCGGTCCGTGCCACACCTGACAGCCTTCTTACACAAAAAAACGCCAGGCAAGTTGTTACTCGCCTGGCGCTGGAAGATTTTTTGGTCTCTGGCTCGCCTAGTCGCGAACGATCGTACGTCCCCGCTTGGTGATGACGACTTCGACGCAATGACCACAGCACTGCCACTTGTAGGTCAGAATCTTGCGGCCGAAAGCACCCTTTCGGCAACCTGCGTAACATGGCACTTCATCTGCACAGCAAGCCGGTACGCACAACTCGACTGGATACTTGCAATGCGTGCAAGGATCTACCACACAGATGCAGACCTTTTGTGGTGGTGGCGGACATGGGCAGCAGCAATCCCCGGCATTCAACTTGGCTCCCAGGCTAGCGACAACCAAGCAGCTTAGGAAAGCGGCAGCTAAACTCTTCTTCAACATCGTGTGGTTCCTCGTAGGTTAGTGAATACTTATTCGTCTGTAATGCTTTGGCCCTCTGGACTACCGCAGCTCCCTCAAAATCCTCAACTAAAAACCACCATCTCGCCACGGATACCGTTGCGCAGATTCGGGTCCGAGTCGATGGAGGGCTTGCGGGATCCCAGAGCAAACCTCCTACGGCCAAGGCGTTACCAAAAGCCTATCCCGCCTAGTCTAACATGACTAGGCTGTAATTCTCAAGGAGGCAAGCTGCGACTATTAGTCGCGTACCGGTTAAGTGGTTTATCCGGTAATTGGTGCGTCGCCCTCGCTCGATTGCGTAACGATTTCATTGATTAGACACGCTACAAGGCCTGTATGGCTTGCACTAGCCGCGATTTGGATCAGGAAGACGCAGCGACCGGCGGATAGGTCGGCAACCATGGGGCACTACCGCACTGGAGGCTGCTCTGTCGCCAGAATCGGCCAACTCCTACCCGCAAGCGTAATAGGTCGCGATTCACGCCGGACGCCGGCGCTGCAGCTCTGGGCAGTGGCCGCTGGCAAACCGACTGATCAGATGGAGCACGACCTGGGCCTTGGGTACTAGGGAGCTCGATTGGACCCACTCCGAACTGCCGTGCAAACCACCCCCGATGGGCCCTAGTGTATCGATGTTCGGAAGTCCGGCTGCCGCCAGCTTGTTCCCGTCGCAGACGCCACCGGTTGTCCTCCAGCGAACAGAGTCCCTCCCTACCTGGGCGACCGAATATTCCAGGGCCCGCATCAACTGTTGCAGCTGGTCTGTAACGGGCTTCGGCGGCGAGCTGATTCCACCATAACACAGGCAGCCAAAACCCTCCTGGGCGTTGACCTGGTCGACCAGTTGCTGCAGTTGCTTCTCGAACCAGGCCACCCCCTGGTCGTCCTGCGCGCGCACGTTGAGTCTTCCGACCGCCAGATCCGGTACCACATTGACTGGCCCACCACCATGAACGCGTCCCACGTTGATGGTCGTTCCAGCCTGTCGGCCGTTGAGATCATCTAGCCCCACCATCAACCGGCTCAACATGGCTACCGCGTTTCGACCATCTTCGAAGTGCCGGCCCGCATGAGCTGACTTACCACGCACCACGATGGTGAAGTTGCCTGAACCTTTGCGGCCTGAGACCAGTTCCCCGGTTGGCAAAGCCGGCTCAAACAGCAACCCGAAATCAAACTCGCCGGCCACCTCGTGCAACAAACCGGTGGAGCAGGGAGACCCGAGTTCCTCATCGGGGTTCAGCAGAACCGTCCATCCACACTCGCCCGCCAGCGAGAATTCGGTCAGCGCCTGGAGCGCGGTCCGCAGAACCACGATACCTCCTTTGGCGTCTGCCACACCTGGCCCGCCAATCCGGTCTGCAGATAGCCGGCGGCACGTCTGAAACTCGTGGTCCGCTCCAAACACCGTGTCGTAATGAATCGCCAGTAGTACGCGTCGCCTGCTGTGGGCGCGAAAGTCCCAGCGCAGCGCAGGCCCGGTTTCCGCGGTCCCCTCTTGCCCCTGGTCGCTTACTGTCTCCCTTGGCGGAAGATTAATTCTTTGAAACGAGGTCTCTGGGAGATCCATCCAATCTTCGAGCCAGCCTGCCATGGACGATAGCCCCGGCAGATTGTGCGAACCGGAATTCTGATTCGCCATCTCCACCAAGTCCGACTCCATTTTGTCCTGTTGAGCCTCGAGCCAGCGAAGCGCTTCCTCTATCATTGATTTACCCAAAGGTTCCGAGCTTCTGCGCTGCCATGGCGAAGTCCCGAGTACCGGTAGAGGTACCCCTGGACGGCCCGAGCCGATGCGAACGAACTGTTACGAAAAGTTAATCTGAATCCCACCAGGCGCACTTTTAAAATAGGCAAATTGTTGGCAGCCAATGCGCGCGCCTGCCTGACCGAGTCTTTGACTTCTTGCCCTCGGGCGTGATAGTCTATCGAAATCGACTAATGACGCATGCGCTGGCACCAGCCCGTGGGTCGACCATACCAACCTATTCGGGAGAAGTCCAATGACCCAGCCTAACTTGCCGAAGCTCCTTCAGAGCGACCGCCGGAAATTTATTAAGCAATCCGCTGCAGTCGTTGCCACGACCACCTGCCTTCCACAGTTGGCCGGCGCCGCACCCACCTCGGAGTCGAGCCCAGAATCACTGGTCAAGGTGCTATATGAATCGTTTAGTGACCTGCAGCGTCAAAAGGTCTGTTACGATTGGGACTACACCGATCGAAAGCGTGGGCTGCTAAGAACGCGTGTGGCGAACAACTGGATGGTGACGCCGCAAGAGATCAATGGTGAATTCTACAGTGCCGAGCAGCGAGATCTCATTCGCAAAATTTTTGAAGGCATTGTCCAGCCCCAGTGGCATGCCAAGTTTGATAAGCAGCTGGAAGATGATTGCGGTGGCTTCGGCGAAGAACAGAGTATTGCGATCTTCGGCAAGCCGGGCGATGGCAAGTTTGAATTGGTGCTGACCGGCCGGCATATGACGCTGCGCTGCGATGGCAATTCGGCTGAAAACGTGGCATTCGGCGGTCCTATCTTCTACGGCCATGCACCCAGCGGTGGAGACGAGGAAGCCGATCATCATGGCAATGTCTTCTGGCCCCAGGCTCTGGAAGCAAACAAAGTCTACGAAATGCTCGATGGCAAACAGCGTAAGACCGCTGAGGTGGCCCGAACACCACGCGAGCAGTCGGTCGCCTTCCGCGGCAAGGAGGGACGTTTCACCGGCATTCCTATCACGGACCTATCGTCCGACCAGCGTGAACAGATGCAGATCACATTGCAGAAGTTGGTCGAACCATTCCGGAAATCAGATCAACAGGAAGCGCTGCAGTGCTTAAGCGCTCAAGGAGGACTGGACGCCTGCTACCTGTCCTTTTACACCGATCGCGACATTGGCAAAGACAAGGTCTGGGACAACTGGCGTTTAGAGGGCCCATCTTTCGTTTGGCATTTCCGCGGTGCTCCGCACGTTCATGTGTGGGTCAACATCGCTGACAGCGCCCAAGTCGAACTGAACGCCTAGTGCAAATCCGCACAGCCACATAGCCTGGACTATCAACGGTTTCTGGCGCGCTGCTCGCTGCAAACTGGCTACCCCAAAGTAAATGTGCTCTTGGACGCGCCATGCCGGCATTGTCACCGACCGCGGAGCGGTCGGTGACAATAGCGCACTGCCGCGCTATCGCGCTGATCTGTTAGCAGATCAGCCAACTGCTACGAAATGCAGAGCGACATCCGGCCAAGCGACGAGAACGAAAAATGATTTCCCGGCCGGACACGAGCGACGATAGCGCTGCTGGTGCGTCTTTTCGCTTATTTTATGTTTGAAAAAATGTGGGTGGCACACGCACCACATCTGCTCGACTCGCACTAAACCTGAGGATCTGATCGAAAGCGGGCGGCAACCAGCATCACCACAATCATTAGCCAACTACCACAGAAAGCAATCGAAGCCAGCTCGACAAATCGCTCGTTGTCAACCAGCGCCAAGCCGCCGGCGATGGCTCCGACGACCGTTCCAACCAGCGTTCCGATCACGGCAAATCTGAGGGTTCTGAAGTAAAACACTCCCACGACCCCGCCACCTACCAGTCCGATTGCGATCCCGATAAAGACCATCTGCACGATGGCTCGTCCGGTCGTGTCGCTTGTCAGGGTCCGCAAGCAGGCCGAGATGATCGCACCCACCGTAACCAAATAGAACAAAAATGCGATGGTGATCGGACCACGACGTCCCGGCTGGGCCTCAACAAATTGGCTTTTGTCTTCTATCACAGGGCATCTACCATTCGTAACGTGACAACTTTCCGTCTGCGCGATTGCCCAACTGTTGCAGCACACTGTGATCCATGCTCTCGGTGATGAATTGCACCGCTCCATCTCCCATCAGAAAATTCGCTCCGCCGGTATGATCGCTGCTAAATCCCCCAACATCACTGCCGCTGTTCGGCTTTCCAGGAATAATCTCCGGCAGATCGACCGTGCTCATCCAAGTACTCGGTTTACTCTGCAGCATGCGGTGCGGGTTCTCTCCCAGATCCTTACTATCCTGCTGGCGTACTGACTCAAACTCATCCTCCTCGATGGCTTGGTCTTCACCGCCATACATGCCAAAATCGTAGGCATCGAAATCGTCTTCCCAGGCTTCGTCTGCCATTTCATCCAAGGAGGCGGTGGGACGGAAACCACCGACAAATCCCGGTGGCAAGACAGCGCTCCATCCACCAAATCGCCCCATGAAGTTGAGCGGACTTCCCATGTTTCGAAGCGTCGCCCGCGTACCGCTGACCCACCCCAAATCGGTGGGCTCAACCAATTTCTCTCCGACAAACAGCGTGTGAGAAACACCGTCCGTGACATCATCAAATCGAATGTGGCTGTTCAAAAATAGTACACCGTTATTGTCGACATCAATGGGAACCTCGCGACTATCATGCACGCCCGCGTAACTGCTGTTGGGGCCACCAGCGGCCGGATCCGAAGGACACATGAGCGACTGGATACCATAAGACCGAACCGGAAAATTGGACTTGCTATAGACGGACTGCGTGGGGTCCACCAGGTTGTAGGCAACCCGCTCATCGAGCATGGGCAAGATCTGAATGATCCAGTTGTGATGATAGCCCACCGGCAGATGAACGATCGGTCCCTTGGCGTCCATCGTACCCGGCGGCAGCTTCCGGTGAGCCATCTCATAGTTGTGCAGCGCCACACCGATCTGCATCAAATTATTGGAACAACTCATGCGGCGAGCTGCCTCTCGAGCCGCTTGGACCGCCGGCAGGAGCAGACCCACCAGAATCCCGATAATCGCAATCACGACCAGCAATTCGACAAGCGTAAACGCCGTTCGACGTGGTGCTTGACTTCCCCATCTCATTCTTCACTCTCCCAAGTCGTAGTAACAGCACCAGCCGAACCAACCGGATACGTTGCAACAATGCGAACCCGCGACGAGTCCTCGGAGCTCAAGCCGGCACCCTCGGGCAACGTCAGCTCGATGACGCCCAGGGAACTCGCTTCTCCCGAAGCGGCTGACGGGTCATCGACCACCACTGTGATTTTTTCCGTCGGCAGATGCGCTGCTTGCTGACGCAAAACAATTCTACCTAGACCAACCAATTCGCGTGCCTGCCGCAATTGGCGTCGCTCGCCATCGCCCCGCCGCACGATCAGCAATGTCTGAATCGTCTGCGCGCTGAGCAAGCCAACGATTAGCAATACGACCAACACGCAGACCAGAACGGCCCCACTTCTTCTAGTCGGCCGCATGCTCGGTCTCCTGTATGTTTGTACGAGCGACCCACCGGACCGGATCCACGCCTCGCTGGTCAGTGCCAAAGTGCAAATCCCAGACGATCAACGGAATCCGCCCTGATTCGTCTAGCGTCCATTTGGCGTCGACGCGTGCGGGCAGTTGTCAAACCTCTCGACCGATTTCGGCCTCCCCGTCCGACGTCACGCGGTGGACCCTG
>JANQJJ010000314.1 GCA_028281725.1 Pirellulaceae bacterium | reverse complement strand
GCCGCTGAGGCAGCGACGCTCACGGCGAACGAGCTGTGGTGGGAGGAGCACGGCATCGACTATGAAAAATGGACCCGCCAGGAGCTGTTGGAGCGCGAGCCGCGGTTGGCTGGCCAAGTTTCCGCGGATTTCCGCGGCGTCTGGTTCTTGCCCGACGAGTGCCAGCTGCGGAATCCACGGCATCTAAAAGCTCTGGCCAGCGCCTGCGAAAAACGGGGTGTTCAGCTGCTGCCGGAGACTCCGGTTGACCAGATTCTCATCCGCGGAAAGCAGACCTCAGGTGTTGTCGCGCGAGGACAGCAGTTCGATGCCCGACTCGTATGCATTTGCTCCGGCGCATGGGCGCGAAAATCTCTCGATCAATTGGGAATTGCCAACGGTGTCATGCCGGTGCGGGGGCAGATGGTGCTGTACCAGGCCGGCGAGTGTCTGCTGTCGCACGTCGTCAATGAAGGACATCGCTACCTGGTACCACGCGATGACGGACGTTTGTTGGCAGGAAGCATTGAGGAAGAAGTCGGATACGTCAACGAGACGACTGAAGAGGGCATTTCGCAGATCCGGTCTTGGGCCGAGCAGATTCTACCCGATGTTAGAAATTGTCGTGTCGAACAGACCTGGGCCGGTCTTAGACCTGGCTCCTTCGATGGCCTGCCCTATATCGGTCAGATACCAGGTTACGAGAATCTCTTCCTGGCCACAGGACACTTTCGTAGCGGGCTGCACTTGTCGTGCGGTACAGCGGTGGTCTTGGCCGAAGCGATACTTGGCGGTGAGAGTCGTATCGATCTGTCTCCGTTTCGAGTCGGACGCGGTTAGGGAGGCCAGGCGACGGCTAACGCTGGTAGATCGGTAGCAGACCGCGGTCGAGTTGCAGCATAATCAGGTTGCAAGCGGTGATATAGACCGGACTGATTTGCCCCTTCCACGAGCCATCGTTTTGCTGCTCACTGACGATCCGATCATAGAGCCGATCTCGGAATGGAATCCATTGCTCGTCGCCCTGACGGTAGACAACTTGACTGTAATACAAGTAAGTGTAGTGCCAGTGGCCAAATGCGGCTCCTTCATCGACCAGGCTGTCGTGCAGGCTCTTTCTTGCATAAGCCAACATCTCGGGAACGTGCTGACCGTCGTAGTCGCCCGCGTTGTACAAAGCGGCCAGCGCGGCTGCAGTGATGGCAGGGCGCGACGTGCCCATCTGTTTGCTCGAGTAGCTAATGCCACCATCCTTGTTCTTGCATCGATAAATGTAGTTCTTGGCCTTTTCAATCGCTTCGGCGGGTACGGCAATGCCCGCGTTGCGACAGCCGCGAAGTCCCTGAACCTGGGTGATCGTGGTCGAACCTTCGTCGTAATTCGCGCCGTCTTTGGCGCTGACGTAACCCCATCCGCCCGCATCGGTTTGCGCGTTGCAGCAGAATTCGACGGACCGATTGAGAACGTCGATCAGCTCGGCCCGCCGATCTTCGTATCCTTCTTCCCCGAGAATCTGACTGAGCATGAGCATCGAAAAACCATGGCCGTAGGTGTAACGGTTGTCGGCCGTTGGGTCGCCGATCAGACCATTGGGTCGACATTTGCTGATGAGAAAGTCGGTGCAGCGCGCAATCTGCTTGGCGTAGGGGCCCTGCGTGGTCGTCGAACCGGAGCATACCAAGGCGGTGCCTGCCAATGCCGCCAATGCCGTCGGATAGGCCGGCGTGTTCCACTGACCGCGCGAGGATTGCGTGCGGGCCAGATAGTCCAGCCCGGCTCGAACGGACTGTTCCCACTTGAGGTTCGAACGGAAAGCGGATTCTGAAAACCCACGACGGGGGCTGAGCGCCCAACCCAGGCTGGCCAATGAAGAGCCGATGAACCATCGGCGGCGACTGAGAGTACTCACGCGAATCGTTCCCCAATTAGGACCTGGTTGGCTGGCAGAGCGACATGCCCCATGCCCACGAACCCGACGTGCTCCTTGACCCGCCGCGAGTCTTGGTCAGGACGGCGGGGCACCGATGTCTACGCTGACCCATGTTTCAACGCCGAGCAGGTTTCACGGCCCATTATATCGCCAAAGGTAGGCTCCGAAGCAAGCCAGTTTTCACCTGTCTCGACTTGCCGGGATTGCCGTGGCCCCCAGTTTTCTCGCGGAAAAGAGGGGCCCGTGTCGCCCACGGAGCCATCTCTTAGGCAAGATAATAAGGTTCACGGCGTGGGTGGCCCGGCTCGCCAGCTCAGATCCGGTACGTCAGGCGCTGTCCGACTACCAGGCGATTTCAGCAGGGAAGAATTCGGAGATGAGTTCTTCGTAATAGGGCCGAAGCTCTTGGACGTTCATCCGCTCGTCGCGTTTGGTATACAAATCATACTGATTGAAATCGCGTACCCAGACGAGCATTTCGTGGTCATGCGCGTTGAGCAGATAGCCATACGCCTCCTCTCGATGGATGGGATAACAGGAGTGGTAGCGTATCATGGCCAAAGCCGGTGCGGGCAAATAGTCTTTCACCACGTGGTACAAATACTCGTCGTGACCCCACGAGAGCAACACGTTGTCCAGGCCACAGTGCGGCTGGTAGATACCTAGCTGCGTTTGGTACTGGGGCTGCTGCATATCGGGATTGTCCGCAAACGCTTCGGAGTACACGATTCGCTCTGAGAAACGGCAGCCGACCGGAAAGGTGTCTCCCACGACTGCCCACTGGGGTTCGCCCCACAGGCAAAGGATCTTTCCCAGGTCGTGAATCAGGCCGGCCAGAATGAACCAACGAGGACGATTGTCAGCGCGAATCGCCTCTGCCGTCTGTAGCAGGTGCTCAATTTGTGGCAAGTCGATATCCGGATCGCTGTCATCGACGAGCGTATTGAGGAATTCCATGGCTTCCCAGATGCTCATCTTCCGCCGGTTCCGAGACAAGTACTGGGCTCGCTTCTGACGAACGAAGTCGATGGTTTGATGGCGGTGGTTGAGTCGATAAAACTCCTTGACGCTTGGCCTGGCCTCAGCGGCATAGTCGCGGAACGCCTGCCGATCGACCGTAGAACCGGACTGGTCCGGCTGCGGATATCGCCGCAACAGGTCGCCATCCCATTCATCCACACTGGCCAGCGGATGGTTCTGCGAGTCTTCCGCTGGCAACTTCGATTCCGGTTTCATCGATTGTTCCTGCTTAGGGCGACACCGAAGCAATCAGCTAACCACGGCAACTGGCCACTCACGTCACCGACCTTCCTGGGCTAGTTGATTGACGTTCATTGTGTCATAAAACTATTCAAGTGATCGCGCTGCGCCAATGCGCCGCGTTCGTTCCGCTAACCCATAGAGTCGCGATTTTTGCGACAGCCTGAGGTACTGATGTCACGCTTGCTTCTTGTTTTGCCTTACGCACTGATCCTCTGGGGATGTTCCTCTCAAGGTACTTCTACCGCTGACAATGATGGGAAACCCAGCTCGGAGCCGCCTGGCCGTAGCGAAGAGGTCAAGGGGACGATTGGCTTCTCCGCTCTCACGCTGACGAACCCTTTCTTTAAGGTGATTGCGGATTCGATGGAGGAGGCGGCAGCTCAGCAGGGTTACCAGCTGATTCTCGTCTCTGGCGAACGTGACGTCAAAAAGCAGGCTGACCAAATCAACGATTTCATTGTCAAGGGAGTTTCGGCCATCGTGCTCAACCCATGCGATTCCGCTTCGATCGGGCCGGCAATCAAGAAAGCCAACGACGCGGGCATTCCCGTCTTCACCAATGATATCAAGTACACCGGTAGCGAAGGCGAAGTCATCTGTCACGTCGCCACCGACAACTACCAAGGTGGCAAGCTGGCGGGGCAGGCGATGGTCGAGCTGCTCGGTGAAGCGGGTGGTGAAGTGGCCGTGCTGCACTTTCCTCAGGCCGAATCCTGTCAGCTACGCGTGAAGGGGTTTAACGAGATTCTGGCCGCCCACAATGGGAAGCCCGAGGCGAGCCAGATCCAGGTCGTGGCAACGCTCGATGGTGGCGGTATGCGTGACGAGGGCTTCAAGGCGGCCAAGGATGCGTTAGAAGCAAATCCCGACTTGGCGGCGATCTTCGCGATCAATGATCCTTCCGCCCTGGGCGCCTACGCGGCCTTGGAAGCTGCCGGCAAGGCAGATCAGGTCAAAATCATCGCTTTTGACGGTCAGCTCAGCGGCAAACGAGCTATTCTGGAAGGCAAGATTCTTTGTGATCCGATTCAGTTTCCCGACCGGATCGGCAAAAAGACGGTGGAAATGATCGTAAAACATTTTGCAGGAGACGACGTGCCGAAGGACGTGCTGATTCCGTCGGAACTCTACTACCAGAAAGACGCCGAACAAGATCCTGAGCTGCGGGAGTAGGTCGGTATGTGTCAGGCGGAAGTCGACAGCCCAGCTCTATTAACAATGCGCGAGATTGGGAAGTCGTTTCCCGGCGTGCGCGCACTCGACGGTGTTGACCTCGCGCTGCGGCGCGGCGAGGTGCTGGCGCTGCTGGGTGAAAACGGGGCAGGCAAAAGTACGTTGATCAAGATGCTCGGAGGTGTCCTCATGCCAGACACCGGCTCCATCTCTATCGATGGTGAGGAGGTTGAGCTCCATCGTCCGGCCGATGCCAACGCGGCCGGTATCGGCGTGATCTTCCAGGAATTCAGCCTGGTTCCGGGATTGACGGCATGGGAAAATATATTCTTGGGTCGTGAGTCGTCACTGGGGCTGATAAAACGTGGCGAAGAGCAACGGCGGGCCGGGCAGTTGTTCGAGCAGCTCGGAGTGGACATTCCTCTGAACGTGCCATGCGCCCAACTTTCCGTTGCTCAGCAGCAAATCGTGGAAATTGCCAAGGCGCTTTCGCAGGATGTGCGTTTGATCGTGATGGACGAGCCGTCTGCGGCCCTGACGCCCATCGAAGTGCGTCGTCTGTTTGAAATCATTCGCGACCTCAAGGCCAAGCAGATTGGTATCATCTATATCAGTCATCGACTCGATGAGATTTTCGAAATCGCAGACCGAATCATGGTGCTGCGTGACGGACAGCATGTAGCCGAGGCAAGCCCGTCGGATATGACTCGGCGGCAGTTGATCGAGATGATGGTCGGCAGGGAGATCGAGGACGAATTTCCCAAGCATCGGCATGCCATCGGCTCGGTCCGACTTCGCGTTCGAGGGCTGTGCCGCAGTCATGTGGTTCGAGACGTCAGTTTGGCTGTACATCGTGGCGAGGTATTGGGCGTGACCGGCTTGGTCGGGGCTGGTCGGACTGAGCTGGCACGCCTTATCTTCGGAGCCGAGCAGGCCGAGCGGGGAACAATCGAACTCGACGGTGTGACGCTTCAGCCCAAAAGTCCGCGCCACGCGATCCGGGCTGGAATCTGTCTGTTAACGGAAGACCGAAAATCTCAAGGTCTTGTATTGGGGCTGAATGTACGCGAGAACTTTGGTCTACCCAACCTGGATGCATGGTCCACTTTGGGCTTCGTCAATCAGCCCCAGGAACGGCAGGCCTTCTCTGGCTACGTTGAAAAACTGGGAATCCGCCTGCCGAATCATGAACACCTGGCGAAAAATCTCTCCGGAGGCAATCAGCAAAAGGTGGTTTTGGCTAAATGGCTGCAACGCAATGCGGAGGTTCTCATTTTTGACGAGCCGACCCGCGGCATCGATGTAGGAGCGAAGTACGAAATTTATATGTTAATCAATGAACTTGCCCGCCAAGGTAAGGCGATCATCATGATCAGCTCCGAACTACCGGAGGTCCTGGGGATGAGCGACCGCATCCTAGTGATGCACGAAGGACGGATCACAGGCGAAATCGATGACCCGTCTTCTGCCACGCAAGAACAGATAATGGAATTGGCTGTAGGATGACCGGCGCATGATGGAGGAAAGCAACAACCGTTTTCGATTGGCGCTGAAGCGATTTGTGAGCGACTACGGGATGGTATTCGTCCTGCTATTGCTGGCGGTGTCGTTCAGCGTGCTGACGTTCCATGAGCAACATCCTACCGGTGCTGCTGCGGGAACCCAGGTAGCCGCCCGAGTGATCAGCGAGGTTGGCGACGCAGCCAATGTGCTGATCGTCACCCGCGATACGCAGGAGGATCGGGCGTTTTCTGCCGCGGCCGCCCGGCGACTTACCAAGTCTGGCGCTACGGTGCTGGCCACCGTCAACGGCGGCCCCGCCGATGCTAGGCAGGCCATCGAGTCCATTCTGGAGCAGGGGCAGTCGATTGATGCCATCGCCGCCAACGATGTAACCGCCAAATGGAGCGTCTACGATCGATTTGAATCGGTAGGCGGGGAGCGCTGTGTGACTCCGAATCCTTATCTCTGGCCCGATTTTTTGAAGATGAGCAACCTCTTGGGAGTTGCGAACCAGACGGCCATCTATGCGATCATCGCCATTGGCATGACCATGGTGATCATTACGGCAGGCATCGACCTTTCAGTGGGTTCTCTGGTCGCGTTGGCCGCCGTGGCATCGACCCTGTTCATTCGAGACCTTGGCGGCGCGACGACGGCCAGCGCGTCCATGGTGTTTCTCGGGTGTTTGGTTGGAGTCACCGTGTGCGCAGCCGCCGGCGCATTCAGCGGATTCATGATCACCTGGTTTCAGATTCCTCCCTTTATCGTGACGCTAGCCATGATGATGATGGCCAGCGGTCTTTCCTTCCGGCTTTCCGATGGACGCTCCGTGTCCCAGTTGCCGGCCTCCTTTCTCTGGTTAGGCGGCCAGCAGACACTCGGAATCCCCAATCCGGTCTTGCTGATGCTACTGCTCTACGTCATCGCACATATCGTCATGTCACAAACGGTGTTTGGAAGATATGTCTACGCGATTGGCGGTAACGACGAAGCCGCACGACTATCCGGCGTCCCGCTGAGCCGTGTCTTGTTGGCGGTCTACACCATTTGTGGTGCGTTGGCTGGACTTGGGGGCATCGTGTTGGCTTCGCAGTTGGCCGCCGGCGACCCCAAGTTTGGTTTGATGTACGAACTGGAGGTGATTGCCGCGGTGGTCGTCGGGGGAACGTCGCTTATGGGCGGCGCGGGCAAGATCTTAGGTACGCTCATCGGGGCGTTCATCATTGCGGTCATCAAGAACGGCATGAACCTGACGAACGTCGATCCCTTCAACCAGAAAATCGTCCTGGGAGCTGTGCTGCTCGGCGCAGTCCTACTAGATACACTCAAGCGTCGCACCACGTCCTGAATTGCGGATTTCCCGCATCGACGCGAATCTGCCCAAGATCCACCACCGGTCGCTGCCCGCCGCAGCGCAGCTCGCGACCGGTGAGCTCAGATTGCCCCCGTAGATATCTGCATTCGCCGGTCTATCGCGGTAGCCGGATTCGGGCGTCAAACGTTTGCCGCGCTGGGAACTTCAAAGCCACTGCGATTCGGATCTTTCAGTAGCTCGTTGGCTGATTCGGCGTGATCGCCGGTATGTCGTTCGGTCGCGGGGTCGAACGTAAGCATAGGGCCCACGGTGTAGTGATTTCCATCTTCGGCTATACCCACGCCTTCATGCATCGTTGCGTGAAGACGGCCAAAGTGTTCTGCCGCCTCGGCATTGTCACCAAAGCGTCCTGCTTTGCGGTTAAAGGGCACCTGCTCACCGAGTCGATAAGAATTATTCATGAGATGGCCCAGCACGCATCCGTAGTGGGCGTCCGTGACGTTGCCGTTGGCCAGCGACGGGTCACCTGCGCGACAGGCCGTGACGAAACTGCCCCAGTTGCCGCCGGGCGTTACGCGGCCATCGGCGACCTCAATCGGTTCGCCCTGCGAACTGCCTTTGGCGAAGTACATGTTACGCACGATCCGGCCGCCGTCTTCAAAGTAGTACTCGTTTTCAACTTGACGCTGATAGCCTTCGTAGTTCACGTTGCGAACGTTGAAAAAGACTTGCTGTCCGTTGGGATACTCGGCCATACCAAACATCGTATTGGGTGTCTCTCCCTGATCTCGCCACTGGAATCTTCCTCCGATCGCCATGGCGCGTACCGGGTGCGTCTGATCCGGATCAATGGCCCAGCGAGCGACGTCCAACTGGTGAGTCCCTTGATTGTTCAGATCTCCGTTGCCGGTTTTCCAGAACCAATGCCAGTCGTAGTGAACCAGATTTGCGTGGTACTGATCCAAGTCGGCAGGTCCGCGCCAAAGGTTCCAGTCCAGGTAGCTTGGCGCGTCGGAGGCAGATTGGTGGCCGATCGACCCGCGTGGCTTGCAGCAGTATCCGTAGGAAATTTTCAGCCGCCCGAACTTACCGGAGTGGATCGCCTGATGGAGTCCTGCCGTCTTCGCGCTACTGCGCTGTTGCGTGCCGTGCTGGATGACCACTCCGTAGTTCTTTTGAGCTTCCACCGCCACGCGTCCTTCGGCCACGTCATGGCTCATGGGCTTCTCGACGTAGACATGCTTGCCGGCTTGAGCCGCCCAGATGGTGATCAGCGAGTGCCAGTGGTTGGGCGTTGCGACAGAAATTGCGTCGAGCGTTTTGTCGTCCAGGGCCCGGCGCACGTCCGCAGCACCCTTGGGGCGCGACTGGCCATCGGACTTTTCCTTGACCGCCTGAATCGCACGCTGGAGTACTCTTTGATCAGGATCGATCAGCCAAGCTATCTCCACGTTGTCTTGTCCAAGCCAGCCTTCGATATGGCTTTGTCCGCGACCATTCAGGCCGGCGACCGCGATTCGCAGCCGGTCGTTGGCGCCACGGATCTGTCCCGAGGCGCGTGTTCCCGCGATCAACAAGGAACCGCCGACCGCACCGGTGGCGGCAAGAAAATTACGTCGATTGGTTCGCGTCATGGCTAGGTCTCTCCAGAGGGAGTGTGGGTGGGATACTGGTAATCTAACTGAGGCGACTCCGCCAAGTCTAGCAGAGATCGCTGCGGGCAGTACCTTGGATTGGCTCAAGAGCCAAGAACTGAAGATCATCGCGTGGCGGTTGATCTGTCGTCAGATCGGCCAGCTCTTATCAAGTTTTAAACGCCTTTTGGGTGACAAACCGCGCGTTAGTTCCGGAACCGTGCTCAGTTGTCGGCTGCTGCCAGCCGGGAGCCACCGCCCGGCAACTGGTACAGGAGTTCGACCTCTTCAGTCGTCAGAGCCGCTTCGAACAAAAGTAAATCATCCATCAGGCCGATGTAGTTGATTCCCAGCATGATCGCCACC
>JANQJJ010000304.1 GCA_028281725.1 Pirellulaceae bacterium | reverse complement strand
ACAGAGACACTGCTTCGTCTTAACAGAGACATACTGTTGCTTCTCAGCGTTACACTTGTCACATTTAAAGGTGTATGTAGGCATTAGAAGCTTATTCCTATAGCTGCACCAGGCGCTACCCGCTCGCCGTCTCGCAATTCGAGGGCGGATTGCTGGTTTTCGTCAGGCGACTGTTCAGCAATGGTCGGAAAATCCCATTCGGGAGACCCCTTGGGATCCGGCGACCGAGGCGACTTGCCCAGGTCAAAATCCTCTGGCCTCAGGTTGAGATCTTTCCAGTAACCCGGCTCGCGAATGAACCCGTAGAAGCTGGGGTGGAAGGGATCGACCGAGTCAACATCTGCTTTGTCGGCCACCTCTCGGCCAGTCAAGTAATACGCTCCATTCACAACGATGCGCCGCATGCCTTCGTTGAGAAAATCAACCGATGCGCCTCCGGTCGTACACAGAGCTTGACCATGGCCACTGCCGTTGGGCTTCCGGTATTTGTGCAACCAGACGAAGGGCTGCATGGGATCGTTCTTGTCACCCTCGACGTTAGGCGAATCGGGGCGGAGGGATTCTGTCACTGCGCCGCGCATCAAGATTTGATCCGCGTCGGTCAAATGGATGACGCCATAGATGTCCGACATGCAGAACACATCCTCGACACCCTTGAGAATCGGATGATCGGCCTGGCCCGGCTCCACGACACCTCGCCCCCCTTGGACCTTGTGCCGGCCATGATGACTGACCCAGGTTTCGCCGAGGATCTTCAGCCCAAAGTCATCGAACGCAATACCGCCAAAACTCCCGTCGCCTCTAAAACCGTGGGTGGAAGTTCGAATGCCGATAATGGGTTTGCCGGCGTTGAGGTATTCCGCAATGTGTCTGGCCCCACGGGCATCAGGCTCGCGAAATCGTGTACCGATGATCATCAAGTCCGCGTCCGCCAGCGACTCCAAACCACGCAAGCCCTGCTGATTGTTTGGGTCGATGTAGCCTTCGCCCTCTCGGTCAAGGGCAAACAGCACGGTGCACTTAAAACCGTGCTTTTGGCTCAGGAGCTTGCCCAGCATCGGCATACTCTCTTCCGACCGATATTCCTCGTCGCCCGAAATCAACACAATATGCTTGGCGCTGCCACCCCCGGCGGGTGGATCGAAGACCAACCTATCTTTTGGGAAACCCAAATTAACGATGCACAACGAGATCAGCGCGAAGTAGACGCGCAGTTCAGTTCTCTTCATGGCGGGATCTTGCAGAAATAGAAATAAGGTGTGGGGGGAGAACGCTCCATTGTCGCAGCAGTGAGGGAGCGTTGATGCCGAAATCCTATGATACTCCAATCTCCTGGGGATAGCAGCCAGCGCCTCCGCAGAAGTCAACCAGCGCCAGTGACATAAGCCGCTGGGCAACTAAGCCTGTCCCGGAACGTGCTAGCGAATTTCGTGTCGGCGGTCGCCTACGAATCACTCGGGCCGCGGGCCCGTGGCTTGCGAGCGGGGGCATTTGGGGCGCGGCCTGAGACCTTCACCTGCGACTCGTGAACCCATCCGAGGTGCCACCTGTCTCCATTGCCAACCGGCACCTACCGCTCGCTGTACCGGGCGGTAGACTTTCTAATGCCCGATCGGATAGCGGGCTCCATGCCCGGGGTGTGAAAAGACGTTCGGGAAAGCGAGCCAGGTCGTGAACTCATCGGAAGACCACTCAACCCCTCCACTTGGTAGTTCGACCCGTGACGGCAGCTGGTGGTCATCCGAGTGGGGACCAGGGCCTTTGATACGACTGGCCCTACCACTGATGATCTCGGCCGGTTTTGTGTCGGTGGCTCTGTTTACCGATCGAACGTTGCTGTATTGGCAGTCCGAAACGGCCGCTTCGGCAGCCATGGGCGCCGGGGCGCTATATTGGTCGATCGTCTGCTTGCCGATGGGGCTGTTGGGCTACCTGAGTACGTTCGTGTCGCAATATCGTGGTGCGAAAAAGCATGCGCGCGTAGGGGTTGCCTATCAACACGCGTTGGCGTTGGCTTGGTGCATCGTTCCTGCGTTTGTGCTGATCATCGTGTTTGCCGGCCAGTTCTTTCTATGGACCGGGCATCATGCCGAGCTCGCCGGACTGGAAGCTTCCTACCTGCGCATTCTGCTGCTCGGCGCCATTAGCGTGCTTTTTTACAGCGTCCAAAGCGGCTTACTCACCGGGCAAGGACGAACGGGCACCGTCCTGGCAATCGATGGATTCGCGACGGCGATCAACCTGCTTCTGGATGCGGTCCTAATTTTTGGGTTGGGTCCCATACCCGCGCTGGGCATTGTTGGCGCCGCTCTGGCGACCGCGATTTCATTCTGGCTCAAGATTCCGATTGCCAGTTGGGTCATCTCGCGGGACAGGCAGCTGATCGATGTTTTTTGTGTTGGTAAGCCAGCGCTCTGGGAGCGGGAAATGTTCCGCCGACTCCTTGTTTTCGGTGCACCTGCCGGCCTGCAGCTGCTTGCCGAGGCGGGGTGTTTCGCCGTCATCATGCTGCAAGTCGGCTCGCTTGGGGAGTTACCCATGGCCGCCACGACGCTTGCACTCGGGCTGAACGTGCTGGCATTCGTACCGATGATTGGATTCGGAATCGGCGTGGGCGTCCTGGTTGGGCAGCGTCTGACCGAAGGTCGCGTCGATTTGGCACGTCGTACGGTGACCTGTGCGGCCGGAATCACCACGATTTATACCGGGACGTTCGCCATGTTGCTCGGCTTTTTCCCGGACTGGATGATATCGATCTACTCCTGGGGAACACCGGCGGAACGTTTTGAGATCATGCGCCCGATGCTGGTGCCGTTGCTGAGGATTATCGCCGTCTACTGCATTCTCGACGGCCTCCAAGTCGTCTTTGTCGGTGCAATCAAAGGAGCGGGTGACACCTGGTTCGTGCTGATCACCACGTTCTTGGTATCGAGCGGCGCTGTTGCAACCGGAATTCTATGCCAAGCTTACTTCGGGCCGAGTTTGATGTTGTGGTGGTACGTGATCGCCTGCTGGGTCGCAGCCATGGGAATCGCCTTTGCTTCGCGATACTCAAGCGGCATTTGGGAACGGAAACGCGTGATAGAGATGGAATCTCTGTAACGCTAGCAACTTGGTGGTCGCATATGGACGTTACACGTTGACGCGCCAAGCTACGTCTGTGCGCAACGTGCACTAGCTAAATCGGCCCTGTTCGAGTCTTGCGTCGCGCAGGCTGGATGCCGGGCGTGTGCAGCTTTTGGCCGAAGACTCTACTGTGCCTCGGCCTCGCGTAACGTCCAGGTAACTCGGCTGCGTAGGCCACCGTCCTCGAATTGCATGTTCAAGTCGACTGTCTCGACCTGGCCCAGCAGACCGAATGGTTTGGTGGAATCGAAGGCAGGCTGTTTGGGCTGGGTGGGAGTGCCGTATCCGAGACTGCTTAGACGTTGCTTGCTCCAAGTCCACTGGTCCGTTGCGAGCAGCCGAGGAGCAAAGCTAAACAACTCCTTGTGATGCTCGCGTGCCTCTTCAGTGGAACTCGATGGACTGGCCAGCAGAATGGGGTAGAGGCGGCTGATGCCGGATAAGACGGATTGGCGATTCGAGTCGGCGGCGGCCGCATGGAGTCCGGGTAATTGTTCGTGACAAGCTCCCGGATGAATCGTCAACTGTGCCCCGTTGAGCGTCGCCTGTTCGGTCGACGTGATCACCTGATGCTGCGACCAGGGAACGTTGCGAATCACCAGGTAATTGTCCGCGACTTGCACGCCGAACCTGAGCTTCGCCACGCCAGAGAAGTCCATCGTCCAGACCCATTCATCCCGATCTTCGACTTGATAAAACGCCGATCGGAACCAGCGTGCTGTGCTGCTTTGCCCGCCACCAGCTGCAGAGAGCCGCAGATATCGGGCGGTTTGTTCCGGATCGCGAGTCTCCACCAGGATCGTACAAGGTCGGGTAAAGACCGACAACGCAATCGGTATCATCAACATTTCGTTTCCGCCGCGCCATGCGTTACCCCCAAAGGCACCCAACGCATCGCCGCTACCCAAGGCAAGGATCGGGTCAGCATCATGGATGGCCACATGAACGCCGCTGCCCAAGTCATCCAAAATGGCGGAACTCACACCCGAGTATTGCGAAAAGAAATCGGAAAAGTTGTTAGCCACTTCCGTCCAGGCTTCTTCCCGCAGGTTCACGGAGAAATTCAGAATCGGTTTGGGGGATAGTCGGGGAACCGCCAGCACCTGCTGTTCGGTTCCGTGGGCAAGGAACTGGCGCAGCCCGTTGTACAGGGAACTGTCGATCAGTGGCAAGATAAACGTAGTCAGTTCGAAGGATTCATCCTCCTTTTGCGACAGGCGAATAGCAATGGGGTCAAAAAATTCTCGCCAGTAACGCGAGTAGTTTTCTACGTAGCGTTTGTATTGGCGTTCTTCCTCCGGAGTGACTTTCTCAAGCGGTACGTCCTGAAGCGAACGCATCCTTTCCAGCGAGCCCCATTTCTGGGAGCTGACGATTCCGCGTGGACTGAGTGTGAGATCAGAATCATTCCAATCTGGGGGAATATAGCCCGAGTTCGCGAGCGCCTCGATCGTATCGATCTGCCGTCCATCCAACTTGGCCAGTAAAACTTGGGCCGTCGTCGCCTCGAGTCTGGCCTTGGCGATGAGGCGTCGACGTTGCCCGAGCTTTACTCGGGGACCGACCAGGCGTCGGATAAACGGATCGGAGCAATAGGCATACAGCTGCGTCTCCTGGTCCATCGGTAGCTCGGTCAACATGTAGCGAAATTCTGCGCTCGCTCCCAAACTGCCCTCACCCTCTCGCTCGACCAAATCAATCGTTTGCTGTAACTCGCTCCGGTTGGTGCTGACGATCAGCAGGTCCTGGCGTAGAGTCCAATAGGCCGAGCCGGAACCAGAATCGCGCTGGACGACTTGCGGTCCCATGAACCCGACCAGTGCCGATAGGAGCTTGGGCTGCTTCAGCCGAGCGACGATGGTGATGTCGGTTCCGTCGATCAACAACAGATCGGAGGTGGAGACGGCCAGGTCTTCGAGTAGATCCGTTTCTAGAATCGTGCGGACAAGATTCTCGTCGAGTCCCAGACGTTCGAGATATCGATTCGCCAGGTCATAGTCGAGTCGATTGCCGCTGATGACGGCTCCCGCGTCCGAAAGAAAGGATGCCCCCGATCCCAGGAAGGAGTGAATCACCGATGGCTTGGCGACATACAGGAAGAATCGATCGTGGGGAACAAATCGCGCCAGTTCGATCCGTCCGCCCGCCGCGCCGCCCAGCATGTCTTCAAACGGATGGGATGAGACTTCGACACCGGCGATCGTGTCGATCTCGACTGTGGCCTCCCCACCGCCGGGATTGCCGCCTAGATCTTGTAGTTGCAAGGTCTCTTCGATCGCGGCGCGTCCGCCCAAGACAGAAAACATGGATGGTGCTGCACCACGACGGGCTTCAGCTGGTCCGCTCGACACGTTCAGCCAACTCTCCAGGATGGCACCGCCACCGGTGGCTATGAACGGTTGCCAGTCGTTTTTCCTGGCTTTCTTTAGTCGATCTGTGCCTTTTGAATCGGGCTGCGCGGTGCCAAGATCCCAAACCACCGAATGGCGCTGACGCAGTACCGAGTTGTAGAGATTCAGTTGGACTGTACCTTCGATCGGTTTGTCTGATACCAGGCAGACTTCGTAGCCGACTTTCTGCCGATTCTGGGCTTCGCGGAGTATGGCATCCGAGATGACCGGACGCAGTTGCAAGGCGTGTTGACGAAACAACTTGGCGTTAGGTTTCTCACGTACGCAAGTACCATCGGTGTACACCACCCAGTGCTTTCCGTCATCAACAAAGGGACGCAGTTCAACCGCTAAGATCTCGCGGTTTTCTTGCGACACGACGAATCGCTCCTGCGATTCGTCCGGATTTTCGAAGTGGAATCTCGCATTGGGAACCAGGAATCGGAAGGGGCCGGTCACCTCCTCATCGACAATGGAAGTCAACAGCTTGCCGCGCCAGGGCATTTTTTCCCATTGAACAATCAGATATCCGTAGTCTTCTTCGCCCAAGCTAGCGATTGTTTCGGGGCCAACGCCGTCTCGTTCTTGAGCGTAGTCTCGAGACGCATGGTAGGCCGAACTTAACGCCCAACGCCCGGCGGCGGTCTGTTTTTCCTTTTCCGCCGCAAGCATCCGACGTCCGAGACGTTTAATCAACATTGACTGGGTCGGTGTCAGATACCGTTCACGAATCCCGGCGCGATCAATCCCGATGTTGTCGACGGACTCAATCTTCCAAATGCCGTCGGCTGAGAGACTGAGGTCGCCCGCATAGATTTGAAAGGACGAATTGGGGATCTTCGTCCAGGTGGAATCGGCAACCTGGCCGAAACAGTCGGTAGCCAATCCCAAAATCAGAGTACCGGCGAGGAGCGTTTGCGACCGGAGTGCCATAACTGAAGATCCTTAGTAGACAGAGAGAACCGAAGCGCGTGCAAATTCGTGGACAGATGCTGGGGAGCATTCCGTTAATAGAAGCCGGCAATTCTCTAATCTTATGCATTTTCCGTAAAAAGAGTCCACGAATTGCCCCAGGGCGATTCAGGCTGCCCTCGGAGCACGGCATCAGCTGTCGGTGGTCACTGATTGCACAAATGTCCGAAGAAGACGTTTCGAATCGTTTCGGCAAAACGCATTGGAGATGAGTTCCTGTCCCAATCGTCGGGCGACACCCCAGAGGAGAAGATTCCAATGCAATTCATGAGGGACACGTTCTCCGAAAGACCAGCGACGCGGCGACGTGTGCGTGAAGCGGCCGACCTGTATCTGAAAAGATTCCGGGCCGAGGCCGTCCTCTATCAGGGGGACAAATATGCCGGTTCCAAAGCCACTCCCGACCTGTTCACGCACTACACCGGCCAAACTCACAATAGTCTGTTGACTCGGTGGTTTGGCGCCGATCGGAAAGAGGGAGGAGAAGGAGTCAACCAAGACACCCAAAGCCGCTTCACGACGTGCAACGCGTTCGCCGGCAAGTACGCCCACTGGGTTGTTCCCGGCTCCAAACGGAAGTCGGCCCAGTTCATGGGCTTCTACTTTGAAAAGGAGTGCATCAAGGCGGGGCTGGAGCTAGCCTATTTCTCGCAAGCTCTCCATCCCGATCGACGACCGGGATACGGAGACATCGTCAAATTCAAGCGGCATCATGTCGCGGTGTCGCTAGGTTGCAGCGGGCCCAAATGGGATCGGATCGAGGGAGGGCAAGGCGGACGCGCAAAAACGGCCGAACACAGTCGCGATACGATCGCGATGCGGATTGGCGATCCCTACTCGCCTGCGGAAATCCAGGGGTGGGTGAACCTGGCTATCTTGCTCGACTACGATGAGCACGTGGCCGAACAGGAAAGAACCAAACAGCATTGGGAGAATTCCTCATCTCCCTGGAACTCGCTGATGCAAGCGAACCGGAATGCCCATCAGCAGCGCGTTGCAGCCGCACAAGCCCGATCGGCGAAGTAAAGGTCACTTGCCGGAGTTGCAGCAGAGGGTACAAGCTGCCACTGTCCGCCCTCGACCTGGGGCGGGGCGACCTGGGGACCGATCAACCTCAGTTCGCGTGGCTCCGCCGGAATCATCCACGGTTCAGCCGCACCTAGACGCAACTAGCGCGAATCGTTCCGCGCTAGGCCAATCGTCGGCGGCTGCTGGAAAAAACGACGCATAAGGATGCCAGGGTAAGTAAGCAAGCGCTGCCGGGCTCAGGAACGCTAATGTTGGTTCGGCCGGGTGTTAGTGCATTGCCATTGAAGTCAGCCACGTCGGCAGGATTTCCATTGATATCGTCAAACTCGCTTGGATTCAGAACGTAGGGACCGTTTGGGGATCCTGGGTTGTCAACATCCGCGGCATACCACTCGCCCGTGACGCCATCGCGAAACACGGAGTCCGGATCAAAACCGGTCACGGGAAAGTCGGAGAAGCCCAATTGCTCGCCAAAAGCAAACTCGTTGTCCGGCGAGAAGTCGTTCTCCCGAATGCCAATGGCATCCATCACGCCGGTCCAGGGCAGTGGGCCGTCCAAGATGCCATCGTTGTTGGTATCCAGATCTTGGCCCGAGAACCCACTGAATCCTGACACGAGCGCGAACGTCTGGCTGGCTTCAGCAATAAACGTTGGAAAAAATCCCGGGTTGAACGCAGCGTCAATAACAGTCGTTCCCGGATCCGCTGGCGGATCGAAGGGGGGGGGCGGGAAGAAAGGGATGGGCCTACTGGCCCAGAGTAGCAGGCCATTCGAGCCAAAACTGAAGCCATCGAGGTTCAAAAACTGGTCGATCGTCCCCGAGTCTCCGATGATACTGCCATTGCCTTCACCACTGATCACTACAAACGTTAAACCATTCAACGACGCGCCCGGTGTCCCTTGCAACTCGAAGAACTGACGCGGGCCATCAGGCTCGATCAAAATCTCCGATATGAACTCGCTTCTCGCAGAATTGGCTAGAGCCAGTAGCACGATCAATGCAAATGACGTTGTCTGTCGGTTCAACAGGAATCCCCTCTGCAGGGCGGTCCAGCACTCCCATGCCAAACCACTCGACTGTCCGATTGAGGTGCAGAACGTCACGTGAGGTTCAGAAGATGCGCACCGCAATCAACTCTCAAGATCGACAGAGTATAGTCACGGGCGTGCATATAGTCACGCAGTCTGCGCAGCTTAACCTTTTATTCACGAAGACAGGGCATTGGGTAAAGTACTCGGGATCAGTTGTTTGCTTGGCGATGGACCCAAATCGCCGCTATTAGGTTTTTCCTGATACCTGCAGCCTCCCCCCTGATTGAGTGGCGGACGGAGGACGCGGCGACACCTGAATCAGCGGC
>JANQJJ010000272.1 GCA_028281725.1 Pirellulaceae bacterium | reverse complement strand
GAATTGATGGATACCGCGAACCGACATGTGCTGGGCTATGCGCGAGTTCACGAGGGCCATCGCCTGACCGTGCTAGCCAATTTCTCGCCGGAGCCGCAGAAAATTGATGGCAATCGGCTGCGTACCGCCGGGCTCGGGCGGTTCTTTGAAGACGCGATTCGTAGCAAAACCTACGCGACATCGGAAGACGTGGAACTGGAGCCCTACCAGATCTTGTGGCTCAATCGCGTATAATTACGTCACGACGCTCAAACCCGCCGCGCTACGCACCGATCGAGACAAGGGCACACGATGACGGATCACCCAGCCGCTGGAGTCGGGCTTGGAGTTCTCGCTACCGACCTGGATGGGACACTCATACCGCTTGAGGGTAACGTTCAAAACCGGGCTGATTTGCAGGTTTTGGCAACTCAGTTGGAACTCAACGCCGTCCAGTTGGTCTACGTGACGGGCAGACACCTCGCGAGCGTGGTCGAGGCCATCGACGGCTTCCAGTTGCCTACTGCCGGCTGGCTGATCGCGGATGTGGGAACGTCGATCTACAAGAGACAGGTCACGGGAGAGTTCCAACCGGTCGAGGCTTATCAGCGACACCAAGAGCAGCTCATTGCCTCGATGCCAATCGACGTCTTGCGACAACGGCTCGAACCCATAGAGGGCCTGAGCCTACAGGAGCCGGAAAAGCAGGGGCCGTTCAAGCTCAGTTTCTATACAGATGCGGCGGACCTGGATGGTCAGGTCGAACGCGTTCGATGGCAACTCGATCAGACCCACGCTCCGTACTCGATCATTCATAGCGTGGACCCATTCAGTGGCGATGGTCTGATCGACCTGTTGCCGGCCGGCGTCTCCAAGGCGCACGCTCTGGCTTGGTGGGTTCAGAACTCGCACCTTCGCGATCAGGGAATCGTTTTCGCCGGGGACTCGGGAAATGATCTGGCAGCGCTGACGGCTGGCTATCGCAGTATCGTCGTGGGGAATGCCGATCGGTCGCTCGCCAAACAGGTGTATCAGGCTCACCGAGATTCCGGCTGGGAGAATCGGCTGTATCTTGCTCGCGCTCAGGCCACCAGCGGTGTTTTGGAGGGCTGTCGCTGGTTTGGATTGGCCGAACCTCCGGAGCCGACCGAGGAGCGATTGGGCGCAACGCCCCTGAGCCACAACGAGACACGTTTTTGCGTCTGGGCCCCCCGAAGACGGACTGTTGCTGTGCGCATCACCGAGGGTGCGACCGGTAGGCTTCATGGACTGCGTCGCCAAGACAGCGGCTACTTTACGGGCAACGTGTCGGAGGCGGGGCCCAACTCGCGATATGAGTATGTGCTGGACGATCGGGACGTGCGCCCCGATCCAGCCTCCAGGTATCAACCTGATGGCGTGCATGGGCCTTCTCAGGTAGTCGACCCCCGCGCGTTTCCCTGGACCGATCAGAACTGGAAGGGCGTGGCAAAGCGCGACCTGATCATTTATGAACTGCACGTCGGTGCCTTCACGCTCGGCGGAACGTTCCAGTCCGCCATCGAGCGTCTTGAGGAACTGCTTGAGCTGGGCGTCACAGCCATCGAAATCATGCCGGTGGCTCAGTCTCCAGGACGCTGGAACTGGGGCTACGACGGGGTCGACCTTTTCGCCGTTCGCAATACATACGGCGAGCCCGATGATTTCAAAGCGTTTGTCGATGCATGCCATGCGATGGGCATCGCGGTCCTGCTCGATGTGGTCTACAACCATATCGGGCCTGAGGGAAACTACCTGGGAGAGTTTGGGCCCTACTTTTCCTCTCGGCACCGCACTCCGTGGGGCGAAGCGCTGAATTTTGACGGGCCGCAATCGGAGCCTGTGCGGCGATTTGTCATTGAGAACGCCATCTTCTGGCTGGAAGAGTTTCACCTGGACGGCTTGCGGCTCGACGCGGTTCACTTCATCCAAGACAACAGCGAGCCAACGATACTCGATGAGCTTCGCCTCGCCGTCTTGGAAACTGCCCAGTCCACCGGACGCACGCTGCACTTGATTGCTGAGACGAATGTCTGCGACCAAGAATTGTTGACAGCCCAACCAGGTCGCCCGGCGTACGACGCAGTGTGGTGCGATTGCCTGATGCACTCGATTTACTCGCACGCGCTTCCGGATCTACGACTTACCAATCGCGAGTACCGTGGCGCGAGTGACTTGGCCGGCGCGCTGCGGCACGGATACGTTTACGTGGGACGGCAATCCACCCAAGGGAGCGCACCGCAACGTCGGGACCAGCTGCCAGTTGAGTCGGGCGAGCCGAATGCCGAGTCTTTCGTGATGGGGCTCCAGACGCACGATTCTGTCGGCAATCATCCTCATGGCAAGCGGATACACCAGCTGACTTCCAAAGCCTTTCAGAAGGCCGCTGCGGGCATGACCTTGTTGTACCCCAGCATACCTTTGCTTTTTATGGGCGAAGAGTTTGCGGCTGATTCACCCTTCCCGTTCTTCACCGATTTTCACGATGTCCGGCTTCAGCAAGCCATCGATCAGGGACGAGCACGAGAGTATCCCCAACATGTCTGGGGAAACGTATTGTCGCCCTCCGAGGCTCAGACCTTCTACAGCGCCAAGTGCCATGACAACGGCAGCCGTGACCGAGAGATGCTAAGTTGGTATCGCGAATTAATCTCGCTCCGCAAGCAAGGGATTGCCGAAGGCTGGCTAAACACGGCTCGTATGCAATCTGAGCATGACGCCGATTTGAATATTTTTTACTTGCGATTTACCTGCGACGGCGGCGGCCTGATCGTGGTCCAAGCTCGCCTCACCAGTACTGCACAAACGACCGCCCAGCCGGTCAGGCGTCCCGTTGGAGAAACCCTGCTACTCTCCTCAGAGCCCAATCCAAGAACGGACGACGGGCACATCGACCTTCAGTGCAATCATGTGGTCATCAGCAGGTCCCGGCCAGCGAGTCATTGACACCTCGCGTTGGACCGAGTCTCGGCTGGATGCGGCCGACCGCATTTCACAAACTCCTGCCAGCCCCAGAGTTTCTGATATCTCTACAAATTCGGACTTTCTGCTAAGGGCCGGTGCCACTAATGGCGATTTTTACTGTTACGTGAGACGTATGAGTCGTCGCAGAGCTTTTGCTGTCAATAGCCATTGGTCAGCGTCATGCTAGAAATATCTGGCATCTCCCAAGGTGCCATCACGTTTCGCCATGATGCTTGCCGGAAAGGCAGCCCAGTTAGCTCTCCGACGGTGCCTAGTTCCGGTACGGGGCGGTGTTGCACCGACATCCGATTTAGTTGATGGAGCACCAAATGATTAAATCTGTATTGCGAAGACTTGGGGCCAAAAAATACATCACGATGAAAAGTGACACCGCGCAGAGATTGGGCGCGGGCGATGACTATGATTGGGGGCAATACAACGAGATTTACCGCAGTCAGATCGCCAAAATGGAAAAGCGGCTTACGCTGCATCTTACGGCAGATAACTACCGCTTTGAGGATGGGCAACTCTCGATCAAGAGCGGCCAAAAGCCGGTGCACCCGAATCATCGTCTGCTGTACGAAACGTTGTTGCAGCTCAAACCGCAGAGTGTAGCGGAAATCGGTTGCGGTGGCGGTGACCACATTCGCAACCTATCGGTACTCTTTCCCGATAACGTCATTCGCGGGTACGATCGATCCGAGGAGCAGCTTAGATTTCTTCGCGAGCGATCCCCTAATCTCTCTGACAACGTGCGGCAACTCGATGCAACCATGCCACTGCCCAAGGACATCCGCCAGGTCGATGTTTGTTATACGCAAGCCGTCCTCATGCATATTCAAGCGGCCAATTCTCATCTCGTCGCATTATGCAATATGTTTCACATTGCGAAGAAGCAGATTCTCTTGATGGAGAACTGGCATCGGCACCATTTTCTCGAAGACATTCGCAGTTTGCAGCGGCAGCACATGTTGCCGTGGGACCAAGTCCACTGCTACTTTCGTCGCGCCCCTGAATACAACAATCGAGCTCACTTGATGGTTGTTTCTCGCGAACCACTTGCGTACGAGCCGCTGGAGGCTTACGAAGTGATGCGGCAGGTGGCATAGGAGCCCCGAGAATTGCCTCGTGGGAGAGACCACCGATTGAACTGGCTCACTCGCTTTGACACGACTTTTCGCGAACAATCGGTGCGGAGTCGGCCAGCGCTTTCGATTGATTGGGGCTGATCGGGACGTATCGAGACCGAATGGGATTGCGTAGGATGGATCTCTGGAGAGGTCGGTCTCGTTTCTTGAGCGAGCGGCCTGGCGCTGGCCACCGGTGTTTCTCTTGGCCAGCCGGTGGATTGTGCTGCGAATGCACCCTAAGATGATGCGAACGTTGGTTCCGTTCCCTTATCTGTCAGGTGCTTGCCATGAGAAATCCGCTGATTGCCTTCCTGAGCATCTTCTGCGCTCTGCCCGCGATCGGTGCAGAACGCCCCAACATCCTGGTTATCCTTTGCGATGACATCGGCGCTCACGAATTGTCTTTGTACGGTCACCCAAAACATCAAACACCCAATTTGGACGAACTTGGCAGAACGGGAATCTGGTTCACCACCGGCTACTCGACTCCGATCTGTCATCCCACTCGATTTCAGCTGATGACCGGCCAGTATGGCCATCACAACGGCGTCTACCATTTTCCTGGGCGACCGGGAGGGCCACCGGCAAACACCGGCCCGGACGACATTGCCAGCCATCTAACCTTTGGCAAGATTTTCCAAAGAGCTGGTTATGCTACCGCTCACGCTGGCAAGTGGCAGCTCTCCGGTGAGCACCCGACGCTGATCAGGGAGTGCGGCTTCGACGAGTATTGCATGTGGGCGTACAAACATAATCTGCCGGAAGGCGTAGAGCACGACGGCGCTTGGGAAGGCAAACCTGGCAGTAAGACTTGCCGCTATTGGCATCCGTCGATCGTGCAGAATGGGGAGTATCTCGACACAGACGACAATAGCTATGGACCCGACATCTATTCGGACTTCATTCTGGACTTCATTCGGCGCACGCGGGAGAAGCCGTTCTTCGTCTATTATCCGATGGCGCTCACTCATGGACAATTTTTCAGCACTCCCGACACCACTCAGACTCTTGAAGACCGCTTCAAGCACGATCGAGCGAAAAACTGGCAGGCCAACGTCGAGTATACCGATCGCATCTTGGGCAAGCTGGTATCGGGGTTAGAGGAGCTGGGCAAACGCAAAAACACACTCATTATCTTTGTGGGCGATAATGGCACGGGTGGCGACGGCAAGGCGCAGACGACCGAGAAGGGAGCGCGTGTGCCTTTCATCGTTAACGGCCCCGGTCTAGTCAAAGCGGTGGGTGAATCGCGCGAGCTGGTCGACCTGTCCGACATCGTTCCCACGATCTGCGAAGTGGCCGAGATCGAGCTTCCGCCCGACCATATCATCGACGGAGTCTCTTTCGCGCCTTATCTGCGCGGCGAGACCGAGCCGCTACGCGAGTGGATCTACACTTACCTCGGTCCTCGAAGGGTAGTGCGAACGAAGCGCTGGCTACTAGAGAACAACTCGATGACCGAGTTCGGTCAGCTCTACGATTGTGGCGATTCGCGCGACGGCAGCGGCTACAAGAACGTCACTCAGTCCAGCGAGCCAGAAGCAGTTGCCGCTCGAAAACTCATGCGGCAAATTCTCTCTGATAAGCCCGTGCCGATTGTCGCCGCCCGCAATCAGAAGGCGCGAGTTCGGTAAGGATAGGCAACCGACAACCGACACCAGTCAAGCGGAAAGCTCGACGCTTCTCGGTCAACGCCACGATCTAGTTACCAGGCTCCGCCTGGTGACCGAGTGACCCGCAGGCTCTGCCTGCGACGGCTACGAGCCGTGGAGTGACCAATGGCGGATCGCAGACGAGGCAGAGCCTCGAAGACAAAGCGTGCCAAGGCGGGGAGCCTTGGCACGAGCCGCTGGTGTGGTGGACTTCACACCGAGAGAGGACTATCGATTACGGATTCGAAGTGTGCCTACCGTAGCGTCGCGGAGAAGCCACGAGCCGTCAACCTTTTTGTTTTTAACTCTTGCATAGACCGTCATATGCGAGTTCTGGGTGCCGTCGCCCTCCAAGACCGCTGATGTGATCCGGGCATCGAAAGCGCGTCCGTTGACGGTAAACCAAGCTTGGCGATCGACCAGTTGGATGATGCTCACTTCATCGCGAGAAACCACTTGCTTGACCAGTAGGTAACTGTGCGGATCCTGGTTGGAAATCCGAAGATTATTTTCCTCGATGGATTGGTTGGGATCGTACACAGGTGCGGGCAGTGCGGCATCAGAGACTTGGGCTTTGGCACGGGGGTGAGTCGTCCATTCGGCTGCGAACGTCGGTGGGAGAAGAAGAAGGGCGATGAGCAGTGCGAAAGGTCTCATGTGGGTAACTCCAGGGTGAAAATCTTAGCCATCTGAAATGTAGGTCAAGATTTCCCCTCGTGCTTTGCTAATGTTGAGAAATGTGCAATTTCCGGCTAGAAGCGGGAGTTCCCAACCTTCCCAACGCGAACGCAAGCCGCGAGCGGACCTTGAAAGGTCGCCTGGCTGACGAGCCGCGTGCGGACCGCTTCCAAACGGGGGGGGGAGGCAGACAAGCTCCCCTTGAAGGGCATATTAGCAGCCTGCGCTCCGAAGGCCAGTCGAAGGCAACTGATTTTGCCGACGAATATGCCTTTGCCGGATGAATGCGTGTTGGCTCACTATCACGTCTGCCGGAGAGCTCAGGTGACTCGCTGGCCACGTGGTGGCCAGCGAAATCACCCGGCGGCAGTGTGAGAGGTAGTGAGCGCCCGCAGCACGGCGGGGGATAAGGAAAGCACTGCACAGCCGGTCACGAGAGAAGTGAACCCCCGACTGTGCAGTGTTGGGAGGCTCAGCCGAGATCCGAAACTCGTGGACCGGTTGGGTCGTGGGCTTGGGCAGGCAGTCCGAATCTAGGGGTTACGCAGGTGGGGATACTTGGAAGACGCATTGGGATGTCCTTGTCTGGGTGGGATTCCGTCTACCACCGGAACAGATCCGACGTCGGCGCAATCCGTAACTTCGCTATGGATGTGTCATCAAAGCGAGCCGAATCCTCCAAAGACCACGGCAAACCCACTGGCGGTAACAAGGATTGCGGCATTGCAATTCCTGTTTGTGGCAGTCAGTCTACGAGTTTGTCCAGTCCATGGGACTCTGCGTTAACTTTGACAACACAACTGCGACCATGTCCATGCCCAGACAACCTTAGTTCCATTGGAACGGCTTCACGGACGGCAATTTCGCAATTGCCTTTGGTCTCACAGGTCAGCCGAGGGGCCCCACCAAGGTTTTCCATTCGGAAATCCAGCCGTACAACTCATACACTCGGTATGATGGTTCGGCGGTCAAGCAGTGCCCCGTTGCTTACACAAGTATTTAACACATGCTAGACTCGTTCTTATCAGGTTTTTCCTGATGTCACCCGCCCCAGGCACGGGCGCCGACGGGTAGCTGCCTGAGTCCGCGTCCAGACGAGGGGCAAATCGGAGCTCGGCTGCGTTGAATGGCTGGAGCGGGGCCATCTTGCGGCCGTCTTCAGCGATTGACAGACGGGCTATTTCGTCGATACCAGAAGTACCAGTTCCACCACGCTATCCACCTGCATCTTCTCCAGAACCCGCGCGCGGTGAACATCGACCGTTTTGGGGCTGATCGACAAGGACGCGGAGATCTGTTTGGTTGTCTTGCCGGCTGTCAGCAGCTGCATGATTTCTGCTTCGCGAGCGGATAGGCGATCAATACGTTGTTCTATGATTTGCTGATGTTCTTGGGCCGCTCGCAGTTCTTGATCCAGAGTGATGGCCTCCTCGACCCGATCCAGCAGCCGCTCTTCGGTGAAGGGTTTTTCGATGAAATCGACCGCACCGGTTCGCATCGCCCGGACTACCGCTGGGACATTGGCGTATCCGGACATGATGATGACCGGAGTTTGGCTTCCGCTGGTTGCCAGATTCTCTTGCAGTTCAAGACCTGACATTCCACCCATCTTGAGATCGGCTATCACGCATCCGGCTTGTTGCGAATCATAGTTCTCCAGGAACAACTCAGCCGAACTGAACGTCATGGACCGATAGCCGGCATTGCTGAGCAGCGACTCAATCGAGCGGCGTACGGCAAGTTCGTCATCGACGACGAATACTGTGGGCGAATTCTGCACAGCATCAGCCTCAGTGTGTAGTTGAGAGTCGTAAAGTGAATATGACATAAGCCGTTTCCTACAAAGGGCAATCTATGGTCCGGCTGAGTTTCCATCCCAGTTCCCGGACCATTCTCTTTTTAATGTCACGCGGGAGACAACTGTCACGCTCGGCCGTGATGATCGCCGAAAAAACGGGACAGTTATCTCTAATTTCCGACAGCGATCCTTAGGTATCGACAATCGGCTCCAACGCCGTCTCACGGTCCTCCTCGGGTGGTGCCATTGCCATGAAAGCTGCAGAGAGAATTGTGCAAAGTATGGACCCGGCTTCCCGTTTCTCCAAAGGGGCAATGGGGATTTTCGGGACCGATATTTTGGTTGGGTGTATCGCCTTCGGTCGCGAGCCGGAGTCGGTTCTCAATACCAGCATTACGGACAGCCGAAACACGGGTCCGTATGCAAGATTTAACTTCGTCTGCGGGATATTCGATCGCGCTGAAGC
>JANQJJ010000246.1 GCA_028281725.1 Pirellulaceae bacterium | reverse complement strand
CCGGACTGGCCAGACGCTTGCAGGCCGCGCGATCGCCGCGGATGTCCTCTCGTGCGGCGACCGCCCGACGATGGTCAACCGATTGCGATTCGCAGTCAGCTCGCCACCCTGTTCGCCGCCAAAATCGACTTGCCCAGCAATGGTTACCCTGCGATCGTCAATAGCGACCCTTTCAATTCGGCCGGACATCGTCGCTGCGAAGTAAGCTTCATTCTCTTGAGCGGCTCTTTGCTTCTCCTGCCGAAGTTTCTGCCGCGCGAATTTCTGCTCAAGCTCCCGATCATTGATTGCTCGCAATTCGGCGTTACGGATCTTCATGGTAACACCGGATGCGTTCCCTAAGTCGATCCGCCACTGGCGCCGGCTGAGCAGCTCCGTTTTGTCGGCGACCAACTCGCTCAGATTGACTTTCCACTGCGTCCATCCTTCGGCCGGTGCGAAGCTGGGTAGTTCGAAATGCTCGGGCCGGAAGGGTGGACCGATGCGAAGTTCAGCATCGCGCACGCCATCGGGACACGAATACTCAAACGCCAACAGGATATCGCGATCAAAATGTTCCAGCGAACCGACTGGAAACACGACAAACGGATCGCTGCCGGTAGTCTTGAGCGTGGTTTCCCGCTCGTCGATCGCGACGGATAGCTGATTGGTCTGAGCCTGCGACCAAGAAATCTCCAGGGGCTGCTGGGGATCAGCGGCATGAATTGATGCTGGGCACAGAAGGCATGGCGCTATCGCGACAACGATCAGGCTAACCCGAGTTACCAAGTCCGCGTCTACTGGATTTCGCTGGAACCAATTGGGCTGCGACCGCCTCCAGCCTGGGGCTCGATGGTCGAGGTTGCTCATGGGTTGCTTTCGTGAATTGCCGTGTCCCGCTTCAAGCCAGTTTCCTGAGGATCATAGCTCTACCAGGATACCACTCGCATCTGCATTCTCCTATCCAAGCTTGCCCTGGACGCGCGGGTGAAAGAAGGGCTTCGGCGGCTCCCCCTCCCGGTTCGGACCGCCTCACCAGCCGTACCAGGCATCAAATCGTTCTTGACTTTTACTTTACCGTAAAGTAAAGTACATTCTAGAGCGAGCAACAGAATCGGGACAGGTGAGTTATGACGAAGGCAAGACCGGCAGGCGGCTCGGTGGAAAAACGGGGTTCCCAAACGCCGCAGAAGATTCTGGCGGCCGCCACAGAGTTGTTTCTGCGCGATGGATATGGGAATACCAATCTGGAGCAAGTTGCTGCGGCAGCCGGCGTGACCAAACCGACCTTGTACAACCACTTTGGTTCCAAACAAGGTTTGCTACGAGCAGTCACGCAGATGCACGCCAGCGATCGCGCTGAAAAAATGTCGTTGGCCCTCCAACCCACGGGGAATCCCAAAACCGATCTGCTGCGATTTGGCGATGTCTTCCTTTCCAAGGTGCTCAGTCACGAGGCCGCTTGCTGGCAGCGTTTGGCGACATCCGAATCGACAGAGCATCCGGAAGTGGGCCAGGCGTTTTTTGACGCTGGCCCCGCTCGGGTGTTTAAAGCGCTCGTCCACTACTTGCAGGGAGAGAAGAGAGCCGGACGACTGACCTGTCCCAATCCGCAAAACGCAGCGGAACATTTCTTGGGCATGCTTATTGGAATGGACCCGATACGAATGCTGACAGGCCAACCGTTGCCGACCGCTGCCCAACAGAAACGCCGTTGCCGCGAAGCGGTGGACATCTTTCTCGCCGCCTTTGGGAAGTCGCAATCATGAGTCGTTTCTCGCGCTGGATTCCATCTCGACGTTGGCTCTTGATTCCGCCGGTCGTAATCGGTGTGACCGTCGTCATGATATTGGCCAATTCACAGAAGGAGCTGGCTCGGGTCGCCCCCCAAGAGACTTCCATCCCCTTGCTAGTCACTCAAGTACAAGCCGAGCCCATCTTCGCCGAAGCGATCGGCTTTGGTACCGCCCGGGCTCGGCGTGTTTGGACGGCTGTTTCAGAAGTCGGTGGGCGAATCCGCCAAACACACCACAACTTGCGATCTGGTATCCATGTGGAGCAGGGACAGTTGCTGATTCATATCGATCCGATCGACTATGAGTTGCGAGTCCAACAGCGCCGCGCGGATCTGGCACAGTTCGAAGCGCAGCTAGAGCAACTAGAGCTGGGACGGACAGCTGACCAGCATTCTCTAGAGATTCAAGAAAATCTCTTGAAGGTACGTGAATCGGAAGTTCGAAGATTCCAGCAACTCGGTGAAAGTGCGGCAGCCTCTCAGAGCGAGCAGGAAACTGCCCAGGCCACTTGGCTCCAGCAGGCGCAGTCGGTTCAAACGTTGAAGAACTCTTTGATGCTCTACCCCGCCCAGATCGCAGCGGCTGAAGCCAATGTCAACCTGGCCAAGTCACGTCGAGCCGAAGCAGAGAGAGACGTCGAACGCACGACCATCGTCGCTCCCTTTTCGGGAGTTCTTTCGGACGTGTCGCTGGAGCCCAATCAGTACGTTGCACCTGGTGAGCGTCTTTTCCAACTGCTCGACACGCAGCTGGTCGAAGTCGAAGCTCAGTTTTCGCAGGCACAGCTCAGTCAGCTTTGGACGAGTCACTTACCCTCCAGCGACCCAGCATCGCCTGGCATGGCTTCCCAGGCCACGCCATCCCCATACGCGCCCCCGGGTTCCAAGCTTGCTGCCGGACTCTCAGCGGTGGTCACGACCCGCAGCGGTGACGTGACACGAACCTACACCGGGCAACCGGTACGGATTTCTGAATCGCTGGATGATCAAACCAGGACTCTCGGCATTGTCATCCGAGTACGCAATGAAGAGGGAGTTCCAGGCTCACAACCGTTTGCCCTTCGTCCTGGAGCCTATTGCGAAGTCACGTTGACGGCGAAGGCCGCGACCACCGCGATGCTGATTCCCAGAAGCTGCCTGGAAGCCGGGAGCGTCTTTGTTGTTGACCATGAAAACCGGCTTCGACGACGCGAGGTTCGTGTTGGATTTGCGTTGCGAGATCATGTGGTTATCTCTGAAGGGGTGAGCGATGGTGACTTGGTCGTCGTCAATCCACCGGCAATCGTGATGGACGGAGCGCTCATCGAACCCGAGATCATCCAGCGCCGGCCGCGGGCGTTTGCTTCGTCGTTGTCTGCGTCGGAGACTCGAGAATGATTACGTTTTTTGCGAAGCATCCCACTGCGGCAAACCTGCTGATGGTCATGATGATCGCATCCGGCCTGCTTTCGGTCAGCGGCATTCGTCGCGAAACGTTTCCCGACGCAGCGCCGGTGGAGGTCGAAGTCTCGGTATTGTTCCCCGGAGCGACGCCAGAGGAAGTGGACGACACCATCGTTCAGCGTCTCGAGGAAGAGCTGGACAGCGTCCAGTATCTGAAAGAAATGAGCAGCGTGTCGCTGAGCAACGTGGGCAAAACCACCCTGGAGATGATTGATACGGGTGACTACGTGATGTTTCGCAATGAAATCGAGAACGCGGTCGATTCTATCGATGATTTCCCCGACGATTCCGAACCACCGATCATCCGTCGGTTGAACACCCGTGACCCGGTGCTGGACATCCTGGTCGAAGGCTCCATGAATGCCGGAGAGCTCAAGGCGTACTGCGAGCAACTGAAGGACCGCTTGCTTAGCTCCACGAAAATTTCGGAAGTCGAGGTGTCGGGCTTTTCCGATCGTGTTCTGCGAGTCGAAGTATCGCGGGAAGCCTTGCTGCGCCATGGCCTAAGTCCGACAACGGTTTCGGCCGCGATCGCCAGTCAAAGTGTCGACTTGCCGGCCGGTAAGATCGAGTCCGCAGAAACCACCCTGGTACGCATCCAAGCAGAGAAGAAAACGAGAGAAGAGTTGGAGGCGTTGGTGTTGACCGGATCACGCGGTGGAACAGAAATCTGCGTCGGCGATATCGGGCGGGTGATCGACGAGTTTGATTTGGACGAAGATCGGGTATCGGTCGATGGTCGGAGATCCGCGGTACTGAAGGTCCGCAAGGCAAAAACCGAAGACACGCTCGTTGTGGCCGGGGAAACCAAACGGCTGATCGAAAGCGAACTGAGAGAGTTTCCTCAGGTTTCGTTGACCGTGATCAATGACATGTCCGTACTGGTCAACGACCGTATTTCGTTGTTGCTCAAAAACGGTTGGCAAGGTTGCATCCTGGTGTTTGCAACGATGTGGTTGTTTTTTAACGCGCGATTGTCGTTTTGGGTAGTTGCCAGTCTACCAGTCTCCTTTCTGGCCGCGTTTGCCCTGGTGCCCTCATTGGGTCTGACGATCAACATGCTGACCATGGTCGGTCTGCTGATGGCCATTGGATTGCTGATGGATGACGGGATCGTGATCGCCGAGAACATCGCACGTCGGCGTAGCGCAGGAGAGCCGGCCATGACGGCGGCGATTGGCGGCGTGAAGGAAGTCGCTAGTGGCGTTTTCTCCTCGTTCCTAACCACGTGCAGCGTGCTCGGCCCGTTGATGTTCCTCTCAGGCGATCTGGGCCGGATCCTGAAAGTTCTTCCGATGATGCTGCTGTTGGTGCTGGCTACCAGCTTGCTCGAGGCATTCTTGATTCTGCCGGCGCACCTGGGGCATTCTCTCATGCATGTCGATCCCAACCGGCCCAACCGAATTCGCAGGCAAATCAACGGCCTGATTGATCTGGCACGCGACACGACGGGCAAAATCGTCAGCTGGACAATTCGATGGCGTTACGCGACCGTTGGGCTAGTCGCGATGATTTTTTTACTATCGATCGGATTGATTGTCGGCGGATTCGTTCGCGGCCAAGTATTTCCCGATCTAGAAGGCGACACCATTGTGGCTCGCCTACTGATGCAACCGGGAACATCGCTCGAGCGAACGGAGCAGGTGATTGCCGAGCTGGAAGCGGCATTGGAAGAAACCAATGAGTCCTTCAAACCCAGGCAACCCGACAGCCGAGATCTGGTGGAAACGACTTACGTCCGTTTCAATGAAAACACCGATGCCATGGAGTCGGGTCCGCATGCGGCGACCGTTTACGCCGACTTGTTAAGCAATGAGGTCCGCGATGCACGGGTTACCGAGATCGTTCAAGTTTGGCAAGAACAGATGGGGACTGTCCCGGACGCCCTGAGCCTGACTTTCGATGAACCGTCGATTGGTCCTCAGGGTAGAGCGATCGAAATTGAGTTATCGGGTCTGCCGTTGGAGGATCTGGATCGCGCGTCGGGCGAGATTCAGGAGTTTCTGCTGACCTTCGATGGCGTTTACAACGTCGCCGACGACATGCGTCGCGGACAACGTGAGGTTTTGGTCGAACTGAGGCCCGGCGCCGTCGGACTAGGCGTCACAGCGAACGAGTTGGCTCGCCAGCTTCGCGGCTCGTTTCAAGGACTCCTCAGTGATCAGGTACAGGTCAACGGCGAAAGCTACGATGTGGAAGTTCGCTTTACAGACGCCGATCGAACCAGCCTTGCCGACTTGGAGGATTTTCGAGTCGTGTTGGCCGGTAACAGCGCGATACCTCTTGCGGACCTCGCAACACTGAAATGGCACCGTGGCTGGTCCCGGATCGGTCGTAGCGACGGACGGCAAGTCGTGAACGTTTTTGGCAACGTGGATGCCGAAAAATCGAACACCATGGCGATCTTGGCCAAATTGCGAACCGAAGAAATCGCCGAACTCAAGGCGCGGTTTCCAGGTATCGAGATCGCATTTAAGGGCGAAGCCGAAAAAGGTGCCGAGACGGGTAGCTCGCTCGCCTGGGCCGCCATCATTGGATGTCTGGGCGTGTTCGTCATTCTGTCGTACCAGTTTCGCAACTATGCCGAGCCGTTTATTGTGATGATCGCAATTCCATTTGCCTTTGTCGGAGTCGTCTGGGGACACTTTCTGTTCGGCATGAGCCTCAGTCTACCCAGCATCATGGGGTACGCTTCTCTTGCTGGAATCGTAGTCAACGACTCCATCCTGCTGATGCTGTTTCTTAAATCGCGCCGCAAAGAAGGGGCCGACGTGGAGGAGGCCGCCGCGGAGGCGAGTCGCATCCGCTTTCGAGCTGTCATGATCACGTCGCTAACGACGATCGCCGGCCTGATGCCGCTGCTGCTCGAGCGGAGCCTGCAAGCTCAGGTGCTGATTCCCATCGCGATCAGCATCTGTTTCGGCCTGCTCGCCTCGACGCTGCTGATATTATTCGTCCTGCCACCGCTGTATGTCTTGCTTTCTGATCTAGGACTGACCGGTCGCGTTGACGCGGCTTCTTGATCCGCCCTGCCCTGCTCCGGAATCGGCGCCTGCAGGCACCTTTTTTGGCAGGTTGTTAGGACACGGTCAGCTGGACAACCGGTGTATCTTGGGTAACGCCGGGTGCCGGCAGCGTACTACTGCCTTGCAAGTAAATGTCGATGGCGCGCGCCGCACCTCGGCCTTCGTTGATAGCCCAGACCACCAACGATTGGCCTCGCCGGCAATCACCGGCGGCAAAAACGCCTTCGACATTGGTCGTGAACCGCCCGTGTTGCCCAACAAATGTCTGCCAATTGCCTCGTGGATTTTGGGTCTCGAGTCCGAGCATTTCGCCTGCGGTCAGTTCCGGACCGACGAAGCCGGTGGCCAACAGGACCAGATCCGCTGGCCAGACCTTCTCACTGCCTTCGACCTCTGAGAACGGGGCCTTTTCACCCGGCTGGGACCAGTCCACGTTCACCGTCTTGACGCCCTGAACATGCCCCTGGTCATCACCGATAAACTCCTTGGTCAGGATGTTGTAGGCCCTGGGATCATCACCCCACTTCGCCTTCGCTTCGGCATGCGAATAGTCGAGGCGATAGATGCGAGGCCATTGCGGCCAGGGGTTATTCTCGGCCCGTTCCTTCGGCGGCACATCGAGCAACTCGAAATTCACGATGCTCTTGCATCCATGACGCAGCGACGTACCAATGCAGTCTGCACCGGTATCGCCACCGCCGATCACGATCACGTCCAGGTCCTTGGCCGACGTGTAGGCATTGTCTTGGAGCTTCGAATCAAGCAGACTTTTTGTGTTTCGCGTCAGGAAATCCATGGCGAAATAGATTCCCTTCAGTTCGCGGCCAGGGCAGCCTGCCGTCGGATCAAACGGCTTCGTAGCTCCGGTGGCCATCAGCAAGGCATCGTGTTCTTTGAGTAGCTCACCGGGATCGACGTACCGAATCTCGCAGCCGCGCTGCTCCATGATTTGCGTCATATGCCCGGATGGAAAATCTTCCTTCTTGCCAACGTGGACACAGGTCTCAAATCGCACCCCCTCTTCTTTGAGCAGATTGACGCGACGTTCGACGACGTCTTTGCCAAGTTTCATCCAGGGTATGCCGTACATCAACAAACCACCGATGCGATCCGCTCGCTCGTATACGGTGACTTGATGACCAATTTTGTTTAACTGAGCCGCGGCAGCCAGGCCAGCCGGACCAGACCCCACGATCGCGACTTTCTTACCCGTCCGCGTTTCCGGCGGTTGCGCCGTCACCCAACCTTCTTCGAAACCTCGGTCAATGATAGCGTTCTCAATATTTTTGATCGTGACGGCTGGCTCGATAATGCCCAGCACGCACGCACCTTCGCAGGGGGCCGGGCAAGCTCGCCCGGTGAATTCCGGAAAGTTGTTGGTTTTGTGTAGGCGCTCGAGCGCCTCGCGCCAGCGTCCCTGGTACACCAGGTCATTCCACTCGGGAATCAAGTTATCGATCGGACAGCCGGTGGTGGATTGGCAGAACGGCACACCACAGTCCATGCACCGTGCTCCTTGCGCCTTGAGGTGTTCCTCTTGACCTGCGGTAAATATTTCGTCGTAGTCGCCCAATCGCTCCAGCTCATTGCGGTAGGGCAATTGTTTGCGTGGTATCTCTTTGAATCCAGTCGGTTTTCCCATGGTTCTCGTCTCTTTTTGCTTCCTCATCCTGCTGGGAGAGGCCGCTGCGTCCAATGTGTCTGTCTAGGTTTTCTTACTACGGTTCGACGCCACCTCCGCTCCCGGGGAGGCTCCATGCCCGTCCCTTGCCGAAAGGGACGGCCGGGTCATCTGCTGACCGCTTCGTCGCGCACCTCGGCTTCCCCCTCTTCATCATGCTTGGCGCGTTCCATCAGCACGCGTTTGTAGTCGACGGGCATCACCTTGACGAATTGTTTCAAGATCTCCGGCCAGTGATCGACAAGGTGCTTGGCGACGGTCGAGCCGGTCAAATCACGATGGTCCTCGAGCATCTCCAGCAGCTCGCCCTTATCATGGTCATCGACTACATCTTCGAGTTCGACCGTGCCCAGATTGCACTTCAGTCGGAAGGCGTCTCGGTCAGGTGCCCAAACGTAGGCGATCCCTCCTGACATTCCGGCAGCGAAGTTGCGTCCGGTAGGGCCAATGATGATCGCCCGACCACCGGTCATATACTCACACGCATGGTCACCAACGCCTTCGACGACTGCCCAGGCGCCACTGTTGCGGACGCAGAACCGTTCCGCGGCACGGCCTCGGAAAAAGGCACGCCCCGAGGTTGAGCCGTACAAGCAGACATTGCCGACCAGGATGTTATCTTCGGCGGCAAACGTACTCACCTTGGGCGGATAGACAATCAGACGGCCTCCCGACAATCCCTTACCAACGTAATCGTTGCAGTCGCCTTCGACTTCGAGCGTAATCCCCTTGGTCAGCCAAGCCCCGAAGCTCTGGCCCGCCGAACCATGAAACTGGATGAGTATCGTGTCGTCGTCCAGACCGTTGGCTCCCCAGCGTTTGGTCACCTCGTGACTTAGAATCGTACCAACCGTTCGATCTGTATTGATGATCGGCAGGTGGAGCTTCACCGGCTTGCCGTGCTCGATGGCAGCCTGGCAGGCCGGAACCAAACGCGTGGTATCGATCGACGTGTTCAGACCATGATCCTGATCCATGGTGCAATAGACATCGGAGTCCGGATTGAGCTTTTGAGCGGGCGCCAGCAAGGCAGTCAGGTCGATACCATCGGCCTTCCAGTGCTCAACCGCATCTTCTACGTCCAGCACGTCGACTCGCCCCACCATCTCATTCCAAGTCCGGAAACCCAGCTGGGCCATATAGGTCCGCGCTTCTTCAGCCACCATAAACAGGTAATTGACGACATGCTCGGGCTTGCCTGAAAATTTCTTACGCAAGACCGGATCTTGCGTGGCGATACCGACAGGGCAGGTGTTCAAGTGGCACTTCCGCATCATGATGCAACCGAGCGTTATCAAGGGCGCCGTCGAAAAACCGATCTCTTCAGCGCCGAGCAGAGCGCCTAAAACCACATCGCGGCCCGTCTTCAGACCACCGTCGGTCTGTAAAACAACACGGCTACGCAGGTCATTCATCACGAGGGTCTGGTGGGTCTCGGCGATGCCGAGCTCCCAAGGTAATCCGGCATGCTTGATGCTGGTCAGCGGGGATGCCCCGGTACCACCTCCATCGCCGGAGATCAAAATATGATCCGCCTTGGCCTTGGTAACGCCGGCGGCAACCGTGCCAACGCCCACCTCTGATACCAGTTTCACACTGACGCGGGCCGACGAGTTGGCGTTCTTCAAGTCGTGGATCAGCTGAGCCAAATCTTCGATTGAGTAGATGTCGTGATGCGGGGGCGGGCTAATCAAGCCAACTCCTGGTGTCGAATAACGAATGCGAGCGATATTTTCGTCGACCTTGTGCCCGGGCAACTCCCCGCCCTCACCAGGCTTGGCTCCTTGCGAGATCTTGATTTGCAATTCATCCGCGTTCGTCAAGTAATTCGCCGTGACGCCAAACCGACCCGAGGCGATTTGCTTAATCGCGGATCTCTTGGAATCGCCATTGGGCAGCGGCTCGAATCGAATGGGATCTTCGCCGCCTTCGCCGGTATTGCTTTTGCCACCCAAACGATTCATGGCGATTGCCAATGTCTCATGCGACTCCGCGGAGATTGAGCCGAAGCTCATCGCGCCGGTACAGAAACGCCGGACAATCTCACTGGCCGGTTCCACCTCGTCGATCGGGATCGAGCCACCAGGAACGTTCTCCTTGAATTTGATCAATCCGCGGAGCGTGCAACGCTGGCGATTTTCATGGTTCACTTCATCGGAAAATGCCCGATAAGCGTCGGCGCTGTTGGTACGCGCCGCTGCCTGCAGACTGGCGATGCGGGTCGGCGTCCAGCCATGGTTCTCGCCTTCGGCTCGCCAATGAAACTCACCTGGATTCGGCAAGGAAGGCAACTTGAATTCTTCGCGCAGCGGATAGCCGAGTGCGTGGCGGCGCAGCGTTTCCTCCGCCAAGATATCGAAATTGACACCTTGAACGCGACTAGGCGTATGCGTAAAGCATTTATCGATAACGTCATCTTTGAGCCCCACAGCCTCGAAGATTTGAGCCCCTTTGTAGGACTGCAACGTCGAGATTCCCATCTTGGCC
>JANQJJ010000238.1 GCA_028281725.1 Pirellulaceae bacterium | reverse complement strand
GCCGCTGGCCAGCTGTGGAAGCGTCGATTTCTCTCTTTTCAGAAAAGCCCGAACACGGTAGTCTCCCGGACGAAGTTCAATACCGTCGCTGTACAAGCGATGATCGCGACGGCACGGTCATAGCAACGCCAGCAAATTGCGGCTGAGTTGGCAAGCAAGCGTATTTGCTCAGGCCGTGGTTTTTCAACTGCCGAAACAGGAATTCGAAGAATGCCAAACACGCTTAGTTCTCGCCATCTTGGGCTGCTCGTACTGGCGACCTGCGTCGCTCTGATTCCGAAAGCGGCCGAGGCCAGATTACCTGAAGCGCTCAAGATTGGCGACCAAACCCTGGTGCTCAATGGCAAAGGCACGCGAACCAAGGCATTCGTTTCGGTCTATGAAAGTGGCTTGTATCTGCTTCGCCCAAGTTCGAACGCTGCGGAGATTCTGCCTGCGAATCAACTGATGGCAATCCGAGTTCGCATTACCTCGGGCTTCGTCAGCCGAGCGAGCCTGGTTTCATCGCTTAAAGAAGGTCTCAAGAAATCCACACGCGGCAACACGAATGCCATTGAAGAAGAGACTCGATTGTTTTTGGAGTGCTTGAAGGACGAAGTTAGAAAGAACGACCAGTACGATTTTGTGTACGTACCTGGGAAGGGGATGGTCATTCTGAAGAACGGCAAACTCCAGGGCAGCGTGCCCAGCCTGGCTTTCAAGCAAGCATTTTTTGGCATCTGGCTGTCCGATCAACCGGTCGACAAGAAACTGAGAACTGCCATGCTGCGGTCTGCGGCCAATCGTTAGGTAGCCTCCGCTCTCGCGGTATCTCCCCTGCCCTCCCAACAACGCGTTTCAAAATAGACTCCCCCCTCCGGCTCGCCGATCCGCTTCGCGTGTGCCCGCTCGCCCGCCCACGCTTATTCGATTTTTGAACCACGTTCTAACTGGACAGTGCCACTTTGCATGAGCCGCGAGGCGCTAGCCGCGGGTTTTGCTGCATCAACCGGCGGCTAACGCCTTGCCGCTCATTGCCCTGCAAACCACGGAGTTTTCGATTGAACGTGGCGCTGTCCGGCTAAGCCAAGGAACGTCAATTAATTTCTTGGGCCACCCGTCGTACTGGTGCGACTCTATCAGGCTCCGGCGCCCCTACTCTTCGGTGAGTGAAAAACGGAAAAGGGCGTGGTTACACGCCTTCGACAAACCACCCAGTTCTGCGATTGGTCACTGAGTGAACGTGTTTAGCTCGGACCCTATCAATCTGTGGCGACAAACGAGTATGATATCAGCAGTGGGGCGGGCTCAGCAGACGCGTTTGATAAGGGGTATCTCCATGCGGAAATCTACCAACGGTTGGGTAATGCTATTTTGCTTACAGCTGTCAACTCTGGCAATGGCTCAAAGCTCCGAGATCAAGGAGCTGCGATTCGAGCCCGTCGATTCTGAGCGGGAAAGAACCGTGCCCGTCAAGGTTTACCTGCCCGAGTCGCAGAACGCGCTTCCGGTCGTCTTGTTCTCTCATGGTTTGGGCGGATCGCGCGAGAACAATACTTACTTGGGCAACTACTGGGCCGAGGCAGGCTACGTTGCCGTATTCATGCAGCATCCGGGCAGTGACGAGGATGTGTGGAAAAACGTGAAGCCGCGGGAGCGACTGACCGCGCTGAAATCAGCCGCCACCACGACTGCATCGGTGGCACGCTTCTTGGACGTGCCGTTCGTCATTGATCAGCTCGAAGCTTGGAATACGGAAGAAGGGCATGCGCTCCAAGGTAAACTCGATCTCGAACACCTGGGGATGAGCGGACATAGCTATGGTTGTGTCACCACGCTCGCATTAGCTGGCCAGAAGTTTCCGGTCAACGTGAGCTTTGCGGACGACCGCATCGGCGCATTCTTGGCGATGAGTCCTCAGCCCGGGAAACGGCTTGGTGCGGATCGAGCGTTTGGGCACGTGAAGCACCCGATCCTGTGTATGACGGGCACTGCCGATACGAGCCCTATCAACCCAAAGCTCACACCTGCCAATCGGCGTGAGGTCTATGCCGCTTTGCCGGCGCCGGACAAGTATCAGCTGGTTCTCGATGGAGCTGGTCACTTCGCATTTGGCGACAGTCAAATTCAGGCAAGGCGTCGCAATCCGAAGCATCACGCCGCCATTGAGCGAATCAGCCGGGCCTTCTGGGATGCCTACCTGAAGAACGATATTCAGGCGCGAAAGTGGCTCCAGTCCGACAGCCCTCTCAAGAAGACAGGGCTCGGCGATCAAGACGTTTGGCAATGGAAGTAGCGTTTCCGTCTAGCTTGCAAAGACGCGACGCAGTGCCGAAAATCCGCATGGACTGTTTGGAGCGAGTGCGAGCCGCACGAGCCTATCGCGCGACCCAATCAACGAAACTCGTTGCTCAACCGAGCGAGGGCGACGGACTCCTTGACCGATATCCGCTC
>JANQJJ010000228.1 GCA_028281725.1 Pirellulaceae bacterium | reverse complement strand
GCCCAGCGGCTGGGATAGTGGAATCACCGAGTTCCCTGCGGACTCCAAAGGGCTGGCAACCCGCGTCAGCAGCGGCAAGGTGCTCAACATGCTCGCTCCGACTTTGCGCTGGCTAGTCGGAGGCTCCGCAGATCTGGCTCCCAGTACGATGACGCTGCTGGCCGACCAGCCGGACTTCGCCCACGAGCACTACGAAGGACGCAACATGCATTTTGGCATCCGAGAACATGGTATGGCAGCCATTCTCAACGGGATGGCACTGAGCGGCTTGCGACCTTACGGTGCGACCTTCTTCGTTTTCACCGATTACATGCGTCCCTCGATGCGGCTGGCCAGTGTCATGCACCAACCGGTGCTGTACGTCCTGACACACGATTCCATCGGACTCGGCGAGGACGGACCTACCCACCAACCCGTGGAACATCTAGCAGCCTGCCGCGCCATTCCAGGCTTGTATGTTTTTCGGCCGGGCGATGCCAACGAAGTTGCCGAGTGCTACCGCGCGATTATGCAGTTGGAGCACAACCCGTCGGCCCTGGTCCTCTCTCGGCAAAACGTGCCCACGCTCGACCGAACCAAGCTGGGACCAGCCTCCGGCTCTGCCAAGGGAGGCTATGTTCTCAGTGACTGCAGTGGTGCTCCCGAAGTCATCCTGATTGGTACCGGCACCGAACTCCAGTTGTGCATGAAAGCACAAGCCGAACTGACCGCTTCGGGTATCGCAACCCGTGTGGTCAGCATGCCCTGTCAAGAGTTGTTCGATGACCAGTTGCCCGAGTATCGTGAAAGTGTCTTGCCTGAATCGTGTCGAGTTCGCATCGCCTGCGAGGCGGGCGTACGCCAAGGCTGGGACAAGTACATCGGATCCGACGGCCACTTCGTCGGCATGAGTAGCTTCGGCGCCTCGGCGCCATTTGCTGAGTTGTTCGAGCATTTCAAGATCACGACCGACCAGATCGTCAGCCTCGCCAACGTCGCCGTGCGTGGGTTGGACTGAGACCGGCTAGCGCCCGCGGAGCGATCAGCAACCACTCTCCGCCGCAGCGTGCAATGTTGGCATTTGCGACCGCTGCATGGAGCAAAAATCAAGACTCCGCCCCGCAGGTGGCATTGGAGCAGATCGCCGAATCGGTAAGAATCATCCGAATTGAATGAACCTGGATCGGCCGGAGCCACTGCATGGAAGCCATCGAACCTGACACACTGCGAATGCTACACGGTTGGTATGTGGAAGGCTATGAGCGGAGTCGTCTCGCTGCGGATCCGGTGCGTAGGTCGCTGGGATACTCCGGCTCTCGACTCGCTCCTCGGAAACTGGAAATCGCGGAGTTCGAGCAGTGGTTGCTCGGCGCCTGGCGCAGTCCTGAGCTTAAACGGACCTGGTTAAGAACCGTTGTTTCAGGCCACGAGGAAGATCTGGCCGATTGCCCCGATGGCGTCCGGGACATACTTCTCAGCGCCAAGCTCAGCCCGGAAGAGATTCGCAAAGCCTCCTGATCAGGGCTGATTGTCTTGGTCTGAAAGTCTTACTAAGATCTGGCGTGCGATGTACTCGGCATCTTGATTCCTGGCATCGAGAGCACCGTCAATTTCGAACACTCCTCGCACCGCCCCGTCGTCGAGCCGTACGAACATAATCAGGTCGTCCCGCCGCTGCTTGATGAGCGTACGCACGGCGCGAAACTCTAAGCCGCACCACTCCTTGTTCTCATAGTCCTCGCACAAAAAGACAACGACCAACTGAGATTGGTTGAAGTAGATATCTTGCAGGTAGGTGTCGAGATTCGGTCGAGCCAATTCGGCCGAGTAGTACTCATCGTAAAAGACGCGAGGGCGCGTGAGTGACGCGACGAGCGTTTCCGCGACCTGCTCGACCAAGTCTCGTCGCTCCCCAGGAAAGCTCAGTGCAACCAAGAATCGCTTTTCAACGTCGGGCGTGCCGCGTTGAGGCCGGGACGCATCTGTATCTGCGTCTGTTTCACGGTCGATCTGGAAGCGACGAAATAGTCGATCGCTTAGCATGTGAGTCGTTGCGACGAGCGCGAACAGGTCGGCTGCCAGGACGATATAGGTCAGAGTGCTTCGCAGCCAATACTGACCCATCTTGGGCAATTCTTCTCTGAGTGAGCTGGGGCTGAATTTGCTGACAAGATCTTTTCGCTGGCCGACTTGATCGACGGCGTCGTAGAATTCCCCATCAAGTACCATCGGAAAGAACACGGCGGGCGCTTCCCGGTATACGGCTCTGTCAGACTTGACGAAGCAAAGTGTATTCACTCCCCAGAAACATCCGCCGAACAAAACCAACGCGACCAACACCGCGGCGAGGGGCAACCGGCGCCACACGTCGATCGCATACAGCCCGACTGCCAGACCACCTACGGCGGAGACGACGTACAGCGAACGCGTTTGCTGATGGTCAAATAGGACAAGCAAAAGTGCGATCGCGACTACCGAAAAAACGATCGGGCTCGACTTTTTCCCCTTGCTCATGGGAAATTGACCTTCACCGGGTTGTCGATGGTCGGAATGCACCGTCGTACTTCGGGCGGGTTGTTTCCGAAAACGAAGATCAGTCGATACTCCATGAATCGATCGAGCGAACAGAAATCACTCGCGTCGACAGGACAGCGATTGCTGGCCGTCAACAATGCGTTGATGTCACCGGCACGCTTGGCTCGCTCGTATTGCCATTTCGAAGGGCGGTAAACCAGGGCTGGCTCCCGATTGGAGATCAGTTCGACTGGAACGTGCGAAGAGGGACCGGCGGCGAGCACGGGAGGTCCTTTGGCGTCGAGCGACTCTAGTACGTAAGTCCCCCTTAAATCCGCGTAACCGTAGGATATCTGCGGTCGGTCGCGCCTCCGCGGTCCGGCGCGTAAGCAATCCGGGACTGGCTGAGGATCAGCTCCAAGGGCCCTCAAGTTCATCAATGCGACCTGGACGCCCGACCTGACTAAACCGAGATTTGCCCCAGGATGCATGGCCCAGTCGTACTGAGCTGTTAGAACGAACTCTCCGCCACGATCGATCAGGCCAAAGCGCCCCTCGGACTGCACCCAGGCAAATCGTCCGAAAAAGGTTCCCGCGTATTCGAACTTCATATCGAGCTCTTGGCCGGCCGAATCGAGATAGGTCCAAGTACCTTCGAATCGCTTAGCCGCAACTCGGCCGCCAGAATTCCGGCCAAGATAGGCGTATTTCGGCTCCACGATCGTCTCGCCGTCGCGATTAATCAGACCGTAATTCTCGCCTTGCTTGACGACCGCCAAGCCGCGGCTAAATCGCTCTCCCCACGGATACGAGGTCGAAATGATCTGGCTGCCGTCCTCGGCAATGTACGCAAGAATCTGACCGTCGGTGATGACAGCTGCCAGCCCCTCCGCAAATTCGTCTGCCATCAGGTACTGCGGCTCAAGGTGATACTCTCCGTCTGGCTTGATATAGCCCCACCTCTCGCCTTTCTGCACGGGCGCAAGTCCTCTGATGAAACGGCCTGCTAAATCGAACTCAGGCTCAATCACGAAACTCCCTTCGGGGTCGACGAAGCCCCATTTCCCTTCCTGCCCTTGCTGATCGGAGACCGCGGGGTACCAGGCGGCAGGCTGGGCAACCGCAACGTCAGGCCGCGCGCCGCAAAGACTGATCAGCAGCAAAAGGAATCCACTGGTGCTGATCGCGGGCTGAACCGACCGGTTTTTGAGATCCACCACCATCTTCTCTCTGGCTCCCAGGACGGAATTGTCTAAGCAAGAAAAGGCCGATGCTCACTCGAGCATCGCTACCGCCAGCGGC
>JANQJJ010000225.1 GCA_028281725.1 Pirellulaceae bacterium | reverse complement strand
CGTGCTGCAGCGAACGGTCGCGAATATGACGACCGTTGAGGAACAAATATTGCATCCGGTTGTTGCTGCGACTGATCGATGGATCGGCTACGAAGCCAGTTAGCTGCGATGCGTCCTGTTCACTCTCGACCGCAATCAGCGAATCGGCCACCTCGTTCCCGAAGAAAGCACCGATACGCTCCCGCCAGGACTCCGTCGCGGGCAAATCATACAGGGACCGATTGCCGCTGGTCATCTTCATCTGCACGCGGGGAAACGCCAGCGCGATACGCGTAAACGCCTCAGAGATGTGCCCCGCTTCCGTCTGCGGCGTGCGCATGAACTTGCGACGAACAGGCGTGTTAAAGAAAAGGTGGCGGACTTCGATCGTCGTGCCGACCGGACACCCCACCGGCTGGAGTTGAGCGGCCTGGCCACCGCGGACGCTCAATTCTGCTCCGGAGTCCGTCTCCGCGGTGCGCGTACGGAGCGTCAGATGACTTACCTCAGCCATGGAGGCCAACGCTTCACCGCGAAAGCCGAGCGTATGCACGTCGAACAGGTCGTCGGCTGTTTCCAATTTGCTTGTGGCGTGACTGGCGATCGCCAGGGGAATCTGCTCCTCCGATATGCCGCAGCCATTGTCGCTGACTCGGATCAGCTCAATCCCACCGCCTTCGATTGCCAGTTCGATACTGGTCGCACCGGCATCGACGCTGTTTTCAAGCAGTTCCTTGACAACGCTGGCTGGCCGTTCAATCACTTCGCCGGCGGCAATCTTGTTAACGAGACTCGCGGATAATTGCCTTATGGTCGGCATCGTTCATTCCAAAAGCGGAAAAGGTCAGTTGCTGCATCTTCGGCCGGCAACAAACGGCCGGCTTGCAGGTCGCTCCATCAATCATTCAAGCTAGGACGGGTCGTTATCTTCAGCAGGCTGTTCGGACTCAGCACCGCCTGCGCCGTCATCCTGCCGGTACTTGTCGAGTTTACGATAAAGAGTTCGTGCGCCGATGCTCAAAATCTTCGCAGCCTCCTCCCGATTGCCGGCGGTCATCTTCAGCGTCTCCTCAATGGCCCAGCGTTCAATTTCCGACATCGAACGTCCGATCAAATTCGAATCGCCGGCACTGGGGGACGTTTCACCGCTCCGAGCGCCGCTAGCAGCCATGGCCTCCAGATCCGACGGCTCACTCAGCTCTGGCGGCAGATCATTCAAATCCAAGATACCATCGGTATCCAAAACGACCATCGTCTCCACGAAATTGCGAAGCTGCCTGATATTGCCCGGCCAGACATAGGAATAGAAACGCCGCGTTACCGCTGGAGCGAAGCTGCACTGCGTTTTGCCATGACGCCTAACAAATATTTTTCTAAAATGGTCCATCAGCGGCACAATGTCTTCGGGGCGCTCCCGCAGTGCCGGCAGGTGCACCGTGACGATATTCAGGCGATAGTAGAGGTCGTTGCGAAACGTCCCGGCCGCGACCATCTCTTCCAGCGGACGATTGGTGGCGCTCAGCAGACGCACGTTGACCTTGGTCGCTTTGTTGTCACCGACGCGAGTAATGCGATGTTCCTCCAAGACTCGCAGCAGCTTGATCTGCGTGCTCATCGGCATGTCGCCAACTTCGTCCAGGAACAGCGTTCCACCGTCGGCATACTCGAACGCCCCCATGCGATCACTGGCCGCGTCGGTAAACGCCCCTTTGACGTGTCCAAACAACTCGCTCTCGACCAACGTTTCCGAAACGGCCCTGACATTCAGCGCCTTCATCCGCTTGCTTTTTCGCGGGCTGTTTTGGTGGATGGCCTGCGCAATCATTTCCTTGCCCGTTCCACTCTCGCCGGTGATCAGCACGGTTGCGTCCGTGGGAGCGATCCGCTTGATGCGATCAATCACTTCGTTCATTTTCGGGCTGGCAAAGATGACCCCCTCAAACCCGAATTTTTCGTCCAGCCGCTGCCGCAACTCCGTGTTCGTCTGCTTGAGATGGACTGCCTCAACCGCCTTGCTGGTCACCGCTCTGAGCCGTCCTGGCGTGATGGGCTTTTCCAGAAAGTTGAAGGCGCCTTCCTGCATGGCTTCCACCGCTGTCGGGACGGTGGCATGTCCGGTCACCAAGACCACCTCGCAGTCCGGTAGCGATGCCTTCGCCTTGCGCAGAACCTGCATGCCATCGACGTCGTTCATGATCAAGTCGGTCACGACGACGTGAAACATGTTTTGTTCAATCTGCTGGATGCCCTCGGGGCCGCTGGTGGCCACGGTACAGCGATACCCGACACGTTCGAGACTTTCCGTCATCGCACGAGCGTGCGCCCGATCGTTGTCGACGATCAGCACCCCATATTCTTTGGGATCTAAGCTAGGCTCGCTCTCAAGTTGGCTAGGCGAACTGTCATTCATCTCGGTTTGGAAACATCGCTGGAAGAATCGAGGCGTCCTGAACAAAACCCACGGACCTTGATATATTAACGCAGTCGTTGGCGGCTGCGAGGCGCCCTTGACAGACAAATCGTCCAGGATTCGCAAAAACGGAATCGCAGATAAAGGTGGTGCAGGGACTATGACGCTCAGTTGTCGAGGGGTTCGCGGGGCAACGACGGTCGAGAAAAACACGCGAGAAGCAATTCTGGGGGCGACCCGGCAAATGCTGGCGCTGATGATCCGCCGCAACGGAATCCAACCTGCAGATATCGCCAGCGCCATCTTCACTGTCACGCGAGACTTGGACGCGGAGTTCCCGGCGCTGGCCGCACGGCAGCTAGGATGGCTCGAAGTGCCGCTGCTTTGTGGCTACGAAATCGAAGTCAAGGATTCGTTGCCGATGTGCGTCCGCGTTCTACTGCATTGGAACACGAACAAACCCCAGGCGGAGATCCAGCACGTCTATATCCACGAGGCGACTCGTCTGCGTCCGGATCTATCTGAGCTTCCGCCAGTCGACTGGGAGGAGTTAGAAAGCTGGATTCACGATCACTTAACTCCAACTTAGGCCTCTTAGGCAGTGGATATCCAGTGGACTAGCTGCTCGGATTTGAGCGCCATGCACGCAGCTTGGTGCCTAACCCATGTACCTGAACTCGCGTCCCATCACGGCGAGGCTCTGCGCGAGGCTGCCGGCAGCCTCGCGCAGGTTGCTTCGGAGTTGACCGTCGGCAGCGAGCGATTTTGGGACCAGCTGTTGACGCTGTCGTTCGATGTCCGTCAAAACCGTGGCTTGGCGGAGCGATTGCTGGTGCGTCTGGTTCCCGAAGCAGCGCGCAGCGAGTCTCGAATCAGTCAATTGACCGGAGCCATCGCTTCGGTGGAATCTGTGTTTGCGCGGAGATTTCCAAACTATGAAGCCGATGTGCGGCTACGTGCCGAGCCGCTACGACAGCTTTGGGAAGCTCATGGCCCCGGTCTATTGCGACTGGTCGGCAGATTCACCGACCCCGGCCTGATCGTGGAACGGGCCTCCGTGGTACTCGTCCAGCCTATGATCGGCGGGGCCGGCTACGCGCACTTGCAAACCAACCGCGTGCACATGGAAGCCGTGTTGACGAACTGCGATCCGCAGCTAACCGAGACGGTGCGTTTGGCCTGGCTGCTGTCACAACTGGATTTTGAACGCCCCGTTTATAGCGAATTGATCCACCGGGATCGCCTGCGCCAAATGGCCGGTCTGGCTACAATTCCCGCAGTCCTGCTGGCCGCGCAGGAGCTCGATATCTGCGCTCTCTCCGTGGAGCAGGTTGCCGCGGCGGTGCGGTTATGGCGCGTGTCCGAGATGCGTCCGGGCGAAGCGGCTGCCGAGTCGGCCTTGGCGGACGTCCTGATGACCTGGTGGGAAACGTATCAGGCGAGCCGCCCCGAGTGGCGCATCGCGCTAACCGGCCTCGACCGAATGCTTGGCGACGCGGATCAATAGGCCAGACGCAGCAACCGGACGGTTTGGCAAGAATGCTTGCATTAGAGCGGGTGTCGGTTAAGTAGTGCATCGTTTCGCGCGACCGAGCAACCATTTCGCTAATCGAACACGCTCTGGGCCCATTCGGCTGGTATCTAGGTCCCTGGGGCCGTGTGAGCGTCACGCTTGTAGGTATTCGTTTAGTCTGCCTTCCAGCGTTTAGGCAGCATTCCAGAAGGCTTTCCAGCATATTGGTTCGCTGAGG
>JANQJJ010000224.1 GCA_028281725.1 Pirellulaceae bacterium | reverse complement strand
GAGATTCAGGCCGATGAGATCGACGTTAAGCGCCTGCGCAGTCTCTCGGACGAGGCCGATCGCTTCGTCCAGAGGCATCGAGACGTGCTCGATCAGTTCGGTACCTTCGGGTGCCGCCGACCCGTCGACCAAGTTTTGAGCAAGATAGAGGTCAACCGAAGAGGCAATAGCCGCCGTAAACGGGTCGAGTTGCCCCAGGTGAGTCCAACGCTCAGCCATCAATCCAAGCTCTTCCCGTAGTTCCCGCGCGGCCGCGGTACCAGGGGTTTCGCCAGCTTCAATACCACCGCTGACCCCTTCGATCGTGACCCGTCCCACGGCATAGTGGAACTCCCGGGTGAGGTGCACGTTGCGATCCTCATCCAGAGCGATCACGCAAACCCCCGACTTTAGATGTACGGTCGCATACGTGCCCGGCTGTCCGTCGGGGCGAATCACCTCGTCACGGAAAAGCTGAATCCAAGGATCGCGGTACATCTCCCGGGACCGCTGGATGCTCCAGGGGCCATGTTTTTGCATTGGTTATCTCGATTTTAGCGGACTCGGTCGTGGGACGGCGGCGGCAGCCAGGAAAACTGTAGCGTTTAACCGGGCTCGGTTGCACCCGAATTCGGTCCTCTATCAAGGAATCCCCAACTTGGAAGGGTGCCCGGAAGCGGAACCGGTAGTTAAGATAAAGGATGTTCTGAGACTGCTTTCGAGAAAGCCTTGTCCCCACACCTCCCGCCTCAAGACAGTTCGGCTTACATGAGCGATCCTTTCGGCCAGTCGGCTGACCAAGACCGGTATGATATTGATTTCTCAGTACCGCTGGTCCATCGGCTTCGGTTTACCCAAGATTGCTTTGGCGACGATTTTGACATAATCCGCGATCTCCTCCAGCCCGGTGCTACGGACGCTTCACGCGTCCAAGTCTGGGTAGACGATGGATTGGCCGCCTGGGACCCCGAATTGCTCAGCACCATATCCGGCCAGCTATCGGAAGCCAAAGAGGTTGAGCTGGTCGCCGATGTGGAATGCCTGCCCGGTGGAGAGGCCATCAAGAATGATGCGGCTCTGGTTGACCATCTGCTGCAAGCCTTCCATCGCGACAACCTGGACCGTCGGAGCTACGTTTTGGTCGTCGGTGGCGGAGCGATCTTGGACGCCGTGGGTTATGCTGCGGCCGTCGCTCACCGCGGTATTCGATTGATCCGCGTTCCGACCAGCACACTCGCTCAAGCCGATTCGGGTGTTGGAGTCAAGAACGCGGTCAATTGGTTCGGCAAGAAGAATTGGAAGGGAACGTTTGCAGCCCCCTGGGCGGTCGTCAACGACGAGCGTCTGTTGGAGGGGCTGAGCGACCGAGACTATCGATGCGGGTTCTCCGAAGCTGTCAAAGTCGCCTTGCTGAAGGACGCCGACTTTTTCGAATTCCTGAGTAACTCGGCTCAGGCGATTGCAGCCAGGTCGCAACCCCAGTCTCGACGCGCGCTGCGGCAGTCCGTCTTGCTCCATTTATGGCATATCACCCGCGGCGGAGATCCTTTCGAATTGCAGCAAGCCCGGCCTCTGGATTTCGGACACTGGTCGGCGCACAAGCTGGAAGCCATCACCGGCTACACGTTGCGGCATGGCGAGGCGGTTTCGATTGGCGTCGCGGTCGATGTCGCCTATTCCCACTTGCGACACGGTCTCGCGCGGGAGGTAGCCGAACAAACCATGACGACGCTCCAGGGACTGCAGCTGCCGATTTGGGATACGGCACTCGGGGAAGAGGTCATCTTCGACGGTTTGGAGGAGTTCCGCCAACACCTCGGAGGCGAGTTGACCATTACGCTTATCGAAGACATTGGACGCCCCGTCGATGTCCATACGATTGACCGCTCGGCGATGCGCGAAGCGATGGCCATGGTCGCCCAGCATGCCCGTGGCGGCCAGCGTACTACGCACCACTCGAGTTCCTCACCTTAGCAACGTGCGAGAAACAAGCAGAGCCACCTACTTGGGCGCCGCGGACCGGGCAATTCGTCCGGCTAGCTTGGGATCCATCAGTCCCACGTCATTCCACGGCGCCAGCTGTTCGCGCAGCCAGGATACGAGCTCGCGCTGGAGTGTCTGGGGAGCCGATGATTTTGCGATAGCCTCGATTCGAAGTTCCGTTGCGTGGGCGACGTGCCGCAATTGGGCGGATCGGTGAAGCAAAAAACCCTCTTGAAGCCCGCTGCCTGTAGCCAGTTGGCGTTCACAATGGATCGCCGCCACGAAGTAGAGACTGCAAACGGCTGCGAACAACTCAAACGACTCCCTGGCAGCGGCATAGCAGCAGGCAACGATACGATCGATCCACAAAATCTCTTGGACTACATCGCGAGAGTACTGATCGATCTGAGCTTCCACTCGGTCGCCAGTCTTCCCGGAGAGCAAAATGGCCGCTAGTCTCGCGACGCCGCTCAGATTGTGGGCGATCCCCGTACTGTGCAGTGGATCCACGATACCAACCGTCCCCGGTAGCATGGCCCAGCCCTGACCGGCTCCTTGAGCCCAAAGCCGGCTAATGCGTGGAAGCCAGCCGAGACGAGGTCCATCCCGACCGGCCGGCGATATCAACTCCGCGCCGGACATCAGCCGCTCTACGGTTGGGTAGCGCCGCAGGATCGATGCCCACCTGGTCAGCGCGTGCTCACTGTCCGAACCGTCCAGCCAGACCGCCGTGGGTCGCACAATACCAACCGATGTCGTCCCCTCATTGAACCGCAGCATCCAAATCCAGCCGTCGTCTATCAGGTGGTGCTGAGCGGCGGCATCGGCGTCAAAGGGATCGCTGCGCGTATCCATTCCGCTGGCCTCCAACCACCGCGACATGGATCCCACACCACGGAAGTGACCGTAAAGGGCGCCGGTTTGAGTCTGCAAGCGGTGATCGAGTCGATCCAGTGAGAGCGCTTCACCGATCAACGTACCGTTGCCGGTCGCGTCGACGACGAAATCGCATTGGACTTCCGTCTCTTCCCCATCGACCACTCCGGTCACCAACCAGCCGGACCCACCACGCCGACGTACTTCCGCGCCAAGAAAGTTCTCCAGGGTGACCACCCCTTGCGACGCGGCCTGCTGGGCAAACCACTGATCCACGTCGCTCCGCATCCAATGGGTATCGCTGACCGCGTCGCTCGAGCTGGCGGCGACTAGCAGACTTCGGGCATGATGGGCCGTGTCGGTGAAAGGCTTGTTGACTGGTTGCGCAAAGTAGCTGAAGCCTCGTTTCTTACCCGCGCGCAGCCACGGTAGGTCGCGTTGCCAACTGCCCCAGCGGCTGAGCGGCAGCAGTTCCGGCAAACCATACCGGCTGGCAATCTGCTCCAGCAAGAAGTCCGCCAGCGGAGTCGAGGATTCCCCAATCGCGAATCGCGGATGCTGCGAACGATCTACCAAAATGACATTACGTCCATGCCGCGCGAGGATCCAACTGAGCAGGCTGCCGGAAAACCCGGAGCCGATGACGCAGGTGTCGCATTGCCTAGTGATCGCTTGTCCTCCTACGGCCAGAACCAGCCAGGTGCCTCGCGATTGAACCCATATGAGCTACTCGCCCAGGCAGCAGCCGCCCACTGCCGGCCTCCCTGCTGATCGACGACCGCAACGGCATCGATCTCGTTCCATCCGGCCACCGCGTCCGAGTCGATAATGATCTTAAAACGCCGAACGCTTCCGGCGGCGTCCATCGGAATCACCGCTTTCCCACCAGCGGTTCCGGCGAGCGGATCTTTGCCCGACCATAGCACGGATTCCGCACCGCTCATATTCACAGCCCGCACCTCCACAACGGCTCCCGGATTGTAGGTTTCATAGATTTCCAGTGAGGCAGGCTTGGTCGCCGAAGGAAACTCGACAACGATCCATTCCTCGTCTGCGTCTGGAATACGAGACGCCCAGGCCGTGGAGACATCGCCAAAGGTCTTGGTATTCGGCGGCCCCAACACCTGATCGATCGACCAGCGGGTCGAATCGCGACCTTGGACCATGTCGATTTGCCGCTGCAGCTGACGGCGGTCCAGATACCACAAGCATCCCAGGGCGGCTACCAGCGACAGCCACAGCATAGAACCCACAGAAAATCTGGTAGCACGGCTAACCAACCCACGCATCGATTTGGGCAAGAACCTGCTCATCGCTTCACTCCGTCCGGCGTCAAATGACTCCGATCAAGCGTAACGCAGCAAAGGCGGTGAATGCAAGTAACAGGCTATCGAACAATCGTTGGGACATACGGTTCAGGAGCCATTTGCCGGAAAGTATGCCAAGCAGGATCGCCGGAGAGAACAGGACATCAATCGCCAGCGATTCCCAGCCAATCAGCCCCAGAGAATAGCTCAGTGGCAACTTGCAGATATTCAGCACCAGAAAGAACCAAGCGCTGGTCCCAACCAATTCCAACTTGGGCAATGCCACAGCCAAAAAATACAAAGCCACGATCGGTCCGGCCGCGTTCGCCAACATGGTCGTAATACCTGCCAGCAACCCCAAAGTCCACGCAAACCAGGCTTGGTGAGGCACGCGATCAAACGCGCTCGGCCGCCAAATCCTGACGACTTGGATACTCGTTAGCGAAAAAATGATCAAGCCCACCACTGGCTTAAACGCGGCTTCGTCCAGCCATCCCATCAGCAGGGTCCCCAGCACGGTTCCCACCAAAGCCGGCGGTAGCAACCTGCGAACTTGCTTCCACTGCACCTGCTTGCCAAAAAAACGGATGGCGCAGACGTCGCCAATCACCAGCAAGGGAAGTAACACGCCCGTAGACGCCTTGGCGCCAAACACGAACGCAAAAATGATCACGTGCAACATGCTCACGCCGGCAAATCCACTCTTGGAAAAACCGATCCCGGCCGTAGCGAGCGCGAGCAGAACACAATTTAGGGGCGTCAGTTGTTCGAACAACAGATACGAGCTTTGCTGGTGGTAGACTATTCGACATCAGCCGGCGGGTTGTCACGCGATCGATCGTGCTCAAACGCCGATGCCGTCTGGCGTGGCCCAATACCCACCCCGTGCATGGTCGCACACGACAGCCGTCCCACGGACGTCCTCAACCAGGGATTCTTCGCGGAAGACGGTTTTTCCGCCCACGATGGTTTGTACTGGCCAGCCTTGAAGGGTCTGGCCGGCCCATGGGCTCCAGCCGCACCGTGCCCACTGCCGCTCATTGTGAATCGTTTTGGAAAGCTGCATATCGACTAGCACCAGATCGGCGTCGTATCCGACTTCGATCCGTCCCTTGCCGACCAGACCCCAGACTCGGGCTGGCGCGTCACTCATCCAGGAAGCGATCTGGCTGAGCGTACAGCGACCTTGGTTGACCCGGTCAAGCAACAACGCGAGACTGTTCTCGACCGCGGGTAGGCCGCTGGGGGATTTGGGGTAGTCGGCTTGCTTTTCTTCAAGCGTATGCGGGGCGTGATCGGTGGCGATCACCTGAATCTTGTCGGCTGTCAGCGCGTCCCAAAGCTGGCGTGCATCGTCGGATGACTTAAGCGACGGATTCATCTGCACCAGACTGCCGAGGCGCTCGTAGTCGTCGGTTGAAAAAAAGAGGTGATGCGGGCAAACTTCGGCGGTCACGTAGGGTCCGGCGTCTTGCACGATGGGTATCTCTGCTGCCGTGCTCAGGTGCAGAACGTGGAAGCGATGCTGGTGACGTTGAGCCAAGTCCACCGAACGTGTCGTGGCAATGACTGCAGCCTGCACATCACGAATTCTCGAGTGGTCATGAATCGTCAACGACTCGCCCAGGGCAGCCCGATTGGCGCGGACCGTCGTCTCGTCTTCGCAGTGCGCACAGATGGGCAGCGTCGTTTCAGCAAAGATCCGCTCCAGGGCATCCTGCTCGTCCACCAGAAGATCACCGGTACTGGATCCGATGAAAATTTTGATTCCAGGCGCGTGCTTGGCCGCTTGGAGCTCATCTACGTTGGAGTCGGTCGCGCCGATATAAAAGCCGAAATTCACGCGGCTGACGCTCGCGCCGCGAGCATACTTCCATGCCAGGGGCTGAGCTGAGATCGCCGGTGGCTTGGTATTGGGCATTTCCAGAAACGTGGTCACGCCTCCGGCCGCGCAAGCGATGCTTCCAGACTCGATGTCTTCCTTGTGCGTCATGCCTGGCTCGCGAAAATGCACTTGGTCATCAACGACGCCCGGCAACAAGGTCAGGCCCCGAGCCTCGATTACCTCGTCAGCCGGCTGGTCTCGAGCCGCGTCAACTGCAACAATCCTGTTGTCTTGTACTAAGATATTGGTTTTGCAGACTTGATTCGGCAAGGCCACGTCAGCATCGCGAATCAGTAATCGTCGTCCGTTCATAAACTATCGCCGCGGGTTGGATCGTTTGTTGGAGAAGCTCTTATGCCAGCTGAACATTACTCGTACTCGGTCAGTCGTGCAAGCCGCTCAGTCCGGTGCGGCCTGTCTCTGTGGGTCGCCTTGTGCTGGATGCAGCCCTCAGCGGTGCTGGCCCAGCAACTCGACCAGGAAGCGGTGCTGGCCCTGCGAGCAGCCGAAACGCTGCTTGAGCAGGAGGATTATGCGGGGGCGGCCGAGAAAGCGCTCGAGGCTGCCAAACTACAGGAAAACTCGCCCGTCGTACAGCAGCGAGCCGCGGAGATCGCCTATTTGTCCGGCCACCCGCGAGACAGCCTGCCATTGTTCCAGCGGGTCATTGAGCTGGCCCCCGCCAGCGCACCGCAGAACTGGCAGCGTGGTATCGCGCTATGTAGTTGCGGCAAGTTCGAAGAAGGAGCCGCGCAATTCAAGATTCATCATGACGTGAATCCGGACGACGTCGAAAATTCTGCTTGGTATTTTCTTTGCATCGCCAAAACCAAGGGTGTCGATGCCGCCCGCGAGACGGTGATTCCGAGCCGTGGCGACGGGCGAGAGCCCATGATGACGGTCCTGAAGATGCTGCAGGGAACGGTTGAGCCGAAAGAAGTGATTAAAGCGGCGGAGAAAAACACTTCCACCGGCGCCCGCCGCAAACGAGCCCAGTTCTACGCCGATCTCTATGTCGGCCTCTACTACGACTCGCTCGGTGACCAGGAGCAAGCAGTAAAGTACCTCAAGCGTAGTCAGCGTTATGGTATTGACGGTTATATGGCTGATACCGCCCGTGTCTATTTGGCGAGTCGATTCCCGAAACTGACAAAGGCCGATTCTGAGGAGCCCCAATAAGGTAATTCGCTAAAAGCTTGCGCGATCGACAGGACAGACGCACCGTGTGATGTAAGCTTCCACAGTGAGTTTTATCAACTCGTGAAGGTTAGCCCAACCACGTTTATCGTCGTAACTGACATCCATCTACTCGCTTGGTTGGACAGGTCCACGTCCAAGTCTTGCAGGATCGCGCCATGAAGACTCTCAACCAACCACTCCGCACGCCCGAGCAATCCAAGGCGGAAGAATTCGACCAGGTAAAACGCCGAATTCACAATAAGCTCGTCGACAAGCTCGATTTGAGCCGCGTTGGTGATATGAAAGGCGATCAACTGCGACGGGAAATCCGTCTCGTGGTTGAACATCTGTGCGACGCAGAAAACATGTTGCTGAATCGGTCCGAACGAGATCGAATCATCGAAGAGGTTCTCGATGAAACGTTCGGCCTAGGGCCACTGGAGCTGCTGCTGAAGGACACGTCGATCAGCGACATCATGATCAATGGTCCCAAGCACATCTTCGTCGAGCGTCGCGGACGTCTCGAGAAAACCGAAGTGGAATTCCGGGATAATACGCACCTCATGCAGATCATCGACCGCATCGTGTCCAAGGTGGGCCGCCGCGTCGATGAAACGTGCCCGATGGTCGACGCGCGTCTGGAAGATGGTTCTCGGGTGAATGCGATCATTCCGCCCTTGGCCCTCGATGGAGCGGCCGTATCGATTCGTCGCTTTGGTTCCAACCCGCTTAAACTCGAGGACTTGCTCAACTACAAAGCCATCACGCCCGAAATGGTGATGCTGCTCGAAGGCTGCATCAAGGCCCGGCTAAACATGATCATTTGCGGCGGTACCGGCTCAGGTAAAACGACGCTGCTCAACACGCTCAGCAGCTTTATCCCGAATGATCAACGGATCGTGACGATCGAAGACGCCGCCGAACTGCAGCTACAGCAAGATCACGTGGTGCGTCTTGAGACGCGACCGGCGAACATCGAAGGCAACGGTGCCGTTTCGGCGACGGATCTGGTCAAAAACGCCCTGCGTATGCGTCCGGAACGAATCATCATCGGTGAGTGTCGTGGTGGCGAAACACTCGACATGCTGCAAGCGATGAACACCGGCCACGACGGATCTCTGACAACCATTCACGCGAATAATCCACGCGATGGCGTGGCACGTCTGGAGACGCTGGTCATGATGGCTGGATTCGAGTTGCCAATCAAAGCGATTCGACAGCAACTCTCCAGTGCCGTCAATCTGATCATTCAGGCGAACCGATTGCAGGGCGGTGCTCGCCGCGTGACGCATATCACCGAAATCACCGGCATGGAACAAGACACCGTCGTCATGCAAGACATCTACAAGTTCGTTCAAGATGGTATCGATGAAGAAGGCAAGGCCTACGGTCACTTCGAATGCACGGGTGTCCGTCCCAGCTTCATGCACCGTCTGGAATCTGCAGGCGTGCGTTTGCCAGCGAGCGCGTTCCGGCAACGTAACATCATGGACGCGTAAGCGACGCCCACTCAACGTAAACGCGAGATCTAAAGTATGTTAACGATCGTCATCGCTATCTCCGTAGGCCTCGGCGTCACCGCGCTCATTGGTGGCGTTGCCATGGCGCTGCGCCCCTCTGCCGACAACACGGCGGAAGATCGGTTGTCCGTGCTGACCGGCGCCAAGAAACCCGATGGCCAGCCTGAAGAGGCGACGCTGCTGACTGGGTCCTTGGAAGAGAAGCGTGCCCTGGCTGACGAACTGCTGGCCAGGCTCGGCAACATTGAAAACCTGATGGAACAAGCCGACGTGCGAATGTCTGGCTCGAAGTTCCTGACCATCTGCGTGTTTTCGGCCGCAGCCGGAGGAGCGGTTTGCGTCGCCACGCCAACCCCCAATTACCTGGTGCCGCTGTTCGCGATCGTAACCGGTGGCCTGCCAGTCGTCTGGTTGTTGTACAAACGCAAGAAACGTATGGCTCTATTCAATCAGCAGCTACCCGAAGCATTGGAGTTGTTGAGTCGCTCGCTACGGGCGGGCCACTCACTGGTGGCTGGTTTTGGTCTCGTCGCCAGCGAGATGCAAGATCCCATTCGCCGCGAATTCGGACGCACCTTCGAGGAGCAGAATCTGGGTATCACCCTGGAGGAGGCGCTCGAAGAAATGACCGTTCGCGTCCCCAATATGGACCTCCGGTTCTTTGCGACGGCTGTCTTGCTGCAGCGACAGACCGGTGGTGACCTGGCGGAGATTCTGGACAAGATTGGTCGGCTCATTCGCGAAAGATTCAAGTTGGCAGGGCAGATTCAGGCGCTGACCGGCGAAGGGCGATTGTCCGGCATCGTATTGCTGGGCTTGCCTCCCACTCTGTTCGGCGTGATGTTCTATCTCAATCCCGAATATGCCATGGTTCTGTTCAAAGACGAAGCCGGGCGAAAACTGATGGCGGGTGCCTTAGTGCTCCAATTGATCGGCGCTCTGGTCATTCGAAAGATTATCAATATCAAGGTCTAGCTCCATGTTGCTGGGAATGTTACTCTCCAACGCGGTCATTATCCCCATCGCCATCTTCATCGCGATCGGCACGATGACTTGGCTGCTGCTCGGACATTTTATGAACCGAGACGATCGCGCCGAACAACGGTTGCAGGAGCTGAGCGATCCGCGTCGCAAACAGAACATGGAACGCGAAAACAAGAAGTCCGAGGCCTTTTCACGAGTCCTCGAGAAGGCTTCGCCGACGCTGGCCAAACCGCTCACACCCACCAATGCACAGGAGATGGGCAAGCTGCGGCAACAGCTGATCGAAGCCGGTTTTCGGACTGAGTCGGCGCCGCTAACGTACCTCGCTGTTCGGGCAATTTGCTCGCTGGTATTTCTGGCGCTCGGTGGCGGCATATCGGTATTGCTCTATGGACTGACAGGCACGGCAGTCATACGAACATTTATCGTCGGCGCTGTCGGCTTTTACCTCCCCACGCTAGTGCTGGGCCAGTTGTGCCGGCGAAGAAAAAATCAGATCTTTCTGGGGCTACCCGATGCACTCGACTTGCTCGTCGTTTGCGTCGAAGCCGGTTTGGGTTTGGACCAAGCCATGCGACGTGTGTCCCAGGAGATGAAGAAAAGCTACCGCATTATTGCAGACGAGTTTGGCCTGTGTAACTTGCATTTGCAAATGGGACGCGCCCGCACTCAGGTCCTCAGCGATCTCGGCGCGCGGACGGGTGTCGATGATTTGCGAGCCCTGGCATCCATCCTCATTCAGGCCGACAAGTTCGGTTCCAGTATTGCCAACGCCCTGCGCGTCCAAAGTGACGCGATGCGAGTCAAGCGACAACAGATTGCCGAAGAGAAGGCGGCCAAGACGGCAGTCAAGCTGATCTTCCCGCTGGTGCTGTTCATCTTCCCAGGCATCTTCGTTGTCTTGGTTGGACCTGCGGGAATTCAGATGGCTCGTGAGATGTTCCCAGCCATGCGAGGTGGAGGCTAGTTGCCCGACCAGGCCAAAACTACCCAGCTAGCCAGATCTGACCTCAGATCGACCCTCCCCGACAACGCGCGAAGGTCGATCTGCCTCAAATCGATCCTGTCCAAGGCGTCAGTAGGTCCGGACTTAGGCCGCATTGCCGCCGGTCGCGGACTCTTCCTGCTCCTCCCCCTGCGAGCCGCCCGTGGAATGCGACGAATCGACTGGAGTCAAACTCGGTGGCATCAGCTGCCCCCAACGCTGGAACCGATATCTCCGAATTGCCAGTAGCGAGAGGTAGTAACTGACGACACCGACCGATAGCCCCACAATGATGCACCCCAGTCCGAGTGGACCGGCAATATCACGAAAACCCTGCCACCAAAACTCGACTTTGGCACCCCAAGTCGTCGTCGGATTGGCCTGAAGCATTTGCCAGTTCACTTTCAGCCGAGCCCACTCTTCGCTGGCAACCGGCATGCCCGAAAACTTGCAGCCAATCCAGTAGCACGGGTAGTAGATGGGAATGATCGTCAACGGATTCGAGATCCAGACCAGTGGGACCCCGACCAGCTTGTTCGCTCTGAGAAACCACGCCAGAAAGACCGAGAGCATCATTTGAAAGCCGATCAGCGGCATAAACGTAACAAACATGCCAATGGCGATGCCCAAGGCCAATCGATGCGGCGGATCGTCTGCATGCAGCACCTTGTAGACGCAAAAGTCCTTGATGCGTTTCCAGGTTTGCCGAATTTTGGTGCTGACGAACTTCATATTCTATTTCTGCCGCCGTTGCCCACGCTCCAAACCGCTCTGCAGTGTCTCAGCCGGCTGCCGATGCCCCGAACCGGTGAAACAGATCAGTTTATTGAGATAGCCCAGTTTAACCACCACCCAGCAGGGCGGTGCTATCTGTTAGATCCTCTGGCTTGAGAAATCATGCGCTCCGCCATGTTGGATAGCATCGGCTTTCAACGCTCCGAGCATCGGCTGGAGACGGAAAAAGTGGGGTCAAGGGCTTTTGGGACGGACAGCGGCAAGCGGGCCGTGTGAGCGTCACGCTTGTAGGTATTCGTTTAGTCTGCCTTCCAGCGTTTAGGCAGCATTCCAGAAGGCTTTCCAGCATATTGGTTCGCTGAGG
>JANQJJ010000201.1 GCA_028281725.1 Pirellulaceae bacterium | reverse complement strand
GGCGCCGGCTCACTTGCCCATCGTACTCGGGCATGAAGTCGTCGGCGCGGTAGCCGCTCTGGGGCCGCACGCGAACCGATTTGTCGAGGGAGAACGTGTCGGCGTCGGATGGATTCACCATTCGTCAGGTACCCCGGATGAAAATCTGAGCTCTTCCTTCACCGCAACCGGCCGGGATGTCCAGGGTGGTTACGCAGAGTACATGACTGTTCCGCAGGATTACGCCTACAGTATCCCGGACGTTTTCAGCGACGTGCAAGCCGCACCGCTGTTATGTGCCGGTGGTATCGGCTACCGAGCGCTGCGACTTTCGAAAATCCAGGACGGCGACCAGCTGGGGCTGATGGGGTTCGGAGCATCGGCGCACCTGATGCTGCAGTTCGTCAGGAACTCACAGCCGCATACCAACGTCTTCGTGTTTGCGCGAGAAGCCGCGCAACGGGCTTTTGCCTTGGAGCTGGGCGCAAGCTGGGCGGGCGATATTCAGCAGACCCCACCGGTGAAGCTTCACGCAATCGTGGACACGACACCTGCCTGGAAACCGGTCGTCGAGTCGCTATGCAATCTGCGTCCTGGCGGCAGGCTGGTGATCAACGCCATTCGCAAAGAGGACTCGGATCGGTCGTACCTGCAAAATTTGACCTACCAGCACCATCTCTGGATGGAGAAGGAAATCAAGTCGGTCGCCAACATCACGCAGGCCGATATCCGAGAATTCCTGCCGATGGCAGCCGGCGTTCCGCTATTGCCGGAGGTGACAACCTACCCACTCGAGCGCGCCAATGAAGCGCTGGCAGCGCTGCGCCAAGGTGGACTGCGCGGCGCCGTCGTGCTCAGCATCGGTTGACCAGCCGCGCTCCAGTCGCTGGTATCTGAAGTGTCGGTCACTGGCCGGGGGCAGTGTCTAGCCTGGCGATTCCTGGCTGGCCTGCAGGACCACGACGCTTCTGGGCTCGACCGCGACGGTGTGACTCGAGATGGTCGCCGCGCGGTCCCAGGGCACTATGTCGTGCGGGTAAGGAGCCGACGTATCGATGACTCGGCGCCACGGAGCATCCGCCCGCTGGTAGAGGCCAAACGTGTTGGGGCGCCAATCGCCGTTGATTAAGACGTACAGGTCGAACGGGTCGTCGTCGGTAGCGTGCAGAGCATAGGCGATACAGCGTGAATCGTGGGAGAGGTCCGGGTCCCGGTTGATGCCGTACCAGCGAATCGCTTCGCGCCAGAACGTAGATCGGCAGAGTGAGCTATGCGACTTGCGGAACGCAATCATCCCACGGCAAAAGGCATGGAAATCATGGAACTGCTCTGCACGTCGCCAGTCAAGCCAGCTGGTTTCATTGTCTTGGTTGTACGGGTTGTTGTTGCCGAACTGCGTTTGAAGAAACTCGTCACCCATACGAAACATGGGAGTGCCGGCAGAGAGCATGAGCAGCGCAAAGAAATTTTTCGCCTGCCGAATCCGCAAGTCCAGGATCTCTGGTGTCAGGCCTGCATCGCCTTCGATACCACAATTCCAACTGGCATCATCGTGGCCATCTTGGCCTGCGTGGCCGTTGGCTTCATTGTGACGCCGGTTATAGCTGACCAGATCGTAGAGTGTGAAACTGTCGTGGCAGGTCACGTAATTGACGCTTTGGAACGGTCGCAACGCATGCAGGCAATCGTCCGGAAACAGATCGCGGCTACCGTGCAGTCGGGTCATGAGCTCGGGAACCATGCCGGCATCGCCGCGCACGAAGCGATGCAAGCAATTCTGATAGGCCGAATTCCACTGCATCCACTGCGAGCCGGGAAAGCCTTTTCCGAGCTGGTACGTATCCAAGTCCCAAGGTTCCGCAATCAGGCGTATGCCGGCTAGATCGGGATCGGCGGCAATCTGTCCAAAGATGGGTGGGTCCTGAGCGCAGATCGATCCGTCCGTACCACGCGTAAAAATGGAAGCCAAGTCGAAGCGGAAACCGTCGACATGCATCTCTTTGACCCAGTACCGAAGGCTATCGACGATCAGCTGTCGAGTGGCCCGGTTGGCAGTGTGCAGCGTGTTGCCCGTGCCGCTGTAGTTGGCGAATGGGTCACGAGGATCTCCACTGAGCATGTAGTAGGTCGACGCGTCAATGCCTTTGAAACTGTAGGTGGGACCGTGTTCATTTCCTTCGCAGGTGTGGTTGTAGACGACATCCAAGATCACTTCGATGCCTGCCCGATGCAGTTGCTTGACCATCTCACGAAATTCCGTGTGTTGATCCTCGGCAGCCGATTCGGACGCATAGGCTTCGTGCGGGGCAAAAAAACTTAGCGGCATGTAACCCCAGTAGTTACCCTCTTGCGGATCGAACTGAAAAACCGGCATCAGCTCTACCGCGGTGATACCCAAGCTCTGTAGATAGGGAATCTTGTCAATCACGCCCAAGAACGTGCCCCGCCGATTCTCTTCCACCCCAGAGCTCACGTGCTGAGTAAAGCCCCGAACGTGAAGTTCATAGATGATTAAATCGGAGCCATGGCGGATCGGAGCATCGTTGTCCCAGTCGAAATGGCTTTGAGTCGTTGGCAGAACGCCGAGCGGAGCCCTGCCCATATTGTCGCCGGGCTCGGTGGCCGCTGTTCGGTCGAAACCGGGCGGAAAAAAAACGTCTCGAACATACAGGTCCAGCAGCAGTTTCTGCGCGTCGAACCGATGCATCTCAAAACCACTTCGCGGTGGCGGCCCGTCAATGCGGTAGGCGTAGTACTTGGCTCGCTGCAAATCGTCGGCGCTGACCCTCGCATGCCAGATGGGACCCGATTTGTGGTTCCGTGGATCGAAATCGACGGCCAACAACGGGCTATCCAATTCCGCTTCGCCAAAGAACAGCAACTCGACCCGCGTTGCGTGCTTCGAGTAGATGGCGAAGTTGTAAGCCTGCTCAGCGGCGATCCAGCGGACCCCCAGAGGCCAGGGCGATCCGTAGCGGTGATGCCACGCATTGGTTTCCAGGCCGCGCCGACCGACAACCGACACGCCGGGCCCGCCCAGTTTGTGTCGCGGTTCGAGCATGGTCGTTACAACCGGAACCACCCAGCGCTCAGAGGCGGATGCGGGTCAGGTGGCTTAGAAGATCAAGGAAAAACAAATCGGGCGGTGGGCTAACCGGGCGATGGATCCCTGGTCGGCCTAGCTACCCTTCTGAGCCATCCCAGCGGAAGCAGCAGCTGTGCCAATCCGCGCGCCGAAAGTGCGGTATGGCACGCGATGCTCTCCATCCGCCGAGTCGTCAGAAATCTCTGCGCGCGAAGAAGGACAGACTTCCAGCTCGTTGCAGTGGCCGCAAACGATGGCCAGCAAGTCCGATTGGCTAGGGCGCAAGTCGTGCTGCGATAACAGGTTATGCAACTGATATACGTGAGTGCAAGGCATTTTGAGACTCGTTTCTGCGTCTTGGCAAGGTCCAAGGTACATAGGATAACAGAACAGATACCGATATTATATCGGCACGCGTTGTGCCAAAATCGTCAGCGCGAGAGAAAATGTGGCTTGGAAAATGTAGCTGGGAAACCACCGACCGAGAGTCGTCCATTCGATTTTCGGGTTGCATTTTTCGACATTTCTCGTTGAACACCACCGTCTGGTTACCAGGCTCCGCCTGGTAAGTGAGTGACCCGCAGGCTCTGCCTGCCACGGCTACGAGCCGTGGAGTGACCAATGACGGATCGCAAGCGAGGCAGAGCCTCGAAGACAAGGCGTGCCAAGGCGGGAGCCTTGGCACGAGCCGCTGGCGTGGTGGCGCTGAACGAGAAGTGACCATTTTTCTCACCCTGGATGGGTCCCACCCAGACCCAGGGGTTGGCTCGTTTTTACGGGCCTGAGGCGCCGGCCGGGCCGGCGCACTGTTGATGTCGTAAGCCCTTGCCCGGCTAGCGTTTCGGGCTGGTTCGGACGCGGGTTGCGAGGGCTCCCAAACACTCGATTCAGGCGGACAGGAATCTACCTTATGAGCGACAACCTATTTGAAGACCTCGGCGGAGCCGAGAACGTGGCCGCAATTATCGAATCGATGTATGACGCGGTCTTGCAGGACGATGAATTGGCCCACTTTTTCGCTGACACGGATACCGAGCGTCTCCGCCGAATGCAATTGGAGTTTATTGCGTCTGCCCTGGGCGGACCGGTGAGCTACAGCGGGGCCGAATTGCAAGCGGTTCATGCCGGTCGTGGAATCCAGCCTCGCCATTTCTCACGATTTGTGGGGCACTTGGCCGAAGCCATGGAGCAGCACGGAGCCAACCAGCAGCAAATCGACTCGATGCTAGGCATGATCGCCATGTATCGCGATCGCATTGTCGGCGCCGCCAATGTGGATGGCTAGCAGCTCGGCGACCGGGATGCTCGCAACCGGCTAGTGCTTTGTCAACACTAAAGATTTGGGTAAAGGGGTCAGGAGATTTGGGTAAAGGGGTCAGACCCCAATGGCCGGAAGGGCCCTTCGGGTGCTTTGCACTATTGGGGTCTCACCCCTTTACCCAAATCGCTGGCGGCAATTGACTCCTGACCCCTTTACCCGACCCTCAGACTGAAG
>JANQJJ010000192.1 GCA_028281725.1 Pirellulaceae bacterium | reverse complement strand
GTTGAATCCGGACGTGAACAACGTGACTCCGTTTCCAGAAATACTGGTCGAGGTGGTCGCGGTCGATACGGGCGTCGGAGGCCACGTTCTCCGCAATGGTTTCGATCCGTCCCTGGTGGCTCCGGCCCAGCCGAACACGTACGACGGAGTGACGATGACGGTGGTGGACGCTGAAGGCAATACCGTTGTTTTCGAGTTTGACGACGTGGTCAATCTGCCGGGTGTTGGTGGCACCCCCAGTCTTCCGCACGTGGCCATTCCTTATGACGCGGCCGTCGATACGCTGGCCACGATCAATCAGAAGATCGTGGACAGCTTGAACAATCCTCCGGCGGCTTCGATCACCTCGGGCGGAGCCGGTGATTGGGCGGTCAGTGCGGTTCTGGACGCGGTCACCAACGAAATCCGGCTCGACGGAGAAGCATCGGTCGGGTTGGCGCTCCCCGCATCGGTCACCTTGCTGGACAATCTGTTCCCCGCACTCACCGCCGGAACGGACAGTTACGATGGGGCGACCTTTACCATCACGGACACCGATGGCGATGCGATTACTTTTGAGTTCAATGACACGACCGATACGGCGCCTGCCACAGCGGGTGTCACCGCGGGCAACGCGGCGATCGACTACGATCCGACGTTTACCCAGAATCAGCTCAGTCAAGCGATAGAGGCTGCAATCAACGCGCCTCAGGCAGACGTCGTGGCCGGTTTGGCGGGAACTTGGGACGTTCAAGCGACACTGGATGCCGGCACGGATCGGTTGAGGCTGAGCGGTGTTGAGAGTGTTTCGCTATCTCCGTCGACTGCGGAGATCATCAATCCCTTGGCCGCCCAATCGTTATCGCCTCTGAATCCGATTGAATCGCGGCAGGCGAATTCGTCAGCTCCAGAAACGTTTACGATTGTTCCGACCGCAATCAATGACGCCCCAGAGTTCACGATTCCGGACACGACCAATACGGTCGAGGACCAAGGGCTGATCGTGGTGCCAGGCTTTATGACCGACGTCCGCCAGGGACCGGTGACAGCGCTGGACGAGGCAGCTCAAACATTGACGATTTCCATCATGGCAGATGCGTCTGCCTATGCGATCATGCCCAGCATCGATTTGACTACCGGTGATCTGACCTATCAGCTGGGGCCGGACGTCAATAGTCTCAGCGGTCACGATTTAGAGGTTGTCGTCACGGTCAGCGATGACGGTGGCTTGCCGGCGGAAGATCGCACCACGAAGACGTTTACTATCGTCGCCGATGCGATTAATGATGCACCGAGTTTCGATATTCCCGCGGCCGAGGTCACCGTCCATGAAGATGACGAGGAAGTCACCGGCAACGAGCCTACGGTTATCCCAGGCTTCGCTACCAATATCATGGAAGGCCCTACCACGGCCCTCGACGAAACCACCCTGCCGGCGACCAAGCAGAACCTGACGTTTGTTACCGTCTCGGTGTCGGATCCCACGTTGTTTGAAGTCGAGCCGACGATTACTCCAACCGGTGAACTCACCTTTGTCACCGCACAGGACCAGAACGGGCAAGCCATCGTGGTAGTGAGATTGCTCGATGACGGTGTGGGGACAGAGACCGGCAATGGGGATGACAATCAGTCTCGACCTGACCAGACGTTTACCATCAATCTAACGGCCGTCAATGATCCACCTCAGTTCACCATCCCGGCGACGGTCGACAGCCGGGAGGATCAAGGACTGGTTCAGGTGGTTGGATTTGCCACGAACTTGCTTCCCGGACCGCTGACTGCGACCGACGAGTCCGGCCAGGAATTCACCGTGCATGTCCAAGCGGTGGACCCATCGGCATTCTCGGTTCAACCGGCGATCGCCGCAGATGGAACACTGACCTATCAGACCGCTCCCGACGTCAACTCGACCAACGCCAATCTGGAGGTGGAAGTCTTCCTGACCGATGACGGCGCCGCGGGACCGCCGCCGAATAACAACACCACGCCGACTCAGACGTTCACCATTGTTGCCGAAGCCGTCAATGACGCGCCGAGCTTCTCGTTGAGCAATTCGGAAGTGACGGTGATTGAGGACGTGGAACAGTTCGAGGGAACCACCGAGACGTCGATCCCCGGGTTTGCATCCAACATCGTGCCTGGTCCTGCCACGGCGACGGACGAAGCGGGACAAGTTCTCAGCTTCGATGTGGTTTCGGTAAGTGCTCCCGAACTGTTCGAAATCCAACCCACGATCTCAGCGACTGGAGAGCTAGTCTTCAAGACGTCCGAACACTCCAACGGCAATGCTCTGATCGTGGTGCGTTTGCTCGACGACGGCTTGGCCAGTCCGGCACCGAACGACAACGATTCCAATCTGCACACCTTCACGATCTCTATCACGCCAGTCAACGATGCACCCCTGTTCACCTTGCCGAGCAGCATCACGGTGGATGAAGACGAAGGTTTGATTAGCCAGAACGCGTTCGCCACGAATGTGCGACGCGGTCCCGTAGGAACCAACGATGAGAACAGCCAGTTGCTGGCCTTCGAAGTCACGGCGGTGGACCCCAGTGCGTTTTCGGTACAACCGGCGATCGGTCCGGATGGAACGCTGAGCTTCCAAACGGCACCCAACGTCAACTCGCTCAATGCCGACTTACGAGTCGAAGTGCGGTTGGTCGATGATGGAGTCGGTTCTCCTGCTCCGAATGCTAACCAATCCGGACTCCAAACGTTCACGGTGGTAGCCAACCCAGTCAACGACGATCCGACCACCGATTTGTTTAGCGTCGAGGTGACCGAGGACACTTCGATAACCATTCAGTCAGCGGACGTTCTGATCGGTGACCTACCCGGACCGACTCCGGATGAGAATGGACAGTCGCTGGCGATTACTCAGATCGAGCGTACCAGTGCCAATGGTGGTGTCATTACGCCGGTGTTCTCCGGCAGCGAGATTGTCTCGTTTACCTATGAACCACCCGCCAACCTGGTTGGCATCGATACGTTTCTTTATGTCGTCGCCGACGATGGATCGCCGTCACGAAGCGGAACGGGCACGGTGACGATTTCGCTGCTCGGCGTCAATGATCCGCCTGAGTTTACCAAGGGATTTGATCAGGTCGTCAACGAAGATTCCGATACGGTGACGGTCGCCAACTGGGCCACCGACATTCTAGCTGGACCACCTTCGGCGACTGACGAGCATCTGTCGCAAACGGTGTCGTTCACCGTGGTCGCCAACGAGCCAGGTCTGTTCGAGGTTCAGCCTTCGGTTTCCAGCGATGGCACACTGAGCTTCAAGCCGCTTGCAGACGCCAATGGTACGACGACCGTGACGGTCACCGCCGTGGATGACGGTTCTTCGACAGCACCCAATATCAACACTTCGGCTTCCCAGACGTTTACGATCATGCTGACCGCAGTGAACGACGCACCGGTGTTTACCGCCGGTCCGGACGTTTCCGTGACGGAAGACAGCGGTGCGTATTCGCAGCCATGGGCGACGAATATTGCTCCCGCTGCCGGACTGCTGGATACGCCACCGAGTGCTACCGATGAAGCGTCGCAAATCGTGGATTTCACGGTGGAAGTGGATCTGCCTGGTCTGTTTTCGGTTCAACCGACGATCAGCAGCACCGGGCAGCTGCAATTCACGCCGGCCCAAGATGCCTTTGGGGAAGCCGTCCTGACCGTGACGGCCGTGGATCGAGGGCCCGACGAAGGAGAGGATCAAAATAGTTCGGCATCGCAGCTGTTGACGATTACGATCAACGCGGTCAACGATGATCCAGTCGCAGTAGATGACAACTACTCGACCGACGAAAACAGTGTGTTGACGGTTTCCGTACCAGGCCTGTTGGCCAACGATACTGATGTGGATTTACCCGTGGACTCGATTTCGGCCGTGGCAGAGACGGTGCAATCGACGCTGGGGGCTACGGTGACAATCAACCAGGATGGATCGATCACCTATGATCCATCCGCAGTCCTGTCGATCCAGCAGCTGACCAGCGGCCAAAGCGTACTCGATAGTTTTGTTTATCGAGCAGTAGATTCGGAGGGTGCTCAGAGCGCGCCCGCTACGGTCTCCATCAACGTGGCCGGCGTTGATGATCCGCCGGAAGCCAACGCGGATGCCTATTCGCTGGGTGTCAATCAAAGTCGTTTGCTGGATGTGCTTAGCAACGATATCGATATTGATACCGCCATCGATCCAAGGACGATTGAGATCACCGCGGTTCCCGTCTTCGGAATGGTAACGGTCAATCAGACAGGTGTGGTCGAATATACCGCCGGAAACGGATTCCGCGGTGTTGATAGTTTTGGATACACGGTGCGCGACGAGGCTGGTAACGTGTCCAACGAGGCGATCGTTACGGTCTCGGTGAACAACGCTCCAGTCGCGGTGTCTGATTCGACGTTCACGTTCAAAGACGAACCGATCGACATTCAGGTGCTCACGAACGATTCGGATCCAGACGGATCCATTGATCCGGCGACGGTTCAAGTCGTTGTCGCCCCGACTCCAAGCGGTACGACCACGGTGTTGCCCGACGGCATCATTCGGTTCACTCCGGCGCCCGGTTTCTCCGGGCAGGCTCAGTTCTCCTACGTCGTCTCGGATAACATTGGTACCCCATCCAACGTCGCTGATGTTTCAGTGCGGGTGCAGAACAGCAAGTGGCAGAATCCACAGGGATCTCTGGATGTCAATGCCGACGGGTTGGTTACTCCCATCGACGCGCTGCTGATCATCAACTACCTCAACGGAGATGGTCCCACGTTCTTGCCATTCGCCGGCATTGATCCTCCACCGTTCATCGATCCTTCGGGCGATGAGTCGGTAACGCCCGTCGATGTTCTGCTCGTGATCAACTTCCTGAACGAGAACTCCAGCGGCGGGGCTGGCGAGGGAGAAGGACCATCGGATCCTTCTTCGCAAGAGTACGTGCTGATGGTCACACCGCAGCAGGTCATTGAGACCGTCGGGGCTCAGGTCCTACGCGAAATCGAGGAAGCTCTGGATGAGTCGTTATCGATGACTCTTGCAGCCGAAGACGAGTTGGCTAGTGCCGGGAATGCGGCATTCGCGCCACTGAGCGATGGCTCCGAAGACGAGGAAGAGGATCTGGTCGACTTGCTCTCGCTTTCACACGACGAGATCCAGGTAACAGTCGACGAAGTCGTGGATGAGTTCTTCGGCCAGATGGGGCCGTATCGAGCGTCTTGACGGATTGTCGCACGTGCCGGCGAGGTGAAACCGATTGCCTCGCTGGCCGGCTATTCCGCTGCGCGAGGAAGGGTGTGGAAACCCAAAAAACTGCTCTAACGCTTAGCGGTTTTTGCTGGTGGCGACTGCTGGGCGCTCAACTTGGGCGCCGTGGTAGGCTCCGAGGACCCGTCCGAGGCGTCCGGCAGCAGCTCGAAACTAGCCGTCATCTGCTCGTCCGACGCGGCGAACCGCTCGGCGAAGTTGCTACCCATCGTGAATACCATGGAAACGCGTCGACCTTGGTCGTCCGATAGGTGCGTATAGATCCACTGAATCGGCACATCCTCGGATTGCCCGGCCACGACGGCCCGTAGCAACCGCAACTTGGACGAAGTCAGTTTCTCGCTCGATTCCAGGAAGCTATCAAAACCTTCGCCGAGTGATTTCTCGATATCGGCCTGCATGCCTTCGAGCGTCAATTGCTTTCCGTCGGCCAACTTGGGCAAGCGAGTGATATTGCACTGCGCGATGACGGTATTGTTTTCGATCATTCTCAAGATGGCTTCTTCGCCGGAATCAATGTAGGTTCGCCAACGTCGATCGGCCAGTAGAGCGTATCTGCCGGCGGTCGACTGCAATCGGGCTAGCCAGCGTCCATCGTCGCTGGAGCGGGCCAACTCCTGCAGATCGGTATGGCTGATTTTGAATTCGTCTTCGGTTTCCGCCCGTAGGGTTCTGATACGAGCTGTGATGGTGAATCCCGGCTCCGCTTGGCTGATCTGACGCGTTTCCCGGATTACTAGGCCTACCCAGGTGACCAGGGCACACTCGGACGCCAGCTTTGCATGCAAGTT
>JANQJJ010000179.1 GCA_028281725.1 Pirellulaceae bacterium | reverse complement strand
CCTGGCCTACCGGGTCGCTAGGCAGACGCCGTAGGCGGCGGCGATGCCGATCGCGGGAGCGCCACGCACACGCAGCATCTTGATCGCCTCCCAAGTACTGTGCACATCGCGGCAGTCAATCAGCTTCAGCTCACCAGGCAAGAGTGTCTGATCGATCAGTTGCAGGAACCCGTCCACTTCGCCGATCCACCCGACCGCAGCCGGTGTCTTTGTCAAGGTTTGTCCGGTCAATACAGTAGCTCCCATTTGCAGTTTTAGTCGAATTTTCCCTGGCTCTTCCGGCGCCACGTTCACCACGAGTTCGCGCTGCTTAGATCTTCAAGCAGGAGGCACGCTGTTCAGTTAAAGCATTTTTACTTTTCGTGTCGCCACTTTGCAGCCAGTTCACGTTGGAAACCATTGATAGTCCAGGCTATGTGGGTGTGCTGGCTTGCACTAGGCCACCGGTTCCCTCCATGGCAAGTCAAATGTTTCAGCGACCGGTCGGTTGGTCACCTTGCCGGCGAGAACATTCGCTGCCGAGACCAATGGGCGCGAGCTACTGAGCGCGGAGTCGATCCCTAGTTCCGCCAGCTGGATTACCCAGGGCAGCGTGACGTTGCAAAGAGCAAAAGTACTCGTGCGTCCCACCGCGCCTGGCATGTTGGTCACGCAGTAGTGCAGGATGTCGTCAACCAGGTACGTTGGATCTTTGTGCGTGGTGGGTCGACTAGTTTCGAAACACCCGCCTTGATCAATAGCCACGTCAATCACGACGGAACCGGGTCTCATCAGCAGCAGATCTTCCTGGCGCACTAGATGCGGTGCTTTGGCTCCAGGTATCAATACCGAGCCAATCACCAGATCCGCGAGTTTGAGTTGATCGCGAATCGTGTGCCGGTCACTGAACAAGACGTTGACATTCGGCGGCATCACGTCGTCGAGATATCGCAGACGATCCATATTCACGTCGAGTATGGCCACGTCCGCTTGAAAACCGGAGGCGATCTTGGCCGCATTCGCCCCGACCACGCCGCCACCGAGTACGGTAATGTGAGCCGGAGCCACACCGGGAACTCCACCGAGCAAGATGCCGCGTCCCATCTGCGGTCGTTCCAGGTACTTGGCCCCCTCCTGAATACTCATGCGGCCCGCCACTTCGCTCATCGGCGTCAGTAAAGACAAACGCCCCCGCTCGTCTTCGAGCGTTTCATAGGCCAGGCAATTGCAGCCGATGCCAACCATCGCCTCGGTAAGCTCACGGCTAGCGGCAAAATGAAAGTAGGTAAATAGCGTCTGGCCACTTCGAATGTACGGAAACTCCTCCTGTTGCGGCTCCTTGACTTTCACGATCAGCTCGGAACCCTCGTAGATTTCCTTCAAACTCGAAACCAACTCGGCTCCAGCCTGAAGGTAGGCGTGGTCGGCCAGCCCCGACCCCAATCCAGCACCGGCTTGCACCAACACTCGGTGACCGCGCGACGTCAGTTCCTCCACGCCCACAGGCAACATGGCAACCCGGTACTCGTCTTGCTTCACCTCCGCGGGCACACCTACGATCACACCATCACCTCGCGATTTGGAAAGAACCTGAAAAAACGAAAAGCAAATCAAATTGAAAAAGAGCGAATCCGTGGCCGCGGCCCCATGCCGTGGAACCGGAGATATGGGGCAGACACGAATTGTAGATCGAAACGTGTTCCAGTGGGAGTCGCCCCACCGTCCGTTCAAATAACGGTATCATTCATCAATCGCTGAGAGTGCCAAGCATCATCCGGGAGATAGCTATCCTGTTTTCTGCCAATCATCACGGCGGCGCGTGATGGCACTTGGGGGAGAGACGACCGCTGTTTCCCGCTATGGATGCTAACCTACACCAACCTCCCGGCGCCTCCACTGCCTGCCCATGCAGGCTCCTCAATCTAATCTTATCGGCGCTGCCATCCTCGCACTGGCCTACCTATGTCAACCAACAACCCATACGTCCTTCAAGAGTCCAATATCAAAGAGCCGCCCGACTCGTTGCTTGGCCGCCTCCAATACATCGGCCCAGGTTTTATTTTATCCGCATCGATCGTGGGGTCCGGCGAACTGATCGCAACCACTTTGGTCGGTGCCAAAGCGGGCTTTGTATTGATGTGGTTCATCATCTTCAGTTGCCTGGTCAAGGTGGTGGTGCAACTGGAGTTTGGCAAACACGCGATTAGTTCCGGCGAGTCGACCATGGCGTCGCTCAATACGCTTCCGGGTCCTCGGCTCGGCAAAGCCAATTGGTCGATCTGGACGTGGCTGATCCTCATGATCGCCAAAATGATGCAGGTCGGCGGGATCGTTGGGGGAGTGGTCCTGGCAGCCGTCGAGTTCTTTCCGGGGCTCGGCCAGATGCCTGGCAGGGCGATTGCTTCTTATGTCGTTGCCGCGTCCGTTTCCCTGCTGGTATTCAAGGGCTACTACCTGCTGATCGAGAAGGCGTCCTTGATCATGCTCGGCGGATTCACGCTCTTCACACTCGCCTCGCTGATTGCGCTGCAAAGTACCGACATGGCGATCACGTCCAGCAACTTCATCTCCGGATCGATTCCCAACATCCCAGCGGAGACTACGATTCTACTCGTCGCCATTGGGGCTTTCGGAATCACCGGTGTGGGAGGCGATGAAATCATGGCCTACAACTACTGGCTGATCGAAAAGGGCTACGCGGCTTACACGGGTCCTAAGAACGACTCGCCCGAGTGGGAGCGACGGGCAAAGGGTTGGATACGCATCATGTATTGGGATGCGATTCTCGCCATGGTGGCCTACACAGCGATGACCGTCATGTTCTACCTACTCGGTGCTGCGATTCTGCACCGGCAAGGCATGGTACCGGAGGGAGCCGAGCTGATCAGCACGTTGGGGAACATGTATACCCAATCACTCGGACCGTGGGCTCGCTCGGTGTTCATCGTCGGCGCAATCATTGTCTTATACTCGACTCTGTTTGCAGCACTCGCCGCCTGGACGAGAATGTTTGCCGACGCGTTCGGGCGTATAGGACTGCTCGATTTCGAGCAAGAGTCCTCACGCAAACGAGCCATCGGCTTGGCGGCCTGGGCCATCCCAGCGATGTGGGCCACTCTGTTTCTGGTCATGGAAAACCCGGCCTTGATGGTGATCCTGGGAGGCTTGGCCACGGTCGTGATTTTGCTGATCGTCGTTTTCGCGGCGATTTACTTTCGATACCAGCGGCTTGACAAGCGGTTGTTACCCAGCGGGCTCTATGACACGACCCTCTGGATCAGTTCCATCGCCATCTTCTTGGTCGCTCTCTACGTCATCTACGACAAAGTTTATGTTCCGGCGCGGAATCTCATATCACCTCCCCAGGCGGTCACTACGATCGAATCCACCGCTCGCTACGTCGAAAGGTGAAGCGGATCCCAATTGGAGAGTGCGACCGGCTAAGTGGTGCATCGCCCTCGCTCGATCGATCCACGATTTCGCTCAGTGGAGACGCGCGCGGCTCGCGCGAGCCGGGGCTTGTGCCAGTTGAAGCGGCGAACCGGCCGAGTTCAATTGTCGCCGAACGGGTTGCCAAATGGGTTATCTGCGTCGCCGCCGGTGGTACTTCCCGGTTTGCCGCCTGCTTCGCCGCCAAAGAAATCTGTGCCTTCAAAAGGGTTGTCTCCTGAGTCGGCCGCTCCACCGGCGCCGGCTCCGGTACCAAAATCAAACGGATTGACGGCTTCGTTCATCTCCGGCTGCGTTGTTTGCGGTTCGGTCGTGGTGGTGGAGGCATCGGATTCCTCGACAGATGGCGCCACGGCTACGACCATCTCTGGCAAGCCACCCCCGATCGGACGCAGACACTCTACCCGGCCTGCTGCCCCTATCAGATAGAGCCGATCATTCAACTGGTTGATCACCGGACCGTTCAGATTGAGCACGCCCGTCCGTCCCCGTAGACGACCTGTTTCTGCATCCAGTGCGATGATTTCCCCCGAATCAGAGCGGCAAAACACGTGCGACCCTGCTTTGGCCAACGCCTGGCGAACTGCCAGACCTGAAGTGACCCACTGCGAAAGGCCCGTTTCATCATCAACCGAGAAGACATCTCCCGTTTCGGTTGCCACGATCAACTGCTTACCGGCTACCAACGGTGGAGCGGCAATCGTGCGACCGGTGCGAAACTCCCACCGGATTCGTCCCAGTCGGTCTTCGACAGAAATTTTCGTCAACAGTCCGCCGGCGTTCCCCGAGTAAAAAGCTCCGTTGCCCGATGCCAAGCTTCCGACGATCGGCGTCGACGACTCGTACCGAAGCCAGACTCGCGGCTCTTCACCACCGGCAAAGACGTAGACGAAACCATCTTCAGAAGCGATCGCGCAGAACGACTGGTCGGCCAAGCTCACAGGCCTCCCAACGGCGCGCCCCTGGATGATGTAACTCCAAGGTTTTTTGGAAACACCCAGTCCATACGCTTCCACACGACCGGTGAAATCAGAGACGTACGCAATGTCGTTGCACACAGCCAACGCGTTGGATGAGGAATACTTCAGCGGCGCGGACATGCGGTGTTTGCCGGTCTTCCAGTCCAAAAGATAGAGCCGTTCTCCATGGATCAAGGATACGCCCGCCGGTGACACAGCCGCCGGATGCGCCGGCGCAGAGGTATCTCCACAGGCAGTCGACCAAATCAACTTGCCGGATTCGGCGTCTAACGCCTGAACCAAACCATCTCGGGTCACCAGCACTAACTTGATACGAGGGACAATGACTTCGACGACTTGAAAACCATCGGTCCTGCCCAGCAACCTTGCCGCCTGCTCGGTCGCCCGCTTTTTCGCCTCATCCATACCGATCGGCTTGCCGTGCTTATCGAGCGTGTCTGCCGAGACGCGAATCTTGCGGTCGGTCAGCTGAACCACCGCATATCGGCGTGGGCTGGTCGGCTCGGTCCACAAGTGCGAAGACACCAAACCAGTGCCCACCCGAGGAAGCTGAACCTGCGATCGCCAGGCTACTTCCATTCCGAGTTCACGCGCCTCCGTCTCGGAGACCTGGCCCAGTGCAGAAGCTGACAGTGCAGAAGCTGACATGGCGAACGCAAAAACAAGCGTGCAGGCGATACGAAGTCGCATGGGTCTCCTCCAGAGACTTACAGAAAAGCGTGTCAGACGAGCGATCAGCCCCCCCCGCACAGATTGGGGTCCGTCCGAAAGTAGCTGAGGATGCTGTTTCAAGGGCATTATACTCAATTGTCCTCGTTTCTCGAATTAATTTGGAGCGGCGAATCGACGGCGAGGGCGAAAATCCCCGGCCCTCAATCAGCCTCGCCCTATTTTTCGCATCAGGACTTGTCAAAATAGAATCGTGCCCCTATTCTTTTAGCGACTGAACGCTGTCCTCAAGCGACGGCGACGGCAAGTTACCGAATGCGGAGCCAGCCATGCAAACCACCTGTTCGGAGCATATCCGACCCATCGACCAAGTGGTCCTGGACCTGCTCAGGCAGAGTCAGGGCCTGACGGTCCATGAGCTGACCGATCACCTGGAGGTTACCGCAACGGCAGTACGCCAACGCTTGGAGCGGCTCGTTCAGGTCGACCTGATCGAGCGGCGTAAGGAGAGTGTGGGGCGGGGACGTCCCCAGTTCCGTTACTTTGTCACGCCGCTCGGCATGCGATACGCTGCTGCCAGCTACGCCGATCTGGCAACCGCGCTTTGGCGAGAGGTGATGGAGCTGCCCAATCCGGCGCAGCGTGGTCGCGTCCTGCGCCGCGTGGCCAAACGTATGGGGCAGGGCCTGGGCGAGAGTATTCCTCAGGACGCAGGGCTGGGAGAACGACTCTCCGCCATGGCTTCGGCGCTCGGGAAGCGAAAGGTTCCGGCCAGTGTCAGTGGCGGCGGTGATTTGCCGATTCTCGAAGTGCATGCTTGCCCCTACCCGGAGTTGACGGAATTGGATGAAAGCCGACAGCTGTGCGAGCTGGAACAAGAAATGTTAAGCGAAGCCATTGGTCAGTCGGTTCAGTTGGACCGTTGCTGCCTCGACGGGCATGCCCATTGCCAGTTCCGCCCGGTGGCCGGGACCGAAGTATCGCAAGCGGGCAGCGCGGCCGGCTGATTCGAGTATCGCCGCAACATGCCTCAAACTCCCAGTTCCTGAAAACGCCCGCGAATCAAAAAACCAACATCCTTTACTACCTACCGATTATCCGAAGGAAGAAACCACTTCAATGAGTCACGTTCTGAAAATTGAAAACCTGCATGTCTCAGTGGAAGACAAGCCAATCCTACGTGGTGTTAACCTGGAGATGCGGCATGGTGAAACTCATGCGTTGATGGGCCCCAACGGGTCGGGAAAAAGTACGCTTGGACTCGTGATCGCTGGCCATCCTGGTTACGAAGTGACCGAGGGGTCCATCACCCTCGATGGCGAAGATATCCTTGCAATGGAGCCCGATGGTCGAGCCCGCGCTGGAATCTTCATGGCTTTCCAGAGACCGATCAGTGTTCCTGGTGTCAAAATGGCTGACTTTCTCCGGCATGCATCCACCAATGTACGCCGTCCGGACCGAAAGGAAGGCGAAGAGCTGATTCCCATGCGTGAGTTCCGCAAGGAGCTCAAGGACCGGATGCAGCAACTGCGAATGGATCCTGAGTTCGCTCGTCGCTACGTCAACGACGGTTTTTCCGGTGGCGAAATGAAGCGAGCCGAGATTCTGCAGCTGGCCATGCTGCAGCCCAAGTTTGCGATTCTGGACGAGACCGATAGCGGTCTGGATGCCGACGCAGTCCGTTTGGCCAGTGCCAGCATTGCGGAGATTGGGCGCGAGAAGATGGGCCTGTTGATCATTACGCACCACGATAAGCTGCTCGAGCACAATCCGCCGGAGTTTACCCACGTGATGCTAGGTGGCCGAATCGTAGAGACAGGCTCAGTGGAGCTGGCTCAAGAATTACACGGCCAAGGCTACGAGCGCATTCGAGGAGCCTATCCCGACGCTGAACGAGCCAACCAGGAAATGCTTAGCGACGAATCGACCGAAGTAGGCGTCGGATAAACGCGGCGCCTTTGGCCGGCATGCAGCTTGTCCGCCGCGACCAGACATCGGCCGCTGCCGGCCCCCTAAAAATAACTTACAGATCCTTTTGCAATCCCGATTAAATAAAGAATCCTACCCATGGCAACGGACGTTGGACTAGAAACACAAGACGAAGTTGGCGAAATCAACAAGTACAACTTTCGCACCGAAAGTGAAGCGGTCTTCAAGGCTCGCAAAGGCCTGGATCGCGAGATTGTGTGCCAGATCTCCGAAATGAAAGGGGAGCCGGATTGGATGCGGGACTTCCGACTGAAGTCGCTCGACATCTTCAACTCCAAGCCGATGCCCAGCTGGGGAGGTGAAATCAATGTCGATTTCCAGGACATTTATTACTATCTCAAACCGTCCGAGGGCCAGGAGCGTTCATGGGACGACGTGCCACAGGAAATTAAGGACACGTTCGACAAACTAGGTATTCCAGAGGCGGAAAAGAAGTTCCTCTCCGGGGTGAAGGCACAGTTTGAAAGTGAAGTGGTCTATGGATCCCTCAAAGAAGATTTAGCCAAACAGGGTGTGATCTTCCTCGACACCGATACCGCGGTACGAGAACACCCGGACCTGGTCCGCGAACACTTTGGCAAAATTATTCCGCCGGCCGACAACAAATTCGCAGCTCTCAATTCGGCCGTTTGGTCGGGCGGTTCGTTCATTTATGTACCACCGGGAGTCCACATCGAATTTCCGCTCCAAGCCTACTTCCGCATCAACGCGGAAAACATGGGGCAGTTCGAACGGACGCTGATCATCGTCGACGAAGGAGCTTCGGTCCACTACGTGGAAGGTTGCACCGCTCCGATGTATAGCAGCGAAAGCCTACACTCGGCAGTCGTGGAAATCATCTGCAAACGAGGGAGCCGCTGTCGCTACACCACGATTCAAAACTGGGCAAACAATATCTACAACCTGGTGACCAAACGCGCCATGGCCTACCGCGATGCGACCATGGAATGGGTCGACGGTAACTTGGGTAGCAAGCTGACCATGAAGTATCCAGCTGTCTATATGATGGAACCTGGTGCTCGCGGTGAAATCCTTTCCATTGCCTTTTCCAGTCAAGGTCAGCATCAGGATGCCGGTGCCAAACTGGTTCACGCCGCTCCGCACACCACGGGACAAATCATTAGTAAGTCAATCAGCAAGAATGGTGGCCGGAGTAGCTATCGCGGTCTCGTTCGTGTTGAGAAGGATGCCAAACATACCAAGTGCAACGTGGTCTGCGATGCTCTCATCTTGGACCCCCAAAGCCGCTCGGACACTTATCCATACATTGAGATCCTGGATCAGGATGTCAGCATTGGTCACGAAGCGAGTGTGTCGCGCATCGGTGAAGAGCAGTTGTTCTATCTGATGAGTCGTGGGTTAAGTGAAGCCGAAGCAAGCACCATGATTGTCAACGGCTTCATCGAACCGCTCGTGAAAGAGCTGCCGATGGAGTACGCGGTCGAGATGAATCGCTTGATCCAGCTGCAAATGGAAGGTTCTGTCGGTTAGTTTCAGCTGACCTCGTCCAGACCGCTCCGCCCACGTTCATTCATACGTTCCGGCCCGAAAGCTCGCCCGCGAGTTTTCGGTGCCGCTAGCCTTATCCCGTCCCCCACCGCAATTTAGTCCAACTGACGATTCCTAATGACCACTACCCAGGCTCCTCAGTCCGCCGCCTTTGATTCCGAAGGTTTTGAACAACTGCTGGCCTCTACAGCCGAACCAACTTGGCTGATTGACCGGCGACGCACCGCATGGAAACAGTTCGAACAGATGACTTGGCCAGATCGACGCCAAGAAGAATGGATGCGCAGCGATCTCCGCGGATTCAAGTTGGATCGCTACCCCCTTCCCATCTCGCTCCGTGAGCCGACCACGCTAGCTGATGCCGGCATTCCTCAGCGGCTTTCCGAAGGAGTAGCGCCGGCCGGTACACTGCACTCGCTCAATGGCTCCGTCATCTCCGAACAACTCGATGACTCTTGGGCCAGCCAAGGAGTCTTGTTTGGCGATCTCAGCCGACTTGCCAGCGAGCACTCGGACTTAGTCGAGCAGTATCTCTACTCGGTCGTCGACCCGTCGCAGGATCGATTCGCCGCGTTGCACGCGGCGACTTGGAATGGCGGACAGTTGTTGTACGTGCCGCGGGGTGTGCGCGTCGACCAGCCTCTATACGTGGCCGCCGGCATGACCGCGGGAGGCAGTGATACGGGGCACACATTGATCATCGTGGAGGAAGGTGCCGAAGCCACCTTCCTGTATGAATCCAATAGCAGTACGGCTACCGATTCAGGCATGCATATCGGCAGCGTTGAGATTGTCGTGCGTCCGGGCGGCCACCTGAGATACGTCAACCTCCAAGACTGGGGGCGAGGCGTTTGGCACTTTGCCCACCAACGCGCCACCATCGATCGAGACGCTTCGATGCAGTGGACAATTGCAGCCATCGGCAGTCGTTTCTCTCAGGTAAGCCAGCGAGCCTCGCTCGTGGGCCCGGGCGCCAATAGCCAGGTCAACGGAGTGCTCTTTACCCAAGATCAACAGCAACTGACGTACAACACGTTCCAGCATCACCAAGCCCCCCACTGCCGTAGCGACTTCCTGTACAAAGCGGCCCTGCAAGACAAATCGCGTACCGTTTGGCGCGGTATGATTGGGGTCGATCCAGACGCTCAAAAAACAGATGGCTATCAGCGAAACGACAACTTGCTTCTGAGCGATGAGGCTCGAGCCGACTCCATTCCGGGGCTGGAGATTCTCGCCGATGACGTGCGTTGTACCCACGGTAGTACGTCGGGCAAGGTCGATGAAGAGCTGATCTTCTATGCGCAAAGCCGTGGATTCACTCGCAAGGAAGCCGTGCGGATGATCGTCACCGGCTTCTTCCAGCAAATCTTCGACCGCATCACGATCGAAAGTGTCCGTGAAGCCCTCGGACAGTCGATTGCTCGTCAAGTTCGCGAGTACCAGTAGCGGCAGTTCCCGACCTGGATCGCCGCCGACCGCCAGTTTGGTTGGTGGCTCCCCCTCTCTTCACACCTCCCCATCGTCAGTTCTATGAGTGAATTTATCCCAGTCGCCAAAGTAGCTGAAATGCCCGATTCGGGACGTCTGTGCCTCGAAGTCGCCGACCGTTTCATCGTGATCGTGAAAATCGAGAACGACTACTTCTGCATTGATGATGTTTGCACACACGACGGAGGACCGTTGGGCGAAGGCGAACTCCATGGCTTCTGTCTGGCATGCCCGCGGCATGGGGCTCAATTCGACGTTCGTACCGGTGAAGCTCTCACCATGCCAGCCACCGAGCCGACTGCCTGCCATGAGATTCAGATCAAAGGCGACGATATCTTGGTACGCCTGTGCGAGTGACGGGCAAGCCGATCAGGTGCGTCGCCCCGAGTGAGGCACCTTTACAGCAGAATCTACGCTCCCGCAGCAACTTTCATCAGAAAATCCATCTCCGCGTCACCGCAAACGCCTAGGAACTCGACGCCATACAGGTACCTGGTGATCTCTGCGCGATTGAACGATGTGGAAGCGTACTCGTCTCGTCGAACGATACGACAGTTAAAGAATCGTTCCTGCAGCCCGGGCAGGAAAACGCGAACGCATATCTCGTCCGATTCGATCGGCTGCTCGCACTGGATTAATGCCCCCGAAGGCGAGATATCATCCGTCCAAGCCTTGTAGACTCTCGGGACTTCATCGGCCCCTTTGACGATGGTGGTCACGGAAGTCCTCAGGCCGACACGCTCAAACGAACGGCGGCCGGGTTCGTTTTCTGATGCTCTGTCTTCTGATTCTCGGGAATGATTGTCCACGTCTGTCACGTATCTCTCTGAGGATGATTGCGAATGACGCAACGATTGAATCGGGCCGGGGTAAATCGGACTTCTGCCAATTAAACATAGATCAGAATTGAGAGCGTGTGGCGGTTAAGTGGTGTCTCGCCCTCGCTCAATTGAGCAAAGATTTGGCTGATTGGACGAGCGATAGGCCCGTGCGGGCTCGCACTAGCAGGCGCGCCGATGTTTTGCGAATCTGCGACTACCGGCGGACCAGGTTGCGCCGATTATCACAATCGTACCACTCCCCCTGACTTTAACGCGACCGATAGAACCTACGTGAACCAGTCGTTCTAGAGCCGGTAATCGTCATCGAAGGCTGCCGGCGTATCTTTAGGCACCGCTCCATCGGCGGCGGCACTGGACATCATCTGCCTCGCCTTGGAGAGCACCAGATCATTGTTCGCCGGATGCAGCAGCGTAAAGGCTGCCTTCCTCGCCAGCGAAGTCGGGTGGATCAGGTCCATCCTCAGATCCACCAACCCATGAGCCAATCCGATAGGGATCTCCGTTAAGTCAAAGGCTTGATTCTGCCCGCGCATGCGAATGGTAACTCGCTGGTCTGATCCTCCTACGAATGACACATCCGTGGTCTTGACCTTGAACGTCTCACCCGCGCTGAGTCCAGCGATCGCCTGCACTAGTTCGTCGTGATACTCCTTCGCCAACTTGCTGACCGTATTCAACCGAGTGAGTTGCTCTCTCTGTGGCGCCGTCTTGGCCAACGTCTTGGCTCGGGTCAGTTTGCCACCGGCCGTATCGTAGGCTTGCTCTCCCAAGAGTGTTCGGATTTCCGTCATGATCGCCTGCCAAGCGGCCTTGTCGTCTTCCGTTAAGGTCGGTTCGGTCGGTGTCAGCTCCGTCGGCGGATTGAATGGGCCAGTCGGCGGCTGAACCGGGTCCCCACTCATCGAAGCCGTCTGGCTTGGGTTCTGCATCGCACCAGGACCGGGCGGATTGGACTCAGCCACCCCAGGATTGTTCTCGGGCCCATCGCTGGCGTCCGGACCAGTGGAATTGTCCGGCGGTTCATCCAATCCAGTGACCCTCGGCAGGCCACTTGGCCTCGGAGCCGAAGACCGATTGTTCGCTGAGCTCGGCGAGTCGCCGGGATTCTGCTCCGGCTTCACGGCTACAGCAGGCCCGGGCTGTTGTCGATCCCGTTCGGCAGCACCCGGGTTGAGCACCAAAAACAGGACTCCCAGGACAACAGCCAGACTGAGCAAAACTCCGGCCAGAGTCATTAGCAGAGTACGATCGCGCTTCTGCCGCATTTTCTTGGCCAGCGATCTCTGCGGTGGCCGCTTCGATCCACCCGGCTTGAAAGTGGACTTAACCGCC
>JANQJJ010000140.1 GCA_028281725.1 Pirellulaceae bacterium | reverse complement strand
CACCACTCGCCATGCCTGAATTGCGGTATCTGAAGTTCCTGCTGTTTAGGCTCGGCTGATTGCAGTACGATGGCGAAGTATGTGAACGAGGTGAGATGAACAACCGATTCAGGGATTCTCATCCCAATGAATACTGGGAGGTATCGAGCATGCTTGCAATGCGTTGGCTGATGTGCTGGAGTGTCATTTTTGCGTCGGCACGGTTCGCGACCGGCCAGGACCGCAATACGCTGGTTCTAAACGACCGAACGCGCATACTTGACGATGGTTTCTGGATCTACAACGACGTGGAAAAAGGCCTTGAAGAAGCCGAGGCCAGCGGGAAGCCACTGCTGGTGATTTTTCGTTGCATACCCTGTGAGGCCTGCGCGCAACTTGATGAGCAAGTAGTCGAAAAAAATCCTGCGGTCCGTAAGTTATTGAGCCGGTTTGTTTGCGTTCGCGTGGTCTACACCAATGGCATGGATCTTTCTCGTTTCCAATTCGACTACGATCAATCTTGGGCCGCGTTTTTTATGAATGCGGACGGGACGATTTATGGTCGCTATGGTACGCGATCGCATCAGACCGAGTCGGACGACGATGTTTCGCTCGACGGATTTATCGACACGCTTGGCGAGGTGCTTGCTTTGCACCGTCAGTTTCCCAAAGTACGTCAGTCATTGGCGCCGAAGACAGGTCCGGCGGTCCCGGTCGCTCGTCCCGAGGAGTTTTCCAATCTGAAGGGACGCTATGCCTCCAGCCTGAACTACGGCAACGAAGTGGCTCGCAGCTGCATCCACTGTCATCAGGTCGGCGAATCTTGGAGAGAGTGGTACCGCTCGGCCGGCAAACCCATTCCGGAAGAGGTGATCTACCCGTATCCGCACCCGAAGATTTTGGGATTGATCATGGATCCCAAGACAGCCGCGACCGTCAAGCAAGTCCAAGCTGGCTCGTGGGCTGAGACAGCCGGGTTCAAGTCGGGTGACGAACTGCGAGTTCTGAACGGCCAGCCCATCGTTTCGACCGCGGATATTCAATGGGTTTTGCACGGTGCACCCAGTACCGCCGTGCTGAAGGCCGAGGTCGAACGTGGAGGTAAGCAGCAAGCGCTAGAACTGCAGTTGCCGGAGGGCTGGCGAGAGACAGGCGATATCTCATGGCGCGTTACCAGCTGGGCTTTCCGGCGGATGGTTACCGGTGGATTGCGACTGGTCAGTCTCACAAGCGAAGAGCTAGAGGACCTGAAAGGGGTAAACACCGGGGTTGGTCTGCGTGTTGAGCATGTGGGCCAATGGAATGCGCACGCGGCAGCCAAGCGAGCCGGCTTCAAGAAGGATGACATTCTGATCAGCATCGCCGGTAGATCCGAGCCGATGAGTGAGAGCCAGGTTTTTGCGTTCCTGATACGGACGACCAAGCCGGGCGACCAGGTTGACGTGGAGTTGTTGCGGGGCGGCAAGAAGCGGCAGCTTCAGTTGCCGATTCAAGACTAAACGGTCGGTTCTCATCCAGGTCTTCAACCGTGCCCGGATAGGCGTCAAGCTGGGTTGAATTCCTGACGTTTAAGTGCTCGCAGGCGGAATGGGTTGGTCAACATGACGGAAGTAGACTGGGATCCAGAGATCGACACGCCGGCAACGGTTGCCGTCGTCGGTGGCGGGCCGATTGGTGTAGAAGCTGCATTGTATGCACGCTTCCTCGGCTACTTCGTGATGCTCTTCGACTCGGCGAAGGTGGGGGACAGCGTGCTTTGCTGGGGGGACGCTCCGATGCCTGGGACCTGGGGCCAGGTGACTTCATCGCTAGGGTTGGCCGCCCTGGAGGCTCAGGGAAGTGTCGAAGAACTGCCGTCGACCGAAGATGTCTGCACCTATCGCCAATACGTTGAGCAGTATCTATTGCCAATCGCACGAACGGATTTGCTTTACGAGTCGGTTCAGATCCACTCGGCTGTCAGATCCATCAGCCGATTGGGCTGCGCGCGAGACACTCGCATTCCGATCGAGCGCAGGGCGGAGCAAGAATTTCGTCTACTGATCGAATCGCGGAAACGCGGTGAATACTCGCAGCTGGCCGACATCGTGCTCGATTGCACTGGAGTCAGCTCCGCCCACGGAGGCATGGCGACAGGGACAGGTATTTCGATTGGCCAACGACAATTTGGCGACCAATATTCAACAGGGAAAGTGGATGGACTTGGTAAGTCGCGGGACGTCTATTCCGGCAAGCACTCGCTGTTGTTCGGCAGTAACTGGCCGGCGTGTGCGAATGCCCTGGAGTTCGCCAGACTGGCGTCGGAGACTAGCGGAACCCGTCTGACTTGGGTGATCCCCAAGCAGATCGGAGGTAGTGGCTTGAATCTCAGCCTACCCGACGGAGCGCCGGCAGAGCTTCTCGAACAAGCATACACGCTCTGTGGTGGAGACAACGTAGCCATCGTTCCCATCGCGGCGTGGGGTATTGAGTCGCTTACGCGAGGCGAATCGGGCTGGAATGTCAAGTTACAGGTCGGCGAGGAGGAAACGCTGGACATTGCGTGCGACGAGGTGATCAACTGCGCGCCGTGCGGCGCGGATTGGAGCTTTCTCGATGGTCTGTCCGCCAATTCTATCTCGGGCGAGGTCGCTGCGGGCAGCGAGGGCCTTCCCAGTCCTCTCACTTCCGAACCTCACTACTACGTACTTGGACAAAAGGGCTTCGGCGCTCAGCGGATCTGCTCGATCGCTGACGGTTTATCTCAAATCCAAACCGCGTTTGGATTCATCGGTGGCCGAAGCGATTTGAATCTCTACGAAACGGTCAAACCGTGTGGCCAGTGATCGCCACGCTCGAATAGGTTGACGCCTGACCAAGAAGCCGACGATCGCAATGACGACGAGCAGTTCGACCAGAGTGAAACCTCGTTTTGCATTTCCTGACGAGGTGCTGAAGCGGTGGCGAATGGGGGGGTGATTCTTAAAGTGGGATGCCCAGAGCGCTCAGTCAACCAGTCTGGCAACTCCACCCGGACGCACACGATTTCGAGACAAGCGATCGTGCCAGGGGAGCAAGCCGGCTCAGAAGAAATGCCTATTAGGCAACGGCCCGCTTGAGCTTCCTGAGGACAAGTAGACGCCATACAATCCGAAGAATGATATGGAAAAACACCAACAGCATCGTAAATATATTTCGGATTAGCTGCATGGGAGGATCGGAGGTTTGAGCCGGCGCCAAGTGCAAATCGTCTGCGCCGTGAGGCCAGTGCGAAAGCCGACTCGCCATGCCTGCTATCCAGGTTGGACCGTGCGGACTTCCGCCAAGTCGCCTGACTAAGTCCTGTGGAAGGGCGCTAAAACCAATATGCGCTCCCACCAACCCACCAACAATTGCAGCGACCGAGTCGGTGTCACCTCCGAGTGATACGGCAGAATCGACAGCGCGACGAAAATTGGTCGGGTAGCGAAGCCAACAGTACGTCGCCATAATCGTCGTCGGAACAATGAAACCGCTCACACCCTGCTCCCAGCCGAAGTGCCGCGCTACCGCACTAGGACTTCGGCCTTGTCGGAGCAATGGCTCAAGCTCGAGCAACTTGTCTTTGATTTCGGATTGTTTACTGACTTCAATCGCGGCGGCCAAAGCATCCTGTACGTCCAGGCACCCGGCCTTGGTCGTCGACGCTCGCTGGGCGAGTGCGGCGAGCACTTGGCAGCCGTTGATGGCAAGCGGATGCGTGTGTGTCAGCTTGGTTGTCTCCTCGACCCATCGATTCAAACGATGCCCGGTACCGTGAATTGCCAACGCGGAGAAGATCGCTCGTGTCGCGGCTCCGTTGCCGGCCGACGAGACTCCAGGAGAAACCCCCAGTCTCCGGAACCAGCTTCTAAAAGCCGCTGTCAGCGTCGCTTTTCCGGCGCCAACCGGCAGACTGAGCAGATACCAACTCAGACGCCATGCGAATGCGTGTCGAAAAGCCCGCAGATCGCTGCGCGAGTTCAACAGAGACTGCGCGGCAAGCAGCATCAATTGCGTGTCATCGCTGTAGATACCACGGCCAGGCAGTAGACGATAGCGTAGCGGCGGCCGTCCAAATATTTTGAGAGCAACGCGGCGACTGAGCCCTTCGCGCGGATACCCCAGGGCGTCGCCAATAGCAACTCCCACCATTAATCCATGAAGGTGTTCTCGCCGAAGATGCGTTGAATGCATGGGGCAAACTGGGGCTCAAGTGTCTCGCAAGTAACCTTTGCCCGCAGCTTCGTTCTTGGGCAAGACTAGCGGACCCGGCAATCAAAACTGATTACGCCACCCTCGTCAGATTGGATGGCAGATTCGATCTCCCAACGAAGAACCACCGATCCAACCTCGTTCGGTTCCGACGAGAACCTTGCATCAACGCTGCACTGCTGACTTCCTTCAATATAGGACAGGCGAGGTGAAAGACTATCAAGAATGACGGCATTGCCAAGTGGTTTGACCCCGACGTTGTCAAAACGGATCGTAAAACTAACGATGTCACCGGAATTAGCGATTGTATGGGACGCCGCTTTGCAAATCCGCATAGAGCATTTGTCAGGAATTTCGTATACGTAAATCTCCTCCGCTCGAGCCGTATCCCGCGTTATCGCTGCCTCCTGTCCGTCGATAATTATATCCAATGACTCAGGCGTGTACCAGGTTCGAGCACCGGCCAAAATCCGTCCGAGCACTGCAACTTCCTCATCCTTGATCTGCCCAGTCTGGAAAAAGTCAAGATTTTCGAATGGAACGATCGCGTCGCTCATGCGTTGCGGAGGCAGGACTTGGGCAATGGGGACTCCCTGATTGTTCTCCTGAAATGCATCGATCAGGCTCACTTGCTCTTCACCATGAGTTTTCAGCGGCTGCATCACGGTACCCGCCAGATCCGTTTCCTCAAATCGCCCAGGCTTGACCGGCACAAGTATTCGCTCCGTTCCGACGGCGCGTGCCGACAGGACCGCGCCCGTTACCTGGCGAACCGCT